>DATCUS010000175.1:0-12455 GCA_036561845.1 Tardiphaga sp. | reverse complement strand
GTGCGCCAGCTTGCGGTGCGCGCGCGCCGCCACGTGCAGGATGCGCGGCCGCGCTATCCGGTCGCGCATGACGAAGGCAATCGCATCGCCGAGGCGTTCTTCGCCGCCACCCGCAGCGGCGACCTCGCGGCGCTGCGCAGCATGCTGGCCGACAACGTGGTGCTGCAATCGGACGGCGGCGGCAAGGTACACGCCTTCCTCAATCCGATCGTCGGGCTGCAGCGCGTATTGCGCCTGTTCGCGGGCCTGCAGCGCAAGACCGCGGATCAGCCGCCGCAATTGATCCGGCCGATGTGGATCGACGGCCTCCCCGGCTACGCCAGCATGGAGCGCGGCGCGCCGCTGCAGATCACCGCGCTGGCCATCGAGAACGGCCGCATCGGCGCGATCTATATCACCCGCAATCCGGACAAGCTGCGCGCGGTCAGCCAGGCACTGGCCCACGACAGGCCCGCAGCGCGGCCTCATTGATAGCTGAACTAGCGAAACCGTTTTGATAGTTCACCGGTAGTTCCACGGACAGTAGTCAACCGGAGTATCCTTGCCGCCGGCCTTGCTCCATCTTCAGGACATTGCTGATTCGGACACGCGGCGACCCGTGAATGGTTCTGTAGGTCGGGCCGACACGTCCAGGCAAAATTGAGTCGTATCGCCGAAGGCGGTAGCGGCGCAGGTCTGGCGACACCGCCTCTTAATTCAACCATTCAAGGACCGAACATGTATACGATCGTACTGGCCACCCAAAAGGGCGGCAGCGGCAAGAGCACCCTCTCCATCGGCCTCGCGCTGGCCGCGATTGCGGACGGCCATACCGTTCGCCTGATCGAGACCGACCCGCTGGGCACGCTCTCGAACTGGCAGTCGCGCCGCCCCTATGCCGACCCCCTCGTCGAGCCGATCTATTGCGCCTCGGAACTCGAGCCGCGCCTGCGGCTGCTGGACCAGAGCGGCATCACGCTGACCATCATCGATACCGCCGCCGGCACCAGCGCGGTGACCACGACGGCGCTGGGCTGCGCCGATCTCTGCCTGATCCCGTCGCGCCCGAGCGTCGCCGACATCGAGGCCACCGCCTCGACGCTGGGCGCCATCCGCGCCTTCGACAAGGCGTTCGCCTTCGTGCTCAACCAGACGCCGATCCGTGGCCAGCGCATCCAGAACGCGGCCAACAGCCTGACCGGCGATGAGGCACTCGATCTCACCGGCCTGGTTGCGCAGCCGTTCATCGTGATGCGCAACGACCACCAGGACGCACTCGCTGCCGGCCTCGCCGTCACCGAATTCGCCCCGACCGGAAAGTCGTCCGAAGAGATCCGCGGTCTCTGGCAGTGGGTCTCCGACAAGCTCGGCATCGCTGCTCTGGCCGACCTGCAGTCGATCGCCGCCGACCTCGACATGTCGGCCGATCAGGCACCGACGCTGTGGATCCCCACGCCGGCGGACGCAGATTCGGCCACCTTCGTTTCCTGAATCCGGCCCCGTTTCTCCCGGGCTCGGTACTACCCGACTGCGCGCTCCCGTCCCTTGCGGACAGGAGCGCGATTTTTTTGGACGCTACCCCGGGGGTCCGAAGGCTGCGGTCCCGTCCCGCAATTCCACGGGGTCGGAACTTCATACTTCGCAGAGGCGCGGCAGAATACCTTCGGCGGTGTCAGGCGAATCGATCCGCACAAGGCGGCCGGTCGTCTCGCACGCAACCGAAGGTGATGCCATGTCGCACGTCCAGCCATCCCCCGCCGAACCTGTGCCCAACCTGGCTGCGTGGCTGTCCAGCGACGACGACTGCGTGCGCAAGCTGGCCATGCTGCTGGAACATCGCGAGACCCGCGATCTCAACGAGGTCGTGGCACTGATCGGCCGGCTGGCGATCGCGGTCGAATAGCGCGCGCCTATGCCGGCACCCGTCCCTTGACGGCATTGGCGCGGGCCCGCAGCAACAGCGGCCCGGCCGGGCCTCCCAAGCTGGCGCAGACGCGGTTCTTGAGCAGCGTGACGTCGGCGGCCGGCATCGCGGCGATAGTGGTGGCGATGCTGACGCCGAGCATGGCACTGCTCCAGAAATCCTCGAAATCGGCGAACCGGCGCTGCACCTCGATCTGCCGCGTCTCGACGCCTTGCAGGCCGGCCCCGGTCCACAGCGCCTGCAGCGCGTCGATGCGCGACGCGTCGGCGCGGGGCGGCAGCACTGGCACGACGCCCATGGCGCGCAATTCGGCCTGGATCGGGTGCAGCGGAAAGCCGCCGCCCTCCATGTCCCAGGCATAGGCTGCGACGAGGCCGCCGGGCGCCACCACGCGCACCATCTCGGCGACCCCCTTGGCCGGATCGGGCACGAAGAAGATCACCAGCGCCATGACAGCGGCATCGAACGCACCGTCGGCGAACGGCAATGCCATGGCATCGCCGAGCTGAAACACGGCCGGACGCGCGGCTTCTCGCGTGCGGGCAAAGGCGATCTGCCCCTCGGAGGGATCGACGCCCTGGATCTCCGCCGGCGCACAGCGCTGCACGATGGCCTCGGTGAACGCGCCGTTGCCGCAGCCGACATCGACCCAGCGCAACCCCGCCGTCGGCGCCAGCCAGTCGAGGAAGATGTCGCCGGCAATCCGGCTCCAGCCGCCCATCATCCGTTCATAGGCCGCGCCGTCGTTGAAGCGGATGAGTTCGTCGGCCATCGTGCTGTCCTTGTTGATGCTTGTGCAGGCCGCGACGCTCTCCCAGCAGCATGCGCAGGTCAAGCGGCTGGAGGTACCATGGTCACCGGACCGCCGCCGGCGACGCCGTCCGGTTCAGACCGGTCGAATGAGACGGAAGGCTTCGTCGAGCAGGTGCGGGGTGTGCTTGCCGGGCGACAGCCGGCACGCACGGTCGAAGTAATCGGTAAGCGCCGGCCGGAACGAGGCATGGGCCGCGTTGGCGATGATGACCCGCGCCCGCTGCTTGGGCGACAGGCCGCGCAGGTCGGCGAGGCCGTTCTCGGTGACCACCACCTGCACGTCATGCTCGGTGTGGTCGACATGGGTGGCCATCGGCACGATCGACGACACCGATCCCTGCTTGGCGGTCGACGGCGTCATGAAGATCGACAGATAGGCGTTGCGGGCGAAGTCGCCGGAGCCGCCGATGCCGTTCATGATGCTGGTACCGCGGATGTGGGTCGAATTCACATTGCCGTAGATGTCGGCCTCGATCATCCCGTTCATGGCGATCACGCCGAGCCGCCGGATCACCTCGGGATGGTTGGAAATTTCCTGCGACCGCAGCACGATGCGGTCGCGGAGCACATCGAGTTCGCGGTTGAACTGCAAGGCTGCGGCGGCGCTGAGCGACAATGCGGTGGCGGAGGCGAACACCATGCGGCCGGACCGGATCAGCTCCAGCATGCCGTCCTGCAGCACCTCGGTATAGGCCGTCAGCCTTGAGAACGGGCCGTCCTCCAGCCCGGCCATCACCGCATTGGCGACGTTGCCGACGCCGGACTGGATCGGCAGCAGTTCGGGCGGCAGCCGGCCGCGCTTCACCTCGTGGCCGAGAAACTCCAGGATATGCCCGGCGATGGCTTTCGACACGGCGTCCGGCGGCGCGAAGCTGGTGTCGCGGTCCGGGGCATCGGTCTCGACCACCGCGATCACCTTGGCGGGGTCGCAGCGAAAGGTGGTCTCGCCGATGCGGTCGCCCGGCGCCAGGATCGGGACCGGCGTGCGGTGCGGCGGCAGCCGCGTGCCGTAATAGATGTCGTGCATGCCCTGCATGGCAGGGTTCATCGCCGCATTGACCTCGATGATGATGCGGTCGGCCTGGTCGAGCCAGGTCTTGTTGTTGCCGATCGAGTTCGACGGCACCAGCCGGCCGTCGGGCAGGATCGCGGTGACTTCGATCACCGCGATGTCGAGATGGCCGAGAAAGCCGAACCAGACATGCTGCGCCACATGGCTGAGATGGATATCGATATACTCCATCGTGCCGGAGTTGATGCGCTCGCGGGTGATCGGGTCGGACTGGTAGGGCAGCCGCAGCTCGATGCCGTTGACCTTGGCCAGCGCGCCGTCGAGTTCGGGCGCGGTCGAGGCGCCCGTCCAGACCCCGATCCGGTACGGCTCGCCACGGCCATGCGCGCCCTCGATACGACGGGCGAGCGCCTGCGGCACGGCCTTCGGATAACCGGATCCGGTAAAGCCGCTCATGCCGACATTGGCGCCATGCGGTACCAGCGCCGCGGCATCATCGGCGGACATGATCTTGGCCCGAAACGCCGACGACATGATCCGCGCATTATCACCCGCCATAAAGGCTCCTCGCAAAAACAAAAAGATGTCGTCCGTCGGCCGGCTCTACCGGCACGAGAGCGTACCGGCAATGGCTGACATCGCCTCCTAGCGACAGCAACAGCAGAGGCCTTTGACCGACATCAAAGCCGCTCATGGCGCGCCCGAACCCGCTGTCCGCTTAAGTCGCCCGGCCCGCGGCAGGCGTTGACTCATATCAAGAAATGCAATGAGGCAGCATGCTAATCATTGCCGCGATCTATCCCCTCCACGGGATATTCACGGAGCTGAAACATGGCGACGCAAAACAGTATCCACTTCTACATTGACTGGGCCAAAGAGCGGCTGGATGAAATGGACGCCACGCTGACGTCGCTCGAAGGCAAGGCCGGAGCGGTACAGGCCGATGCCCACGACAAGGCGGCCAAGATTCTCGCCGATCTGCGCAGGAACCGCGATGGTTTCCGGGACACGGTCAAGAAACAGGCGGAAGCCAATGAGGCGGCCTGGATCGGCGTCAAGAAAGAGTTGGAATCCGAGTGGAGCGCGTTCGAGGCGGAAGTCCAGAAATATGTCGAGAGCTTCGGCAAGCAGATGGAACTGCAGGATGCAACGTTCAAGCTTCAGGCCGAAGCCCAGCTCAAGGCATGGCGCGACGCGGCCGAGAAGCTCGGCTCCACGGCCAACGAATTCGTGGCCGAGCGTCGGGGCGATATCGATGCGGCCGTCACGCGCATGAAGGCCGAGGCCGGCGCGGCGGAGGAAAGACTCCAGAAACTGAACCAGGCAGGAACCCAGTCATGGTCCGTCCTGATGGCTGCCCTGACGGAAACGCGTGCTGTCTTTGACCGTGCCAGCCAGGCGGTGCGCGACGAATTCAAGCGCGCCGGCTGATCCGTTCGCGGGACCGGATTTCGAGGAGACCGCCGCGAGGCGGTCTCCTTTTTGTTGCCTGAGAGCCGAATGTGACATCGGGCTGAGAACCGGTCTTGGCAAGACTCCGGTGCCAGCACCGGGGCCGCATAAACTGTCGACTCAGCGTCCCGTCATCTGCTCCAGCTTCTCCGGATAGCGCGCGCCTTGCACCGTGATCTGTGCCGCCGCCTGTGCGATCTCCTTCAGATCGCCCGCGGTCAGTTCGACATCGGCGGCGCCGAGGTTTTCCGCCAGCCGATGCGGTTTGGTGGTGCCGGGAATCGGCACGATCCACGGCTTCTGCGCCAGCAGCCAGGCCAGCGCGATCTGCGCCGGCGTCGCCCGCTTGCGCGCGCCGATCGCGCCAAGCAGATCGACCAGCGCGCGGTTGGCCTTGCGCGCCTCCGGCGTGAAGCGCGGCAGGATGTTGCGGAAGTCGCCGGTGGCAAGCTGCGTGGTCTCGTTCATCGCACCCGTGAGGAATCCCTTGCCGAGCGGACTATAGGGCACGAGGCCGATGCCGAGCTCTTCGAGCGTCGGCAGCACCTCGGCCTCCGGTCCGCGGGTCCACAGCGAGTATTCGCTCTGCAATGCCGTGACCTGCTGCACCGCATGGGCGCGGCGGATCGTGCTCACGCCGGCTTCCGACAGGCCGAAGTGTTTGACCTTGCCGTCCGCGATCAGTTGCTTGACCGCGCCGGCGACGTCCTCGATGGCAACGTCGGGATCGACGCGGTGCTGATAGAGCAGGTCGATGGCGTCGACCTTCAGCCGCTTCAGCGACGCCTCGACGACATCTCTGATGTGTTCGGGGCGGCTGTCGAGGCCGGCCTGAGCGCCTGTCACCGGATCGAGCCTGAAGCCGAATTTCGTGGCGATGGTCACCTGGCCCTTGAACGGCGCCAGCGCCTCGCCGACCAGTTCCTCGTTGATGAACGGTCCATAGACCTCGGCGGTGTCGAACAGGGTGACGCCGCGCGCCACCGCATCGCGGATCAGCTTGATCATCTCGGCCTTGTCCGCGGGCGGGCCGTAGCCAAAGCTCATCCCCATGCAGCCGAGGCCGATGGCGGAGACTTCGAGACCGGAATTGCCGAGTTTGCGTTTCTGCATGGTGTGTTCCTGGAAATCTGACAGCGGATTGTCGCTGCCGGACATTTAGGGCGCCCCGCGCGCTGCGATTAGATGTTATAATCGGGAAGGACCTATTAGCTGGACTTATCAATGGCCCGCCACCCGATCGATGACCTGCTCGCCTTCCTGGCGGTGGCGCGGGCGCACAGCTTCACCCGCGCCGCGGCGCAGCTCGGCGTGTCGCAGTCAGCGCTGAGCCAGACCATTCGAGGACTGGAGCAGCGGCTCGGCGTGCGGCTGCTGACCCGCACCACCCGCAGCGTCGCACCCACCGAAGCCGGCGAGCGGCTGGTCCGCACGGTCGGGCCGCGGCTGGAGGAGATCGACGCCGAACTCGCCGCCCTCACCGAGCTGCGCGAAAAACCCGGCGGCACGATCCGCATCACCGCGGGCGAACACGCGGCGGAAGCGGTCATCTGGCCGGCGCTGGCAAGACTGCTGCCGGATTATCCCGACATCAAGGTCGAGCTGATCGTCGACTACGGGATGACCGACATCGTCGCCGAGCGCTATGACGCCGGCGTGCGGCTCGGCTAGCAGGTCGCAAAGGACATGATCGCGGTGCGCATCGGTCCGGACTTCCGCATGGTGGTGGTCGGCGCACCCGGCTACTTCGCCACCAGGGCGAAGCCGAAAAAGCCGCAGGACCTCACGGCGCACGCCTGCATCAATATCCGGCTGCCGACCTATGGCGGAATCTACGCCTGGGAATTCGAGAAGCGTGGCCGCGCACTGAAGGTGCGGGTCGAGGGACAGCTCGTATTCACCAACATGGCGCTGCGCCTGAAGGCGGCGCTCGCCGGGCTCGGCCTCGCCTATCTGCCCGAGGACCAGGTGGCCGCGCACATCGCCGACGGCCGGCTGGTCCAGGTGCTCGCCGACTGGTGCACGCCGTTTTCCGGCTATCACCTGTACTACCCCAGCCGGCGGCAACCGGCGCCGGCCTTTGCGCTGCTGGTGGACGCGCTGCGCTTCAGGACGTGAGGCGACGCCGGTCCGGCGGTGGAGCGACCATGCCCTGCGATGCCCGGGCCGCGCAGGTGACGAAGTTGACCTGCCACAATTCGCCGTGGCGCCTCCCATGCTTTGCTGCGCCGGCAGACGGGGCGGGCGGCCCCGCTTGGGGGGACGCCACGATGGACATCAAGATCGTCATCGCGCTGTTGATCGTCGGCACGCTGCTGTTGCTGGTGAACTATTTTCCCTCGCCGATGTAGCCCGGCGCAGCGCCGCCGACGGTCGCGCTATTTCTTCATCGCCATGATGAACGCCGCGATGTCGCGGGCATCGTTTCGGCTGAGTGGTGGATTGGGCATGGTGGCGTGCGGCATCATCAGGAACGCCGCGATCATGTCGGCATTGACCGACGGCTTTGCCGCGATCGCGGCAAACGGAAATGCGCGTCCCGGCCGCTCCCCCGCGGCTCCGATCACGTGACATTCCGTGCACCAGCGCTCGGACAGCCGCCGGCCATTGGCGAGATCCTGTGCCGCGGCGGAGTGGCCCGCGACAGCGGCGATCAGCGTGGCCAGCACAACCAGTTCCGGTTTGCGCTTCATGCGAAACTCCCTGCAGCTCGCGCATCATGACGCGACGCCGGCAACGGCACCAGCCTCCGCCGGCCAGTCGTCAGGGTGCATCGAAACCGCGGTCCGGGATTTGACCAGGGTCAACGCCACTCATTCTGCCGCAGCCGCGGGGCGAACCAGCAACCCCGCCACCGGCGTCACGAAACTTTCGGCCCGCCCGCGCGTCTATTGCCCTATAGCATAATGCCAATCGCGATCGACGTGGGGGATGCCGTGCACGGCAGCAAGTTACCGGAACAGGCCGCGCGCGAAGCCGGCGTCATCGCCTCCAGCGTCTACGCCAGTGGTCGGCGCGTCGCCGAAATTCCCGTCGAGGAGGCGAAAGCCTGGTCGCAGAAGCCCGGCCATGTGGTGTGGATCGGTCTGCTCGAGCCGAGCCCGGCGCTGCTGGAGAAAGTCCGCGTCCAGTTCGACCTGCATCCGCTGGCCATCGAGGACGCCTCCAAGGCGCACCAGCATCCCAAGGTCGAGCAATATGGCGAGGCGCTGTTCATCGTCGCGCGCACCGCGCAGATGATAGACGGCGCCATCGGCTTCGGCGAGACGCACATCTTCGTCGGCCGCGGCTATGTGGTCTCGGTGCGCCACGGTGCCTCGGCCTCCTACGCCGCGGTGCGCGAACGCTGCGAGGCCTGCCCGACGGTGCTGACCCGCGGCGAGGACTACATCCTCTATGCCATCATCGATTTCATCGTCGACAACTACCTGCCGGTGATCGAGGCGATCCAGGCCGAGGTCGAGCAGATGGAGGACCGCGTGCTGCGCCGCAAGCTGCATCATTCGGAGTTCGAGCGGCTGTACAAGCTGCGCCGCGAGCTCCTGAAGCTGCGCCGCGCCGTCGGTCCCCTGGTCGACGTCTGCCACCGGCTCGAACATTCCGACGTGGTGCTGGTCGATCCCGAGATGCGGCCGCTGTTCCGGGATGTGCTCGATCACATCAACCGGGCGCAGGAGGACATCGACGCGCTGCGCGAGGTGCTGGCCTTCGCCTTCGAGGCCAGTCTGATGTCCGGCCAGTCCGAGCAGAACGAGATCACCCGCCGCCTCGCCGCCTGGGCGGCAATCCTCGCGGTGCCCACCGCGGTCGCCGGCATCTACGGCATGAACTTCGAACACATGCCGGAGCTGAAATGGCAATACGGCTACTACATGGTGATCGGCGGCATCGCCTCCATATGCGGGTTCCTGTATTATCGCTTCCGGCATTACGGCTGGCTGTGAGCGCGCCGGATTAAATCACGACGCTCGAGCCATCATTCGCCGGCGACGAGCGCCCCGCTTGCGGGCGCAGCGCTGCGCCGAAGCCTGCGTCGTGACAGATAGAGCAGAAAGCCCGTCACCATGAACAGCGGCATCAGCGCGGCCGCCAGCATGAACAGTAGTCGCCCGGGCCAGCCGAGAATGGCGCCGCGGTGAATGTCGAGTACGCTGGCCAGCACGCGTTCGCCGAGCGGCTTGTGGGCATAGATCTCGGCGTGCGCGATCCGTCCGCTGGCGGCGTCGATGCGGAACTCGTCGCGGGCGCCGTCATGCCAGGAGCCGCGAGGCCAGGAGCGGACCCGCACCACGGTGCCCTGGGGCGGCAAAGTGAGCTGCGCCGATGCGTAGCGGTCGCCCTGCTCGCGCAGGAAGACCGACCACACCCGATCGAAGGTCGGCGCGGTTACTTCGGCATTTGCCGGGCGCGGCGGCGCCTTGGGTTGCATCTTCGTCGCCGTCGCCGGCCGGCCGAGCAGCCAGGTGGCGGCGTCCTTGTACCAGTCGAACGAGTACCACAGGCCGGTGAGCGCGATGACCAGATAGACCGGCAGCACCCAGGTGCCGGCGACCGAATGCAGCGACCACTGGAAGCCGCGGCCGCGCATGGCCAGGTTGGGCTTGAGCCAGGCCTTGATGCTGCGGACCCGGCGCGGCCAGCGCAGCACCAGCCCGGAGACCAGCATGACAACCAGCCCGATCGCGACAACGCCGGTGATCTGCCGGCCGACGCCCTTACCGTCGCCGGGCAGCAGCAGCCAGCGGTGCAGTTTGCGCACCGTGGCGAAGAAGTTCTCGCCGCGCGGCGCGCCGAGCAGATGGCCGTCATAAGGATCGACATAGACCGAGGACGGCCGGGTGCCGCCTTCGTTGCGCGCAAAGCGGATGCGCGCCGCCGCCGACGGATCGCTGGACAGCGTCACGGCGGACACCTTGCCGAAATCCTGCGCGGCCTGCAGACGCGCGACCAGTGCATCCGGTGTCAGCATCGGCGCCGCGCGCGCCTCGACCCGCATGATGCCGGCATTCATGAAGGCGCCGATCTCGTCTTCGAAACTCATCGTCGCGCCGGTCAGCCCGATCACCGACAACACCAGCGCGACGGCCAGCCCGATCACGGAATGAACCTGCAGCAGCGCCGCCTTGACCGGACGACGGCTCATGGCGCGCCCCCCGCGCCGGCGACAGCGCCGCGCGCCGGCATCAGAACGCCACCGTCGCCGACAAGGAAACCCGCCGGGCGTCGCCGACCGCGATGTAGATCGAGCTCGCGGCAGACGGGTAGTACACCTTGTCGAAGATGTTCTTGACGTTCAGCTGATAGGTCACCGGCAGATTCTGGTATTTCGTTTCATAAGTCGCGAAGGCGTCCGCGACGGCGTAGGATGGCAGCACGAAACTGTTGGCCGCGTCGCCGGGCCTGTCGCCGACGTAATGCCCACCCGCTCCAAGCCGCAGCCGCCCCGGCAATGTGGTGCCGAAATCATAGACGAGATAGAGTGAGCCGGTATTGAGCGCCACGTTCTGCAGCGCCAGGCCCTTGAGCAGTGGGTCTTCGGTCACCCGCGCATCGGTATAGGCATAGCTGCCGATCATGCTCCAGTCGTCGGTGAGCTTGCCGGTCACGTCCACCTCGACGCCGCGCGAGCGCACCTTGCCGGCGGCGCGGGCCTCGAGCAGGCCGGTACTGGTGTTGAGCTGCGTGACCAGCACGTTCTTCTTCTCGATGTCGTACAGCGCCACGGTGCCCGACAGCCGCTTGTTGATATCGAACCTGACGCCGGTCTCCCACTGGGTGCCTTCCTCCGGCGCCACGTTGGAGCCGACCACGAAGTTGGCGAGGCTCGAAGAGAACGCGGCGATGGTCGAGGTCGGCTTCAGCGACTGCGTATAGCTGGCATAGAGCGAGACCTGGTCGGTGAGCTTGTAGATCACGCCGCCGAGCGGCAGCACCTTGTCGCCTGACAGGTCGGTATTGGTGACGAACGGCCGGCCCTTGCCGGCCAGCTGCTCGAACTGCATGTAGCGGACGCCGCCGACCAGCGCGAGCTGGTTGGTCAGATGCAGCGTGTCCTGGAAGAACAGCGCCCGGGTGGCGAGCTTGTCGGTCTGCTCGCTGTCGGCGGCCGAGACCGTGGTGCTTGGCGAGATCAGGCCGTAGACGGGATTGTAGACATTGAACACGCTGGACACCGTCTGGCGGTACAGGTCCTTGCGGTAGATCACGCGGTACTGCGCGTCGCCGCCGAACAGCACTTCATTGCGCATCTCGCCAAGCCAGAAGCCGCCCTGCACATAGGCGGTGCCGTAGCTGTCCTGCGACAGCGAGCCGCCGGTGCCGTCATTGCTGCGGGTCGCGACGCCGGTCACCGGGTTCACCGCCGTGGTGCGGAGCTGGTTGGCGGCGGAGGTTTCGGCGTTGTAGCTGTAGGCGGCGTTGAGCTTCCAGTCGGCATTGAACCGGTGTTCGACCGAGGCCTGGATCAGGTCGGACACGCCCCACGTATTGTCGAAGGGCTCGTCGATGCGGCGGGTCGCGGGAATGGCGAGCGGCTGTTTGGTGCGGGTATCGAGCAGGGTGCCGCGGTCGAACGGATAGAGGAACTCGCGGTGCTCGTAATTGAGATGCACCGTGGTGGCGTCGCCATACCAGGCCAGCGACGGCGCGATCAAAGTCTCCCGGGTGCGGCCGAAATTGCGCCAGTAGTCTTCATTGACGCCATAGGCGATGAAGCGATAGGCGAGGCCATCGGCGCCGATCGGCCCGGTCAGATCGAACGTGGCGTTGCCGCCGTCCTTGCCGCCGCCATAGGTCGAGCCCATCACCGAGACGGAACCGTGCTGATAGAGGTCCGGACGCTTGCTGATGGTGTTGACGACGCCGCCGGGGTCGATGACGCCGTACAGCATCGACGCCGGGCCCTTCAGCACCTCGACGCTCTCCACCGCAGCGTTGAGCGACCGGCTTTGCACCACCGGCATGCCGTTGCGCATGATCGAGCCGTCACGGTTGTCGCCGAAACCGCGCCGCATTACCGCGTCCATGCTGCCGCCCAGCGTATTGGCCTGGGTGACGCCTGATATATTGACCAGCGCGTCGTCGAGGTTACGCGGCAACTGATCCTTGATGACCTGTTCGGGCACAACGTTGACGGTCTGCGCGGCGTCGAGCGGCGACGTGGCGCCGCGCAGGGTGGTCGCGCTGGGCATCGCGCGATAGCCGAGGATCTGTTCGTAGCGCGCGGCGGCTGCGGCAATGGCGCGTTCCGACGGCGTCGGCGCCGCGGCTTCGATA
>DATCUS010000174.1:0-7504 GCA_036561845.1 Tardiphaga sp. | reverse complement strand
CCGCCGCCGGCGCCTAGCGACCGCGCCCGGCCGGCGACCCGATACCGGCCGGGAAGGCCGACATCTGGCCGCGCTTTTCTCCGCGCGCAGCGTTATACTTATGTTGACCGTCGAGCATTACGGTCACGTCGGATCGCACGCTGTCGTGGATCGGGGGACTTCAACATGCGGCTTCTGCCGATCGATGCCGACAAGACATGGGCGTCGCTGAAGTCGCAGTGGAGACGGGCTGCCGAGGGCCTCGAAGAGGATTTTTCGAGCTTTTCTCAAGGACCCTTCGCGGCGCTCGATCCGCTGATGGCCCAGGGCGCCCATAAGGCAGGTCTGTACGGTCTCTATGACGGGTCGGTGCCGCACGCCTTCTGCCAGGTCAACAAGCTGCTGATGCACAAATTCGAAGGTCCGGTGCTACGGGCGCGCTTCATGACCGTATCGCCGACCTACGATTTCGGCGCTGCCGACCTCGCAAGCTATGGCCAGTTGCTGGTCGAACTGTTCTCCGGGATCGTCTGGCTGTCCCGCAACACCATGTCGGCCCATCACGTGCTGTTTCACCTGCGCAGCCCCGCGGATGCGCACTTCCTAGCGCCGCTGCAGGTGACGGTGGCCGCCTCGCCATTCGAGCGGTTTGCCATCAAGGGCGCCTGGGTCGAATGCGACCTGCGAGGCGCCGCGGCCGCCGCCGCAACCTGACCGTCTCAGAACCCGCATTCGCGACCATCCGCGACCTTGCGCCCCACCAGACGCGATGCTAGCAAATTTGTACGATGACCATACAAGACCGACCCAGCCCGGCGCGCCGCCGAGACGGCAAGACGACCCGGCCCGATCTGCTGCGTCCCTTGACCCCGGTGCGGCGCCGCACCGAGGAAGTGGTCGAACGCATCGCCGCGCAGATTGCCGGGGGCCAGCTTCCGGCCGGGGCACGGCTGCCGACCGAACAGGCGATGATGGCGGCCATGGGCGTCAGCCGCACCGTGGTGCGCGAGGCGATTTCGGCGCTGCGCGCCCGCGGCCTGGTCATGACGCGGCAGGGCGCCGGCGCTTTCGTCAATGCGGACCCGGCGCAGCAGCCCTATGCCATCGACCCCGACGGGCTGGGCTCGCTGAACAGCGTCATCGAGATCCTCGAACTGCGCACCGCGGTCGAGATGGAAGCCGCTGCCATCGCCAGCGAGCGCGCCACCGCCGCACAGCTCAAGGCCATCGCCAAAGCCTCCGCCACCTTCACCCGCGCCATCGAGAACGGCGACCGCGCGGTGAAGGAGGATTTCGACTTCCATTTCGCCATCGCCATCGCCACGCAGAATTCGCGCTTCGTCGGCTTTCTGGAATTTCTCGGCGGCCTGATCATCCCGCGCCAGAGCATTCGCACGTTTGACGGCAAGGCGGAGCTGCAAAAACGCTACCTGGAAAGCGTGCAGAAGGAACACCAGGCGATCTTCGACGCGATCAGCGCCCGCTCCCCGCGCAAGGCCCGCGACGCCATGCGCCGTCATCTGGTGAATGGCAAGGAACGCTACCGACAGCTGACAATGGAGCCGCCGCAGTAGGCGCCGCGCTCAACGAAACCCGAACGCATGCGGCAGCGCCATCGAGAACCACGGCACGTAGGTCACCAGCATCAGGACCGCGAACATCACGTAGTAGAACGGCCAGATTCCCTTCATCACCTCGTCCACCGAGACCTTTCCGATTGCACACCCCACGAACAGCGTGGTGCCGACCGGCGGGGTCAGGAGGCCGATGCCGAGATTCAGCAGCATGACGATGCCGAAATGCACGGGGTCGATGCCGAAATTCTTCACGACCGGCAGCAGGATCGGCGTGCAGATCAGCAGCAGCGGCGCCAGATCGAGCGCGGTGCCGAGCACCAGCAGCATGATGTTGAGCCACATCAGCAGCACGTATTTGTTGCCGGAGATCGCGACGAAGAATTCCGTCATATGCGCCGGCATCTGCATTACCGCGGCGACATAGCCGAAACAGGACGCGGTCGCCACCAGCGTCAGCACCATCGCCACCGTCTGCAGGGTGCGATAGGTCAGCATCGGCAATTCCGACCATTTGTAATCGCGATAGATGAACATGGTCACGAAGAAGGCCCAGACGCAGGCGACCGCGCCAGCCTCGATGGGCGTGAACACCCCGGTGAGGATGCCGCCGAGCACGATGACCAGCGTGACGATGCCCCAGGTGGCGTCGCCGAGCATTTTCATCGCCTGCTTGACCGGCACCGGTTCACCCTTGGGATGGCCGTCGCGATAGGCGAAATACAGGCACAGCAGCATGATCGAGAAGCCGAGCAGCAGGCCCGGCACAATGCCGGCGAGGAACAGGCTGGTGATGGAAACCACGCCGCCGGTTGCCAGCGAATAGATCACCGCGTTGTGGCTCGGCGGCACCAGGATCGCCTGCACCGACGCGCTGATGGTGACGTTGGTGGCGAACACGCGCGGATAGCCCTGCGCTGCCATCTGCGGGATCATCACCGAGCCGATCGCCGAGGTATCGGCGACCGAGGATCCGGAAATCCCTGACATGATCGTGGTGGCGAGAATGTTGACCTGCGACAGGCCGCCGCGAATGCGCGTGAAGCCGACCACGACGGCCGCGAAATCGACCAGCCGCTTTGCCATGCCGCCTTCCGCCATGATGGCGCCAGCCAGCACGAAGAACGGCACCGTCAGCATCGATACCTTGCCGACGCCGCTGGAGAGCTGCTGCATGACGGCGGCGACCGGAAGATCGATCCACAGCGCGCCGACCAGAGCGGCCAGAGCGAGCGCGAACGCGATCGGCATGCCGACGGCGAAGAACAGACACATGCTGAGAAGCAGAACCGCGATGTCCATGTCAGTCTTTTCTATCTGGTAGGAAGATCAATCGAGCGCGATATGGGCGTCGCTGCCGTCCTGCGGCGGCGGCCCGATGATCAGTCGCTCGAGCACGAACAGGAACATCATGGCGCCGCTGACCGGGATCGGCAGGTAGGTGATGCCGACCGAGAGAAAGGGAAACTCGTCGACCGAATTGCCCCATGTCGCGCTGACCAGCTTCATGCCCCAGATCATCATGAACAGGGCGATGACGCCCATCAGCAGTTCGCTGATGAAGGCGGCATGGACGCGAAAGCGCGGCGGCAGCAGGTTGGTGCCGACCGTCATGTTCATGTGAATGCGCTGCCGGTAACAATTTGCGGCGCCGATAAAGGTGACGGCGATGGTCAGCAGCACGGCCAGCGGCTCGGGCCAGGATGCCGCGCTGTTGAGGATGTAGCGGGTGTAGACGGCCCACGGGATGATCGCCGAAATCACCACCAGTGCCACGCAGGAAAACACCGCTCCGGTCCAGTAGACCGCATTCGTCGCACGCCGGAAGGCGCGAGCCGCGCCGTGGCTTGCCGATTCATCATGCCGGTGCGGGATGATCGGGGATTTTGACAGAACGTCGGACATGACACCTCAAGCAAGGCACAAAGTCGTGGACCTCCATATGAAAAGCTGCCCCTCATATGGCTCGATACTGGTGACCAAAATCTCCGCTGTCATCGCCCGGCTTGACCGGGCGACCCAGTAGACGCAGACGTCTGTGTCTACTGGGTCACCCGGTCAAGCCGGGTGACGACAAATGGGAGTGTGGCACTGCCGGAGCGTTATCCCACCGCGGCGATGCGCTTGGTCATCTCGGCATACTTGGCGCCGTACTTGTCCCAGACCGGCTTGACCGCTTCCTGGAACGGTTTCTTGTCGATCTGCATGACGATCTGGGTGCCGACTTCCTTCATCTTGTCGAGCGCGGTCTTCTCGGCCGCGTACCACAGCACGCGCTGCTCGGCCTGCGCCTCGCGACCGGCCTTCTTGACCAGCGCCTGGTCTTCCTTCGACAGCTTGTCCCAGGACGCTTTCGAGAACACCAGCAGTTCCGGAATGATCAGATGCTCGGTCATCGAGAAGTACTTCGCGACCTGATAATGGTTCTGCGCCACGAATGACGGCAGGTTGTTTTCGGCACCGTCGACGACGCCGGTCTGCATCGCGCTGTAGACCTGATCGAAGCCCATCGCGATACCGTTGCCGCCGAGCGCATTCATGGTGTCGATGAACAGCGGGTTGCCGATCATCCGGATCTTGAGGCCCTTGAGATCGGCAATGCCGTTGATCGGCCGCTTGCTGTTGTAGATGTTGCGCGAGCCGGCATTCATCCAGGCCAGCGCGACCAGACCGGTCTTCTCGTTGGCGGTGATCTTGTTGAGCAGTTCGTTGCCGATATCGCCGTCCAGCACCGCTTCCATGTGCTTGGCGTCACGGAATACGAACGGCATGTTGAAGACATTGACGTCGTCGACGACCGGACCAACCGCGCCGACCGAGATGCGGGCGATCTGCAGCGCGCCGACCTGGGCCTGCTCGATCATTTCCTTCTCGCCGCCAAGCTGCATCGAGGGGAACATCTGTACCGAGAGACGGCCGCTGGTAGCCGCTTCCAGCTTCTTGCCCATGCGGATCACGGATTCCACCGTGGGATAGCCCAGCGGATGAACATCGGCGGCCTTGATGACCATCTTGGTCTGGGCCATCGCGGGGGTAAGGCGGCTGAGGCCAGCAGTGGCTCCGACGGCGAGCGTGGCCAGGCCGGCCTTGACGACATCTCTGCGTTTCATTGACGAAATCCTCCCTGTGAATTTCTGCTCCGGCACATTGCGGCCGGTTATGGTTCGCCCCTTTTGGGGTCGATCTTGTTGTCAGTGTAGGAGCGCGAAACGCGTCCGTCCATGCAATCGAGCCGGGCGGGCGTGGCGGCGCTTGAATGAACTCCTGTCGGGCATCACGCGTCGCTGCAGGTTCGACACCGCCTCAAAGCGTAAGTTGTACGATGACCCGACATCTAGCATCAACGTCGAAGGGCGGCAAGCGGCTGCGCGGCGATGCGCGCAGGACTAAAGTTCAACGCGGCACGACGGGAGCCGACGGCGAAACGCGGCGGGTATGACGGCGAGCGGGCGTGCGCTACTTGAGGGCTTCGCCCAGGCCGCGGCAGTTTTCCGCCGGCGCGGCAGCACACGGGGTCGACACCGCGTCCCACCATTGCTCCAGCGCCGCGCGCTCGCAGGGCAGCACCACGCTGAGGGCACCGGCGAACTCCTCCCAGGCGGCGATCCTGTTGCTGGCGACGGCAATGACCACCGGCACCTCGGCGCTCAGCGCGCGCTCGATCAGGTAGGACAGACCCTTGCCTTCGCGCTCCTGGCGGCCGAACCGGTTGATGATGACCAGATCGGCGCCGGCATCCATGGCGTGGGCGACTTGAACCCCGGCGTCGAGCAGTTGGCCGACGTCGAGCATGCAGCCGGTGGCGGCGGGGCCGAGATCCTGGAACAGGCGCACCTGCTGGCCGCTGTGCACCAGCGTGGCCGAGAGTTGCGGCGCGGCGCCGGACTGGTCGCCGGCCTGCACCAGCCCGACGGCGCGAAAACCGCGCCGGTTGAGGTCGGCGGCGAAGTCGCGCAGCAACGCATCAGGATCCTGATCCCGGTCAAAGACCAATGCGGCAAGTTTGGCAGGCGGTTCAAGCATCGGGAGCCTTCGGCAGTGAGATCACGCCACCTTACGCCGAATGCTTAACGCTGGCGACACTCCGGGCACCGCACCTCGCCACGGGTGACACGATACAGGCCGCGGCACGCCCAGCGCCTGGCCATCGCCCGCAGCGGCCGCTGTGCCAGCCGAACCATGTAATAGACTTCGATCATCGCGGCATTCCTCACGCAAACGTAAATGGGCGGCGTTCCGGAAACGAGAACGCCGCCCTGATCGCATCAGCCATGCAGCTTTTTCGCGGTTTCGGCGATCACCTTGCCCTGGTAGCGGGCGCCGGCCAGTTCGTTTTCGCTGGGCTGCCGGCTGCCATCGCCGCCGGTAATGGTGGTGGCGCCGTAGGGCGAACCGCCGGTGACTTCGTCGAGCTTCATCTGGCCCTGGAAGCCATAGTTCAGGCCGACCACCGTCATGCCGAAGTGCAGCAGGTTGGTGATGATCGAGAACAAGGTGGTTTCCTGGCCGCCATGCTGGGTCGCGGTGGAGGTGAAGGCGCCGCCGACCTTGCCGTGCAGGGCGCCCTTGGCCCACAGCCCGCCGGCCTGGTCGAGGAAGTTGGCCATCTGCGAAGTCATGCGGCCGAATCGGGTGCCGGTGCCGACGATGATGGCGTCGTAGTTGGCGAGGTCGTCGACGGTGGCGACCGGCGCCGCCTGGTCCATCTTGTAATAGGACGCCTTGGCGACATCGGCCGGCACCAGCTCGGGCACGCGCTTGATATCGACGGTGGCGCCGGCCTCGCGCGCGCCCTCGGCGACGGCATTCGCCATGGTCTCGATGTGGCCGTAAGCGGAGTAATATAGAACGAGTACTTTTGCCATTTTGGTCTCCTGTTGCTGTGGGTTGGTTGAGCGGGTCGGTCGTCGCTAGGCCGCGTCGACCATCACGAGTTCGGAGTCTTCCAGCGCGGTGATCTTCACCACGGCCTCGTCGTGGATCGCCACGCCGTCGCGGGCATTGACGCGCACGCCATTGATCTCGATGGCGCCCGCAGCCGGCACCAGGTAGCCATTGCGGGTCTTGCCGAGCTGATATTCCGCGGTCTCGCCGGCCTTCAGCGTGGTCGCCACCACGCGAGCGTCGGCGCGGATCGGCAATGCCGCGGTGTCCGACTTGAAGCCGCTGGCGATGGTGACGAAATTGCCGGAGCGATCCGACTTCGGAAACGGCTTGGCGCCCCAGCACGGCTGACCGCCAGCCTCGGTGGGCTCGATCCAGATCTGGAAGATCCGCGTCGTGCCGGGCTCGAGATTGTATTCGGAGTGGCGCACGCCAGTGCCGGCGCTCATTACCTGAACGTCGCCGGCCTCAGTGCGGCCCTTGTTGCCCAGACTGTCCTGATGCGTGATGGCGCCTTCACGGACATAAGTGATGATTTCCATGTTGGCGTGCGGATGCGCCGGAAAGCCGGAGTTCGGCGCGATCTCGTCGTCGTTCCAGACTCGCAGGGCACCGTGCCCCATATTGTCGGGGTCGTAGTGGCTGCCGAACGAAAAATGATGCTTGGCCTTGAGCCAGCCGTGGTCGGCGCCGCCGAGCTTGTTGAAAGGTCGAAGTTCGATCATGACGAAATCTCCGGGTTGGTGCGTGAACCTCTGGATATCCGGTTACGGTTGATGCATAAATAGAAATGATCGAAACTCATTGTTTCTGAAATCGTTATCGAGACATACCAATGTCCAGGCTCCCCGACTTCGAAGGACTGGCGATCTTTGCCAAGGTGGTGGAGCTGCGCTCGTTCGCGGCCACAGCCGCCGAACTGACGCTGTCCAAGGCCACGGTGTCCAAGGCGGTGACCCGGCTCGAGGAGCGGCTCGGCGCCCGGCTGTTCAACCGTACCTCGCGGCGGCTGGCGCTGACCGACGCCGGTCGGTCATTGGCCGACCGGGCGGCGCAGCTGCTCGCCG
>DATCUS010000173.1:0-5200 GCA_036561845.1 Tardiphaga sp. | reverse complement strand
CGGGCTGCGGCTCGGCGAAGCCGTCGGCGCGGTGGTCGATACCACGCTGGCCGCGCCCGGCGCCTGGGTGCCGGTGTCGCTGGTGCCCTACGGCGACGGCAGCGTGGGGCACTTCCCACACATCATCGAGCGCGGCAAGCCCGGCATCATCGCGGTGCTCGCCAATGGCCGCCGCTTCGTCAACGAGGCCGACGGCTATCACGATTATGTCGCGGCGATGCTGAAGGCGGCACCGGCGGATCAGGACGTCGCGTCGTGGCTGATCTGCACCCGCGCCTTCCAGCGCCGTTACGGCCTCGGCGTCAGCCGGCCGGCGCCGCTGCCGGTGGCGCCCTATATCCGCTCCGGCTATATCAAGCGCGGCGACACTGTCGCCGAACTGGCGCAGGCCTGCGGCATCGATGCGAGCGGCCTGCAGGCGACGCTCGACGACTACAACGCGCACGCGCGCCACGGCGAGGACCCGGCCTTTGGGCGCGGCACCACGCCCTACAACCGCCGGCAGGGCGACGCGACGCATGCGCCGAACCCCTGCGTGGCGCCGATCGAACACGGACCGTTCTATGCAGTGAAGGTGCTGCCAGGCAGCTTCAACACCTTCGCCGGCCTGATCACCGACGAATTCGGCCGCGTGCTCGATGCTGCGCAAGCACCGATTCGGGGATTGCACGCGGTCGGCGCCGACATGGCCAGCATCATGGGCGGCAACTATCCGGCCGGCGGCGTCAATCTCGGCCCTGCCATGACCTTCGGCTATGTCGCCGCGCGCCATATCGCGGGCGTCAGCGACTATGAAGACAGCGACGACGTCCAGCGGGATCATGCATGACCGACTTCTCCCTCGCCCACCTCACCGTGCTGTCGCTGGCGCCGCCCGACATGATCGACGTCGCTGCGCGTTGCGGCTATGCCAGCGTCGGGCTGCGGCTGATCCAGGTGACGGCGGAAAGCCGCTTCTACCCGCTGATGCACGACGTAGCGATGATGCGCGAGACCCGCGCGCGCCTCCAAGCCACGGGCGTCCGCGTCCTGGACATCGAATTCGTCAAGCTGACGGAGGGCATCGACATCGATGCGCTGGAGCCGGTGGTTGCGGCCGGCGCCACGCTCGGCGCGCAACACCTGATCTGCGCGCCCTACGATCCCGATCTCACGCGGCTCGCCGACAGCCTTGCGGCACTGGCCGATCTCGCCGGGCGCTACGGTATGAATGCGGTGATGGAGTTCTTTCCGTGGACCGACGTATCGAACCTGCGACAGGCGCGCGCGGTTGTCGAGGCGACCGGACGTGGCAACGCCGCCGTGCTTGTCGACGCGCTGCACTTCGCCCGCTCCGACAGCAGCCTCGCCGAACTGGATGCCATGGCGCCCCGGATGCTGCCGTTCGTGCACCTGTGCGACGCCGCGGCGGAGAAGCCGGCGACCCTTGAGGGCCTGCTGCACACTGCGCGTGCCGAACGGCTGCCGCCCGGCGACGGCGGCCTCGACCTGACCGCCATGCTCGCCCACATGCCGCCGGGCATTCCGGTGGCGCTGGAAGTGCCGATGGACGCACTGGCAAAGGAGCGCGGCCCCGAGGAAGTCGCACGCCGCGCCATCGAAGGCGCGCGACGGGTGCTGTCAGCCGGCGCTAGGCGGCGCGCACCGAACTGAGGAACTTGCTGACCTCAAGCTTGAGCCGGGCGCTTTCGCCGGATAGCGACTTCGCTGCAGTCAGCACCTGCGAGGACGCAGATCCGGTCTCGCTGGCGCCGCGCTGCACGTCGGTGATGTTGGCAGATACCTGCTGGGTCCCCTGCGCGGCCTGCTGAACGTTGCGGGAAATCTCCTGGGTCGCCGCGCCCTGCTCTTCCACGGCCGAAGCGATGGTCGAGGCGATCTCCGACATCCGCCCGATGGTGTCGCCAATTTCCCTGATCGCGCCGACGGATTCCTGCGTCGCCGCCTGGATGCCGTTGATCTGCGCGCTGATCTCGCCGGTCGCCTTGGCGGTCTGCTCGGCCAGAGCCTTGACCTCGGACGCCACCACGGCAAAGCCGCGGCCGGCTTCGCCCGCACGGGCAGCTTCGATGGTTGCGTTCAGCGCCAGCAGATTGGTCTGCCCGGCGATGGTGTTGATCAGTTCGACCACATCGCCGATGCGGGCCGCAGCCTTGGCCAGCTCGCCGACGCGGTCATTGGTCTTCTGCGCCTGCTCCACCGCCTCGCTGGCGATGCGCGCCGAGTCCTGAACCTGGCGGCTGATCTCGTTGACCGAGGATGCCATCTCTTCAGTGGCCGAGGCCACAGACTGCACATTGGTCGAGGCTTCTTCGGACGCCGCTGCCACCAGCGTGGTCAGCTGCTCGGATCGCTCGGCGGTGGACGTCAGCGTACCTGCCGAGGCTTCCAGTTCGGTCGAGGCCGACGAAACGATCTCGACGATCTCGCCGATCATCGCTTCGAAATCGCCGGTCAACCTGTCCACACGCTGGCCGCGCTGGATCTTTGCATCGGCCTCGACGGCGGCGGCCTCGTCGGCGGCCTGTTTGGCAATGAGGGTTTCCTTGAAGATCTGCAGGGATTTCGCCATGGTCCCGATCTCGTCGGTGCGGTCGATCGCCGGAATCGCAACGTCGTGCCGGCCGGCGGCGAGTTCGCTGACCGCCTCGGTGATCGTTCCCAGCGGCGCGATCACGCGACGCCGCAGCATGTAGGTCACGGCAGCCAGCACGCCGAGCAAGGCCAGGACGGCAACGCAGGTCAGTACCAGCATCAGCATGGCTTCGTAGCGGGCCGTCCGTGCACGTTCTGCTGCCTCGGCCAGCGCAGCGTCGCGCACGGTGATGAAGGCTTGAATGGCCGGCACAATGGTCGCAGCCAATTGGTCGGACGTCATGGCATATTTTCCGTCGGTGCGCGCGGCGGGCATTTCCTTTTCAATGGCTGGCGCCGCGCGCTCGAAGTAGCCCTCGATCGCGACCTTGAGCGGGTTGGCAAGACGCTCGGGCTTGCCCAGCTGATCGACAGTTGCCTCGATCCGCTCGCGACCGACATCGATACGACCCTGGCCGCGGTCCATGCTGGAGAGCTCGGCCGCCGTCAGCGGACGACGCGTGCTGACCGGAAGCGAAAACGTCGCTGCGCGGCTGCCGCCGGAGACCCGGATGTCCTGCGCAGTACGGGCGATGCTCAACAGTCCCGTGAGCGAAGCATCGGCCACGGCGACCTTGTTCTCGAGGCGGTTCAGCAGCGGCTCGACCATGGCAACGGCCTTGCCGACGCCCGGCAGGAAGCCCTTGATCACCGCGGGATCGCGCGCCGCCATCGCCACGGTCATGGCGCGGTCGGCGGCAGTGCGAACTTCAGAAAGGTTTGACGCCGCATTGTTCAGGCCATCGATCACCAATGCTCCGTCGCTGAGTGCGCCGACGGCCGCCCGCGCACTCGCGAAGGCTTCGTCGGATGCCTTGGCTACCTTGGCAACGGCATCGAGCTGGGCCGGCGTGGCCGCGGCTTCCTGAAACAGCGGACCGACATAGGGCGCACGCAGACCCGCCATGTTCTGCCCCACCACCAGAACCGCGCCGAACGCCTCAACGGCCTTGATCGCCTCACTCTTGCTGGCGACGGTACGATACTGTGGTACCAGAACCTCAGCGCCAAGAAGGACGGCCAATCCCGTCACCGAGAGCATTGATAGCGAAAACAGCCGACCGATTTGCATGATGCGATTCCATTGCCTGTGCAGCTAAGGTAATCGGGAGACCATAAAAGTTGCATTAAGCGCTGAGGGGATTTGAATCGCTACGGTGGTAGCATCATGGCGGAAACGTCGTTACCGGCGACGCCGGCCCATGCTCCGTGCTGATTCTGCTGCTTTTCGACTCTCGAGAGCCCTGTCAGTTATCTGTTATGCCGGCATGACTGCGCGAGTGGCCGGTGATGCACTGATATCAGTCTTCGTCGCCAGCGCGCCGGCAATGGCGATCCAGAACGCGTTGGCCCAGGAGTCCGGTACCAGACAGGGCATGGCATGGCCGAGACCGCCGATGGTGGTCATCAGGCCGCAGATGCCTCCGCTCTAATGCTGGCGCGAGGGCGGTGCTCCCGGCCGAGCTATGCGGCCCGAACCGAGTTGAGAAACTTGCTGACCTCAAGCTTGAGCCGGGCGCTTTCCGATGACAGCGACGTCGCTGCGGCGAGCACCTGCGAGGACGCAGACCCGGTCTCGCTGGCGCCGCGCTGCACGTCGGTGATGTTGGCGGAGACCTGCTGGGTTCCCTGTGCCGCCTGCTGGACGTTGCGGGAAATTTCCTGCGTCGCCGCACCCTGCTCTTCCACAGCCGAAGCGATAGTCGAGGCGATCTCCGACATGCGCCCGATGGTCTCACCAATCTCCCTGATGGCGCTCACGGATTCCTGCGTCGCGGCCTGGATGCTGTTGATCTGTGCGCTGATATCGCCGGTGGCCTTGGCCGTCTGCTCGGCCAGCGCCTTCACCTCGGACGCCACCACGGCAAAGCCGCGGCCGGCATCGCCCGCGCGCGCTGCCTCGATCGTCGCGTTCAGCGCCAGCAGGTTGGTCTGCCCGGCGA
Organism: Tardiphaga sp.; assembly: GCA_036561845.1. Classification (GTDB taxonomy): domain Bacteria; phylum Pseudomonadota; class Alphaproteobacteria; order Rhizobiales; family Xanthobacteraceae; genus Tardiphaga. Next base: position 623 of record DATCUS010000173.1, on the reverse strand, counting down.
TGGTGTTGATCAGTTCGACCACATCGCCGATGCGGGCCGCGGCCTTCGCCAGCTCACCGACGCGGTCGTTGGTCTTCTGTGCCTGCTCGACCGCCTCGCCGGCGATCCGCGCCGAATTCTGAACCTGGCGGCTGATCTCGTTGACCGAGGATGCCATCTCCTCGGTGGCGGAGGCCACCGACTGCACGTTGGTGGAGGCTTCTTCGGACGCCGCCGCCACCAGCGTGGCCAGTTGCTCAGACCGCTCGGCGGTCGAGGTGAGCGTGCCCGCCGAGGCTTCCAGTTCGGTGGAGGCGGACGCCACGGTTTCGACGATCTCGCCGACCGCGGTCTCGAAGCCCTCGGCCAGCAGGTGCATGTCCTTGCGGCGTTGCGTCGAGACGCGTTCATCGTCTGCAATTTTCGCCTCGATCTCCTCTCGCGCCTGGGCCTCGACGTGGCGCCTGCAGGCGTCCACCGCCTGCGCCATCTCGCCGATCTCGTCGGTGCGCTGCAGCCCCGGCAGCGCGATGCTCAGATCGCCGGCGGCGAGGCCGCGCATCGCGCCGGTCAGCGCCGACAGCGGCCGCAGGATACGGGCGAAAGTCAACCACAGGCTGACGATCACCAGCAGCAGCGCCACA
>DATCUS010000172.1:0-19539 GCA_036561845.1 Tardiphaga sp. | reverse complement strand
GGATCACGGCGGCGGTGTCGGCGGCGTTCAGCGGCGCCAGTGGCATGGCGCTGGCGGCACCGAGGCCGCCGACGGTGGCGGCGAACAGCGCCGCGGCAAAAAGCTTCTTCATGGTCTTCCTCCATTGGCCGCGTGGCGGCGCTGCAAACGAAACCCCCGCGATTGGCGTCGGTACGTGGCGAAAGTCTGGACGCGGGTCAGCCTTCGCGTGTCCTGCAGATAAACGGATTCTGCCTGAACACGAAATGAATATCGCGCCGCGCAGCCCCCAGATCCGCTCAGGAGTGCAACGCTATTTGCTCGACAGGAACGCCAGCATCAGCTCGTTGAATCTTGGTGCCGCGTCGAGGAACACCAGATGCCCGGCGTCGGGCAGCACCTCGGCCCTGGCGTTGGGCATCTTTGCGGCAAGCGCCTTGGCCAGATCGGCGTTCTGGCCCATCTTCGGCCGCAGCGCTTCCGGCGCCAGCGGCTTGCCGGGGGCGTTGTGGTCGTCGGCGCCCATGACGAACAGAGTGGGCAAAGCGATCTGCGGGATCTCGTGCACCACCGGTTCGCGGTAGATCATCTGCGCCGAGCTGACGAAGGCGCGCAGCCAGCGCGGATAGTCGGCGGCGCCCTTGATGTTGAAGCGCGCATCGATGAACGGCGTCACCTGGTCGGGCTGCAGCTTCAGCGAATAGTTCACCTCGAGCTGCTTGCGATAGCCCTCGGCGGTGAGCTTGTCCTCGGTCTCGATGATCTGCTCGGTGGGCGTTGGCGGCACGTACTGGCGGTAATCCTCGAGGCCGATCGGCGCTGCCAGCAGCAGGTGATCGATGCGGTCGGGAAAGGTGCGCGCGATGCGCACGCCGAGCATGCCGCCCAGCGAATGCGCGACGACGTCGAATTTCGCGATTCCGAGATGGTCGATCAGCGCGATGGTGTTGCGTGCCAGGGTGTCGAAATGCAGCTCGCCCGATGGCTTGGAGGATTTGCCGAAGCCGACCTGGTCCGGCACGACGACGCGGTAGCCGGCCTCGGAGAGCACGCCGATCACCGGCGCCCAGTAGCTCGACGGAAAGTTGCGGCCATGCAGCAGCAGCACGGTGCGGCCATTGGGCTTCGATGACGGCACGTCCATATAGGCCATGCGCAACTGCTCGCCATCATTGACGACAGGCAGCAGGCTGACCGGGTAGGGATAGGCGAAGCCTTCGAGCCCGATGCCGTAGGGTTCACGCGCGATCGGCTCGCCGGCATGGGCGGAAGCGAGCGGAAGCGCGGCGAGCAGAGCGGACAGCAGCAGGCGTTTCATCGGGAACATCCGGTTGGCAGTTGATGCGCCTGCTTGGTGCCCGGTTGTGGCGAAGGTAAGGTGGGGGCCCTCACGTTTGGGGGATGTCATCGTGCACCGGCGTGGCCGCTACACGTAATGGTGCTCCTGCAGATAGGCCATGATGCGGTCGCAGGCGGCTTCGGCCGACAGCGCCGCGGTGTCGAGCACGATCTCCGGTTCTTCGGGGGCCTCATAGGGCGAGTCGATGCCGGTAAAATTCGGCAGCTCGCCCGCACGGGCGCGGCGATACAGGCCCTTGGGGTCGCGGCGTTCGCATTCGTCGAGCGGCGTCGCGACATGGATCTCGATGAACTCGCCCTCTGCGAGTCCGTTGCGCGCCATGTCGCGCTCGCTGCGGAAGGGCGAGATCAGCGACGCCAGCACGATCAAGCCGGCGTCGACGAACAGTTTTGCGACCTCGGCGACGCGGCGGATGTTCTCGACCCGCGCCTCGGCGGTAAAGCCGAGATCGTGGTTGAGGCCATGGCGCAGATTGTCGCCATCGAGCAGATAAGCGTGGCGGCCGAGTTCGCACAGCCGGCGATCCACCAGATTGGCGATCGACGACTTGCCGGCGCCGCTGAGGCCGGTCAGCCAGAGCACGCAGGGTTTCTGCTGCTTGAGCCGGGCGCGTATCGTCTTGTCCACATCCAGCGTCTGCCACTGGATGTTGCTGGCGCGGCGCAGCGCGAAATCGATGATCCCCGCCGCCGCGGTGCAATGGCTGATCGGATCGACCAGGATGAAACTGCCGAGCGCGCGGTCGTCGCCATAGGCTTCGCAGACCAGCGGCCGGTCGAGGCTGAGATTGACGCAGCCGATCTCGTTGGCCGACAGCGTGGTGGCGGCCTGATGCTCCATGGTGTCGATCGCCACGCTGTGCTTCAGCGTGGTGATCACCGCGCCGGTGGTGGCGCTGCCGCATTTCAGGATGTAGCGGCGGCCGGGCAGCAGGGCGGCATCGTCGAACCATACCAGATGCGCGGCGAACTGGTCCGACACCAGCGGCGGCACACCGGACGTCAGCACGTCGCCGCGACTGACATCGACCTCGTCGGCCAGCACCAGCGTCACCGATTGTCCGGCCACGGCGGCCTCAAGGTCGCCGTCGGCGGTGACGATGCGGGCGACATGGCTGCGGCGGTCCGACGGCTGCACCGTCACCGCGTCGCCGCGCTGCACCGTACCGCTGGCGATGCGGCCGCAGAAGCCGCGAAATTCCGCATTGGGCCGGTTCACCCACTGCACCGGAAAGCGCAGTGGTCGGCTGGCGACATCGCCGGAGACGTCGACGGTCTCCAGATGCTCCATGATCGTGGGACCGGTGTACCAGGGCATCCGCGCGCTCGGCGTAAAGATGTTGTCGCCGTCGCGCGCCGCCACCGGGATGCATTGCACATGGGCAATGCCGAGCTTTTCCGCGAGCAGGCGGTATTCGACAGCGATTTCGGTGAAGCGGTCTTCGTCGAACCCGACCATGTCCATCTTGTTCACCGCCAGCACCACGTGGCGGATACCGAACAAGCCGAGGATATGGCTGTGGCGCCGGGTCTGGGTGATGACGCCCTTGCGCGCATCGATCAGCACCACAGCCAGTTCGGCGTGCGAGGCGCCGGTGGCCATGTTGCGGGTGTACTGCACATGGCCCGGCGTGTCGGCGACCACGAAGCGGCGCCGCGCGGTACCGAAGAAACGGTAGGCGACGTCGATGGTGATGCCTTGCTCGCGCTCGGCCTGCAGCCCGTCCACCAGCAGCGCGAAATCCAGCGCGCCGCTGCTGCCGGCGATATTGCTCTCGGCTTGCAGCGCGCTGAGCTGGTCGTCGAGCAGCAGTTTCGAATCGTACAGCAGACGGCCGACCAGCGTGCTCTTGCCGTCGTCGACGCTGCCGCAGGTGACGAAGCGCAATGTCGGGCGGTCGCCATGGTCGGAACGCAGCGCGTCGAGGGCGCGGTCGAGCGGCTCATCGATCAAGGACATCAGAAATAACCTTCGGCTTTCTTGCGTTCCATGGAGGCGGAACTGTCGCGGTCGATGACGCGGCCTTCGCGCTCGCTCGTGCGCGAGCCCATCATCTCCTGGACGATCTCCGGCAGCGTCGTGGCGGTGGACGGCATCGCGCCGGTGAGGGGATAGCAGCCGAGCGTGCGAAAGCGGACCGAACGCAGTTCGGGCGTTTCGCCCGGCCGCATCGCCATGCGGTCGTCGTCGACCATGATCAGCGCGCCGTCGCGCTCCACCACGGGCCGCCTGGCGGCGAAATACAGCGGCACGATCGGGATGTCTTGCAGCAGGATGTATTCCCAGATGTCGAGCTCGGTCCAGTTCGACAGCGGGAACACCCGCATGCTTTCGCCCGGCGCCAGCAGGGTATTGTACAGGCTCCACAGCTCCGGCCGCTGGTTCTTCGGATCCCAGCGATGCGCTGCGCTGCGATGCGAGAAGATGCGCTCCTTGGCGCGGGACTTTTCCTCGTCGCGTCGCGCCCCGCCGATCGCAGCATCGAAGCCGTGCAGGTCGAGTGCCTGGCGCAGCCCCTGGGTCTTCATCACGTCGGTATGCACGGCAGAGCCGTGGCTGAATGGGCCGATGCCCTGCGCGAGACCGTCGGGATTGACGTGGACCAGCAGATCGAGGCCGAGGTCGCGGACGCGCTGGTCACGAAACGCGATCATCTCGCGAAACTTCCAGGTGGTGTCGACATGCAGCAGCGGAAACGGCGGCTTGCCGGGATAGAACGCCTTCATCGCCAGATGCAGAAGCACCGAGGAGTCCTTGCCGATCGAATACAGCATCACCGGCTTGCGGAATTCCGCCGCCACCTCGCGCAGGATGTGGATGCTTTCGGCCTCCAGCCGCTGCAGGTGGCTGGTGGTGCCGCGCCCGATGGCCGGCGCAATGTCGGGAGAGTCGATGGTGTCAATCATGCGTCGACCCCGAGCACGTCGCCGAACAGCCGCTCCGCAGTCGCAGCGTCGAGCTTGAGGTCGTGGATGCAGGCTTCCACCGACGTCCGGTAGATGCCGTTGATGCCGAAGCGGTCGAGCAGGTCCAGCCGCTCCTCGCTCAGCCCGCTGGTCTTGCGGGCGCGGTAGCGATAGGCGGTGTCCTCGCCATGCAGGCCGGGGACGGTGTAGACCGTAGGCTCCTTGACGAAGGTGATGCGCGCGTCCTTGGATTCCAGTCTGCCCATCTCTTTCCATTCGGTCACGGCGTCTTCCGTGAAGCGGTCGGCCAGTCCCAGGCGGGTGAACAGCGCGCGGATCGACGGCACCGGCTCCTTGCTGGCCTCGTAGACGTAATGCGTGACGGGCACGCCGTGGCGCCGGGCATAGGTCTCGACCCGCAGCGTATTCAGCGAGGAGATGACGAAGTTCTGCATCAGGGTGGCGTCAGGCACGCGGTCCGACCATTTCTCGATCCATGATGCCAGCGAACTGGCAGGATCGCGGTCGAGCATGATGAAGTGCAACTTGTCTGCGGGATAACCGGCTTCGATCAGCGGCTGCAGCGGCTGGAACAGGCACTCGGCCAGCGCGTAGGGGCCGGCCATTTCCTTGCTGAACACCACCGGGTGGTCGGCGGCGACAGGCAGGTCCCACGGCGCGCCGGCACGGCCCATGAGCGCGTGGCGCAGCACCACCTTCACCGGCTGGAAGTAGGACGGCATGCCGGCCACACCGAACAGGTTGGTCAGCGCCGTCGATCCGACCCGGCACTTGCCCCAGGCGCAATACAGCATCGGGAAGTCAGCGGCCCGACGACCGCGAAATCCCTGTGCAATACAGTCGGTGACTTCGCGCATCACCGCGTCGAGGGTGACGGTCCGGGTCTGGTACTTGTCGTCGGGCATCAGCAACAGGTTGTTCACCGAAGGGTGCTGACGCTGCACCAGGTCGGCGAGGCGTTCCAGTTCGTCGACGGGGGTGGTCACGGAATTCATGTGCGGTGCTCCTGGCGGGGCTTGATGAGGGGTCAGTCGACGACTTCGAGTTTGGCGGCGGCCTTGGCGCCGGTGCTGCGTGACCGCAGCTGCTCTGCATCGCCGAGGATGGTGTCGATGACGGATTCGGCGCGGCGCAGGTTGATGTCCACCGCGCCGGCATAGAAATGCGTCCCCTTGGTCGGGCTACCGACCGCGAAGATATTGCTGTGCTTGCCGCCGCGCTCGTCGAGCACGCGGCTGTCGTCATAATCGCAGCGAATTCCGCCGTGCGAATCGAGAACGACGAGGCCCTGGCGCTGCATGTCCGCGTAGAGCGGCAAGGCATCGAGCTGATAGGACGGGCCGGTGGCGGCGATGACATGGTCCAGGTCGCAGCTGTTGCCGGTGCCGAACGTTGCCCGAAAGCGGCTGCCGATGGCGGCCACGCTGCGCAGCCCGGAACGCGTCGACAGTCGGCCAGTGCGCAGCAGGTCGCGCACCTTGAGGGCATTTGCCAGCGGCATCGCCGACCGGTTCCGCAGCCAGCCGGAATTGTAGCAGGTCATGAAGCGGGATTTCTCGTCGTGGTCCATCTTGCTCCAGGCGTCGCAGACGAGGTCGACGACGCCGGTCAGGTAGGAGGTCACGTTCGGTGCGCGCGCTTCCGTCTGGGCGATGTTGTGCTCCAGGTCGGCCAGCGCATCGGCATCGTCGTTGCCGAACGACAGGTTGCAGTGCAATCCCGTGGTGGCGTGCAGCAGGCGGGAGATCGTGGACGCCAGGTCGTCGGCCTCGATCCGGTGGCGATCGTCGACGTAGCGGCGCAGCGCGTCGCGGAATTCACCGTCCGCATCCGGCCTGCTGATCGCCTGCACCGTGGGAAACAGCCCGCTGCGGGACAGGCAGGTGACCCTGACCGACGGATGGCTGCGCGCCAGCGCCAGCAGGCTGTCGATCGCGGTCAGGCCGCTGCCGAGGATGCCGACCTCGAGGTCGCCCCGGTCGGCGAAGTTGAACGCAGCATAGGGATCGGGCAGGAAGTTCTTGCTGGCGCCGAGGTTGTAATTGTCGTCGGGCGCGTTGTGCCCGGTGCACAACACCATCACCGACGACACATGGCTTTCATGGCGATCCGTTTGCAGCACGACGTCCTGGGCGGGGGTAAGGTGCATGGCGATGACTTCGGCATGTTCGACCGAGACGCGGATGCCGGCATTGCGGCAGCGCTCGATGGCTGACTGCCTGACCTCCTCGAGATAGTCGCGATAGACCTTGCGGGGCAGGTGATCGTTGGCTTCGCAGGCGACGCCGGCCCGCGAGGTCCAGCGCAGGAAGTCCTGACTGTCGCCGGCGCGGATCGACATCGTCGACACCCGCATGTTGAGCAGATGCTGATCGCTCTGGGTGCGGTAGGCCATGCCGCCGTCAAAACCCGACTTGTCGAAAAGCTGGATCTCCGACACCGGGCAGCGATCCGCGTCCGAACAGGCCAGTTCGGCGAGGTGTCGCAGGATGGCGACACCGGTTGCTCCGCAGCCAACGATGCTGATCTTCATTTCTGTCTCCCTGACGACCGGCTTCTTCCGGACAAACGGCGCGGCTTCGCATGGCCGGCTCTGGCGGCGGGCTTGCGGTGACGAGGTGATCGACGAGGTGGCCGGGGCGCGATGCGGCGATCGCACCCCGGCGATGGTTCAGGCTGCCCTGACAGTCTGCAGGAAGCTGTCGACTTCGCTCTTGAGGCTGCCGCTTTCCTTCGATAGCGAGCGAGCCGACATCAGCACCTGGGCCGAGGCCGAGCCGGTGGCGCTGGCGCCGCGGTTGACCTGGGTGATCTTCTCCGCGACCTGGGCAGTGCCCTTGGCCGCTTCGCCGACGTTGCGGGCGATTTCCGCAGTCGCCGCGCCCTGTTCCTCCACCGTGGCTGCGATGGTCGAGGCGATGTCGGCAATGCGGCTGATCGTGGCGCCGATTTCCTTGATGGCGCCGACCGAATCCTTGGTCGCCGCCTGCATGCCGGTGATCTGCACGCTGATCTCGTCGGTGGCCTTGGCGGTCTGCGCCGCCAGCGCCTTGACCTCGCTGGCGACCACCGCGAAGCCGCGGCCGGATTCGCCGGCCCGGGCGGCTTCGATGGTGGCGTTGAGCGCGAGCAGGTTGGTCTGCTCGGCAATGGCCGTGATCAGCTTGACGACATCGCCGATGCGGCCGGCGGCTTCGGACAATTCGTTGATCCGCACGTCGGTGAGTTCGGCCTGTTTGACCGCCTCGCCGGCGATGCGGCTGGAGTCGTGCACCTGTCGGCTGATCTCGGTGACCGACGCGCTCATCTCCTCGGCGGCGGAGGCCACCGATTCGACGTTGGCCGAGGCTTCCTCGGAGGCGGAGGCGACCATGCCGGACAGTTGCTGGGTTTCTTCTGCGGTGCCGGAAAGCGTGCCTGCGGCCTTTTCGAGTTCGCCGGAAGCCGACGACACCGAGTCGACGATGCCGCCGACCGCCGCCTGGAACGCGTCGGCCAGTTTGATCATGTCGGCCTTGCGGCGGCCGGCGGTGGCTGCCTCCAGGTCCTTCTGTTCCGCCTCCATCTGCTCGATGCGGATCAGATTGTCGCGGAAGGTGCGGGCCGCGCGGGCATTGTCGCCGACTTCGTCGCCGCGCTCGGTGTAGGGGATGGTGACCGCCTTGTTGCCGCCGGCCAGGTCCAGCAGCACCTCGCCGATGCGGCGGATCGGGCGGGCGATGGTCAGCACCGAGAACAGCGCGGAGCCGATCTGCATCAGTACCACCAGCGCGCCGACCGCGAGCGCGACCGTCGCGACGCGGCTCAGTTCCGCGAGCAGTTCGGCCTGCCGCATGGCGGCAAATCCGTTGGCGACCTCGGTCAGCTTGACGATGCGGCTGCCGATGTCCGCGACGAGCGGGGCTGCCTGCTCGTCGCGGATGTGGAATTTGCGGTCCTCTGCCTTGGCGACGGCTTCCGCCGCGCTCTTGAACTTGACGGCTGCCGCAACCAGCGCGTCGATGACTGCGGTCTGACCGGCTTCGCCGGCCAGCTTGCGCGCGCGCTTGAGCGAGTCGATTGCCGCGATTGCCTCGCTGGAGAGAAGTTCGATCTGCTTCGGCTCAGCCGCGACGGCAAACTGCCAGGCGGCGGCGCGCGCTGCGTTGTAGGCGCCGTCCGCTGTCCGCAATTCGAGTTCGATATCGCGATGATTGGGCAACGCAGCCAAGGCAGGGGAGGCCAGCAATCCGTCGAAGGCGCGGTCCCAGTTCAGCGTTGCCTGGGTGCGTTCCACAGCGCCATCGAGGGCGGCTTTCCTTGCTGCGGCAAGGTCAGCGGCGATGGTCAGATATTTGCCAATGTTTACCTGGATCGCGCGATAGCCGTCTTTCGTCGGCTGCCGTGTGGCGCGCTGCTCGGCGGCATTCAGAAGTGCGCTGGCTCCGGCGAGATGCCCGCGCACCTCCTTCAGGCTGTTTTCCAGCTGGGCGACCGTGGTGGCCCCGCCGATATCGCGCATCGCGATCTCGGTGCGCGCCAGAAATACATCGGTTCCCTGTAGATCGGACTTGTTGGACGTATTGACGAGCACCATCCGGCTCGACAGCGCGATCGAGTCATTGCCGATGATCTCGTTGGCCATCATGCCGGCCACCAGCAGGACGCCGATGCCCGCCGTCAGGCCAAGCTTGGTGCCGATGCGAAAGTTGAGTCGGGCCAAGAGACGCCCCCCTGTTTTTGAGATTTTTGAGCAAGGGCAATACCTTCGCCCTGCGGCTTTCACCGTGGGCGTTCGGATTTAATTAAGGGTGAAGTTTCCAGACCGTACAACCCACGGGGGTATACAGAGCGGCTATGACTCGGCAACCGGAGGTGATGTGGAACTTGCATGGTCAATCAGGCCGTGCCGGCGCCGAACATCGCCACGTCGGGGTCTGGCTTCATGCTTCGACAGGAACCGAAGCATCGATGGCCATCGGGCGGTTACACCGGCGATCTACCTGAAACGTGGAGCTTGTCGTGACCGTCACCGTGTTCATCCGCTACCAGATTGATCCCTTCAAGCGTGGTATGTTCGAGGACTATGCGAAACGATGGCTTGGTATCATCCCAGCCTGCGGCGGCGACCTCGCGGGCTATTGGATGCCGCATGAGGGCAGCAACAACATTGCGTATGCCCTGATCTCGTTCGACAGTCTGGCGGCCTATGAGGCCTATCGTGCGCGGCTGCGCTGCGACAAGGATGGCGCCGCCAATTTTGCCTTCGCCGAGGAGCACAAATTCATCCTGGCGGAGGAGCGCAGCTTTTTGCGTCCGGTAGCGATCTAGGCTAGGGCGGATGGAAAAGGGAGGTTCTGATGATTGCCGTCATCTTCGAGGTCTGGCCGAAGCCGGAGCATCGTCAGCAGTATTTTGACCTCGCCGCCGAGTTGAAGCCGCTGCTTGCGACCATCGATGGCTTCATTTCGGTGGAGCGGTTCGAGAGCCTGACCGAGCCCGGCAAGATCCTGTCGCTGTCGCTGTTCCGGGACGAGGCTGCGGTGGCGGCGTGGCGCAACACGCCGGAGCACCGCGCGACGCAGGGACGCGGCCGTGCGCAGATCTTTGCCAACTACCGCCTGCGCATCGCCGGTGTGATCCGCGATTACGGCATGCTCGACCGCACCCAGGCCCCCGACGACAGTCGCGCCAGACACGACGCACTCTGATGCTGGCAAGGGAAACGGCGGGCATCCGAACTGCCCGCCGGATTTCATGCGATCTGGATCACGACCGTCGCGATCAGTTTCGTGCGCCGCCCTTGGCGCTGTCGACCTCGGCGCCGGTCGGTGCATTGGCCGGCGGCTGCGGCCGTGACGGTGCCGCGCCCGTGGTGACCCCGGGTTGATTGTTCTGGTTGTTGGACGGCGTCACGTCGCGGATGCCTGGTGCCACCGGCGGTTTGGAGTCGGCGATGTTGTTGGTGGGCGTTCGCGGCGTCGTCTGTGCGCTGTCCTGGCGGGCCGGCGCACTCTGCGTCGCCGATTTCGAAGTGTCCGCGGGGTTCACCGCACCGCCATTGAGGCCGTAGAACACCGCGCCGAGAATCACGGCAATGCCGAGTGCGACCATCGCAATGCGGCCGCCATTGGCTGGTGCCTCCGCGAGTTGCGGGTCTGGCTGGAGCTCGTCCAAGCGCGCTGAACGGCGGGTCATCTCGTCGTCGGCTGGGTTGGGGCGATAGGGATCGTTCGGGTTGATCGGGTCTGCCATGTCGGATCCTCCTGTGGCACGGAGATAATGGCGGGGCCGGACGGGTGTTCCGCGCTGCGGGCGAGGATCCTGCATTTTTGCCGGCTGGCGGGCACCGGAATGGCTAATCAGATTTTAACAGCTGGCTGCGAGAATCAGAGCAGTGATTCATCAGAACAGGCTGGCGTCGGTAAATGTTTGATACGATCATTTTGCTCGCCGGCGCGGTCGAGCATGCTGCTTTGGCATCGGTGTTGCGCGGCCACAATTCGCAGCTGCTGGTACATCCGGTCTTCACCGTGGCTGATCTTGCCGCCATCGAGTCCGAATGGCTGCAGCGCGCCCGCCTGATTGCCTTCGCGACGCCGGCGACCGTGCCGCCCGAGGCGATCGATCAGCTCGGCTTCGGCGCCTATCGGTTCCACCCGGGGTCGCCGCATTATCCCGACGCTGAACCGGCGCGCTTCGCGCTGCAGGATGGCGCGCGCGAATTCGGCGCCACCGTGCATCGCATGACGCCGCGCGATGCTGCCGGACCGATCGTCGATGTCGAGATGTTTCCGGTCCCGCAGGACATCGAACTGCACGGGCTTGAAGAGCTGGCTCTTGGCAGCATGATGCGGATGTTCTGGCGCCTGGCTGGTCCGCTGTCGACGCAGTCGCAACCCCTGGTACAGCGTGCCATGCGCTGGGAGGCCCGTCGTGAGGTTGCCGCCGACGCCGCCAGCGCGATTCACCCGACGATTCGTGGACGCGGCACGCCCGGTCTGCGGCATATCGGATCAGCAACGCAGCGTCGGCGGATGGCGCTACACGCAGTGCCCGACGCGACCGAAGCTGTCGAAGGCTAGTGGCTTGACGACGCGACGGTCTGGTGCGCCGCGGGCCTCGATGACGAATGCATGGCGGGCGACTTGCCGCCAAGCTCGTAGAATACGAATCCCAGAACGATCATGAGCGCCACGCCGATCATTGCCTTGGTCGGCTTGTGATCATGAACCGTACCGAAGTCGGTCACGCCCCGGCTGCTGCTGGGAGCGCCGCTGTGAATCTCATGCGCCATATGATCCTCCTTGCCTGAGTGATCAGGGTGGTCCCTAGCCAATGGCTGGTAAAGGCCAATGTTCCGCCTTCCGCTGCCTAATTAGCAGGACTATCGCGCCCGGTGATTGCTGCGCTGCCGCAAGGCCGCCAGTCGCTCACGTCCTTGCGTGAAGCGGCTTGGTAGCGACACAAGGCGTCGTCGCTGCCCCCGGTTCCAGAACGAAGTTGCGTTGTTGTTTCGCGGGCCTCCGTTGCGGAGAATTGAGGTGCGCAGGCCTTGGAAACCAACATAGACTGTTTCTAATAGAGTCGATGACTCCGTCTAAGATCAACAAACAGCGCCGCTGCACGACCAGCGAGTATCGCAGCGAAAGAGGGTGGAATGGGAATCAATCAGGGGCCGATCAGTCTTGATCAGAAATACACCCAGGGCTCCGGCCACATCTTTCTGACCGGCATCCAGGCGCTGGTCCGGCTGCCGATGGCCCAGGTCCGGCGCGATCGCGCCGCGGGCCTGAACACCGCCGCCTTCGTCACCGGCTACCGCGGTTCGCCGCTCGGCGGCTATGACCAGCAGCTGATGGCGGCACGAAAACACCTCGATGCCTACGGCGTCAAATTCCAGCCCGGCGTCAACGAAGATCTCGCCGCCACCGCGATCTGGGGCACCCAGCAGCTCAATCTGTCGCCCGGCGCCAAGTATGATGGCGTGGTCGGCATCTGGTACGGCAAGGGCCCCGGCGTCGATCGCTGTGGCGACGTGTTCCGTCACGGCAACGCCGCGGGCTCGGCGAAATTCGGCGGCGTGCTGTGCCTCGCCGGCGACGACCACGGCGCCAAATCCTCCACCGTGCCGCACCAGTCCGACCACGCATTCATGTCGGCCCTGATGCCGTATCTCTATCCATCGTCGATCCACGAGATGATCGAGATGGGACTACTGGGCATCGCGATGTCGCGCTACTCCGGCTGCTGGGTCGGCATGAAGGTGATCACCGAGACCGTGGAGACCACCGCGGAGATCGACCTCAACAACGAACTCAAGCCGTTCAACATTCCGGCCGATTTCGAAATTCCGCCGGGCGGACTGAACCTGCGCTGGCCCGACGATCGTTACGATCAGGATCGCCGCCTGCAGGACTACAAGGGCTTTGCCGCCATCGCCTTCGCCCGCGCCAACAACATCAACCGCGTCACCATGGATTCGCCGAACGCGCGGTTCGGCATCATGGCCTCCGGCAAGAGCTACGAGGACGTGCGCCAGGCGCTGCGCGAGCTGGGGATCACCGAGCAGGTCGCCGCGAAGATCGGGCTGCGGCTGTACAAGATCGGCATGCCGTGGCCGCTGGAGCCGGAAGGCGTGCGCAATTTCGCCGTCGGTCTCGAGGAGATCTTCATCGTCGAGGAACGCCGCGAGATCGTCGAGAACCAGGTCAAGCAGGAGCTGTTCAACTGGCGCGACGACGTGCGCCCGCGCATCATCGGCAAGATGGACGACAAGGATCACCGCTTCCTGCCGTTCGCCGAGGAGCTCAGCGTCGCCAAGGTCGCGACCTCGCTGGTCGACCGCCTGCTGGCCATGGAGATCGATCCGGAAATCGCCGCGCTGCTGCGCGCCAAGGCCGACTGGTTTCACGGCCGCGACGCCTCGCAGGTGCAGGCGGTGGTGCCGATCACCCGCACGCCGTATTTCTGCTCGGGCTGTCCGCACAACACATCGACCAAGGTGCCGGAAGGCAGCCGCGCGCTGGCCGGCATCGGCTGCCACTTCATGTCGCTGTGGATGGATCGCTCGACGGAGACGTTCACCCATATGGGCGGCGAGGGCGTGCCGTGGACCGGCATCGCGCCGTTTACAAATGAGAAGCACATCTTCGCCAATCTCGGCGACGGCACCTATTTCCATTCAGGCTCGCTGGCGATCCGCCAGTCGATCGCCTCAAAAGCCAACATCACCTACAAGATCCTCTACAACGATGCCGTGGCCATGACCGGCGGCCAGAAGCATGACGGCGAGCTGTCGCCGCAGCAGATTACCTTCCAGCTGCACAGCGAGGGCATCCGCGACATCTACCTGGTGTCGGAAAACCCCGATGCCTATCCGGCCTCGACCATTGCGCCGGGTGTGAAGCTTGCGCATCGCGACGAGCTCGACCATGTGATGAGGACGCTGCGCGAGGTGCCGGGCTGCTCGGCCATCGTGTTCGTGCAGACCTGCGCCGCCGAGAAGCGCCGCCGCCGCAAGCGCGGCACGCTGGAGGATCCGCAGCGCCGCATCATCATCAATCCCGCGGTCTGCGAAGGCTGCGGCGACTGCTCGGTGCAGTCGAACTGCATTTCCGTGGAGCCGCTGGAGACGGCGTTGGGGCGCAAGCGCACCATCAACCAGTCCTCGTGCAACAAGGACTATTCCTGCCTCAAGGGCTTCTGCCCGTCCTTCGTCACCGTCGATGGCGGCAAATTGAAGCGCAAGACGCCGGTCGAGCTCGGCAGCATCGGCGCGTTGCCGGAGCCGCTGAGGCGTCCCGGGCTTGAGCGGCCCTACAACGTCGCGGTCGGCGGCGTCGGCGGCACCGGCGTGCTGACCATCGGCGCGCTGCTCGGCATGGCCGCGCATATCGAGGGCAAGGCATCGATGATCCTCGACATGTCGGGCCTCGCGCAAAAGGGCGGCGCGGTGCTCAGCCACGTCCGTCTTGCCGAGACCACGGAGGAAGTGACCTGTTCGCGCATCGTCACCGGCACGGCCGATCTCTTGATCGCAGCCGATGAAGTGGTCGCAGTCGCCAAGGATACGATCGGACTGTGTGAGGCGGGCCGCACTGTCGGCATCGTCAACACGCACCTGATTCCGATCGCCGATTTCGTGCGCAACCGCGACTTCAACTTCCAGACCCGCAAGGTCAACAATGTGCTGGAAGCATCGTTGAAGAAGGAATCGACCTTCCTCGATTTCACCAAGGCGGCCGAAGCGCTGCTCGGCGATTCCATTGCCACCAACATGATGATGATGGGCTTTGCCTATCAGCAGGGTCTGCTGCCGCTGCAGGCCGCCTCGATCGAGCAGGCCATCGAGCTCAACGGCGTGTCGATCAAGATGAACATGCTGGCGTTCCAGCTCGGCCGGCTTGCCGCCGCCGATCCGGCGCGACTTGCGGATATGCTGAAAGGCGCCGACGAAACCATCGCGCCGAAGACGCTCGACGAGATGTCACTCGACGAGATCGTGGCCCACCGCAGCGCACTGCTGACTGACTACCAGAATGCCGCTCTGGCCGACCGCTACCGCAAGCTGGTGGCGCAGGTGCGCGCGGCCTCCGACGGCTACGGCGAGGCGCTGACCCGCGCGGTGGCCATCAACTACGCCAAGCTGCTGGCCTACAAGGACGAGTACGAGGTCGCGCGGCTGTACACCGACGGCCGGTTCGAGAAGCAGGTCCGCGACCAGTTCGAGGGTGACTTCAAGATCAACTTCAACCTGGCGCCGCCGATGCTGCCGGGGGTCGATGCGTCGGGCCGGCCGAAGAAGCGTGCCTTCGGCGCGTGGATGCTGCCGCTGTTCCGGATCCTGGCGAGGTTGCGCGTGCTGCGCGGCACGCCGCTCGACGTGTTCGGCTACAGCGCCGACCGCAGGCTCGAGCGCGACCTGATCGCCGGCTACGAGAAGGACGTCGGCACCGTGCTGCAGCTCTTGTCGCCGCAGACGCTGGACATCGCCGTGGAGCTGCTGGCGCTGCCGGATAAAATCCGCGGTTACGGACCGGTGAAGGAGAAATCGGTGGTTGATGCGAAGGCGCGCTACGCCCAGCTCGCCGCCGATCTCGCCAATCCGCCGCCGGCGCCGCGGCAGATCGCGGCGGAGTAGGGCGCTCGTGTTACACGACGGCCTATCCCCGCACTCCCTTGTTGTCACCCGGCTTGACCGGGTGACCCAGTAGAGACCGGCGGCTGCATGTACTGGGTCGCCCGGTCCTGGCGCGCGATTGCGCGCAGGCCGGGCGACGACAGCATTCCATTTTGCAACTGTATTCCGCAGTGAGAAATTCCCATCCGCGGTGTGAAATGTTGCCGCTTGCCAAGGCGTGCCCGACAGGTCAGAAAAAACCGATAGGGACGAAACGCCAGCGGAGAATTTCTTGAGCATCAAGGGCAAGGCCTACATTGCCGGGATCTACGAACACCCGACCCGACACGCACCCGATAAATCAGTGGCGCAGCTGCATGCCGAGGTCGCCAGGGGCGCGCTTGAGGATGCCGGGCTGACGCACAAGGATGTCGACGGCTATTTCTGTGCCGGCGATGCGCCGGGCGGCCTGTGGCCGATGGTCGACTATCTCGGGCTGAAGCCGCGCCACGTCGACTCCACCGAGACCGGCGGCTGCTCCTACATCATCCATCTCGGCCATGCAGCGCAGGCGATCGCCGCCGGCAAGTGCTCGATCGCGCTGGTGACGCTGGCCGGCAAGCCGCGCACCGGCGTGATGCCGCCGCGCCAGCAGGGCGCCGAGGCGGATTTCGAGACCGCATACGGCGCGACCACCCACAATGCCTACGGCATGTGTGCCATGCGCCACATGCACGACTACGGCACCACCAGCGAACAGCTCGCCTGGATCAAGGTCGCCGCATCGCATCATGCCCAGTACAATCCGCATGCGATGCTGAAGGATGTGGTCACCGTTGAGGATGTGCTGAACTCGCCGATGATCTCCGATCCGCTGCATCGGCTCGATTGCTGCGTCGTCTCCGATGGCGGCGGCGCGATGATCGTCACCACGCTGGAAATCGCCAGGAGCCTGAAGAAGCCATTGGTGCGGCTGATCGGCCATGGCGAGGCCATGAAGGGCCCGCGCGGCGGCAAGGATCTCGATCTGACGTATTCCGCCGGCGTGTGGTCCGGCCCGCGCGCCTTCGAGGAGGCCGGCGTGACCCCGCAGGACATGAAGTACGCGTCGATCTATGACAGCTTCACCATCACCGTGCTGATGCAGCTCGAGGATCTCGGCTTCTGCAAGAAGGGCGACGGCGGCAAGTTCGTGTCCGACGGCAACCTGATCTCCGGCGTCGGCAAGCTGCCGTTCAACACCGATGGTGGCGGGCTGTGCAGCAACCACCCCGTCAACCGCGGCGGCATGACCAAGATCCTCGAGGCCGTGCGCCAGCTGCGTGGCGAAGCCCATCCCAAGGTGCAGGTGCCGAACTGCGATCTCGCCATCGCCCACGGCACCGGCGGCCTGCTCGGGGTGCGCCACGCCGCCTCGACCGCCATTCTGGAGCGCGTGTAATGACCGAAGCGAAAAAATATCCGGCCCCGGTGGGCAATCCTGAATCGCAGCCGTTCTGGGACGCCGCGAAACAGGGCAAGTTCATGATCAAGCGCTGCACCGCCTGCGGCGAGCCGCATTTCTTCCCGCGCGCGATCTGCCCGTTCTGCTTCTCCGACAAGACGGTGTGGGAAGAGAGCTCCGGCGAGGCCGAGATCTATACTTTCAGCCTGATGCGCAAGTCCGCCACGGGGCCTTACGCGATCGCCTATGTGACGCTGAAGGAGGGGCCGTCGGTGCAGACCAACATCGTCGACTGCGACATGGACACGCTGAAGATCGGCCAGAAGGTCAGGGTGGTGTGGAAGCCCACCGACGGCGCGCCGCTGCCGTTCTTCACGCCGGCCTAAGCTGCGCTCACTTTCTTTCTTCCCTCTCCCCCGCGCGAAGCGAAGCTTCGCTAGGTGGGAGAGGGTGGCCGCGCGATAGCGCGGACGGGTGAGGGGGTGCCATGAGCTCATGAACTCGTGGTCCCCCCCTCACCCCTCAAGGTTTGCAGCGGGCACAGAGCTGCCCTCTCCCACAAGGGAGAGGGCGCAACTACGGGCGCCGCGGAATAATAAAAGAGAGGGAACCACCCATGCCAATCAACTACGACCAGCTGATGGCGCTGAAGAACATCGGCCAGCCCTACGCCTGGACCGATCGCGAGGTCATGCTCTACGCCTACGGCATCGGCATGGGCGCCGATCCCATGGACGAGAAGGAGCTCGCCTTCGTCAACGAGGCTTACTACACGGAGCGGCCGCTCAAGGTGGTGCCGACCTTTGCCTCGGTAGCCGCCTGGGGGTCGGGCCCCGGCGAGATGCACCTGAACAAATTGATGGTGGTCGACGGCGAGCGCGACATCACCTTCCACCGGCCAATGCCGGTGGCGGCGAAGATTACCGCCGACTCCAGCGTGCTCGACGTGTTCGACAAGGGCAAGGACAAGGGCGCGGTGATCCGCCACAAGACCGTGCTGCGCAACGAGGCCGGCGAGGAACTGGCGACGCTGGTGGCGTCGCGCTTCGCCCGCGGCGATGGCGGCTTCGGCGGCCCCTCGGAAGGCCAGCCCGAGCCGCACAAGGTGCCGACCCGCGCGCCCGACCAGACCGTCGACATCACCACGCGGCCGGACCAGGCGTTGGTCTATCGTCTGTGCGGCGACCGCAACCCGCTGCATTCCGATCCGGAATTCGCCAAGCGCGCCGGCTTCCCACGGCCGATCCTGCACGGCATGTGCACCTACGGCATCACCTGCCGCGGCGTGCTGCAGACCTATGCCGATTACGATCCCGCCGCCTTCAGGCAGCATGCGGTGCGCTTCTCGTCGCCGGTCTATCCCGGCGAGACCGTCACCATGGACCTGTGGAAGGACGGCAACGTGGTGTCGTTCGAGGCCAGGGTGAAGGCGCGCAATGTGACGGTGATCAAGAGCGGGAAGACGGTGCTGGGATAACACCGACTCGTGCCCCGGACGCAGCGCAATGCGTCGCGAAGCGACGCGGTGCGCTGCAGATCCGGGGCCGTACCATACGCCAGCGCTTTGGGCGGTCCCGGCTCTGCTGAGCGGCATATCGGCGATGCAAGGGCATCGCCTGAGAATGCCGCACCGCGTCCGGGACACGAACAGGGGCGGACAAGCCCGATCTTTCCCTCTAGAATGGCGCATCCATCCACAGAGGCCCATGATGAAACTGACCCCCAAAGCTGCCGGCACCTTTGCCATCGCGCCGACGCCGTTCCACGACGATGGCCGCGTCGACGAGGCGTCGATCGACCGTCTCACCGATTTCTATGCCGGGACCGGCTGCGACGGCATCACCGTGCTCGGCATCATGGGCGAGGCCCCCAAGCTCGAGGCCATCGAGGCCGAGGCGGTGGCCGCGCGCTTCGTCAAGCGCGCCGGCAGCAAGATGCAGATCATTGTCGGCGTCTCCGCGCCGGGCTTCGCCGCGATGCGTTCGCTGGCGCGCAAGTCGATGGACGCCGGCGCCGCCGGCGTGATGATCGCGCCGCCGCCGACGCTGCGCACCGACGACCAGATCACCGCCTATTTCAAGCAGGCGGAGGAGGCCATCGGCGACGACATTCCCTGGGTGCTGCAGGATTATCCGCTGACCCTCTCGGTGATCATGACCCCGGCGGTGATCCGCAAGATCATCATGGATTCCAAGTCCTGCGTGATGCTGAAGCATGAGGACTGGCCGGGGCTGGAGAAGATTTCGACCCTGCGCGGCTTCCAGAAGGACGGCTCGTTGCGCGAGTTGTCGATCCTCACCGGCAATGGCGGGCTGTTCCTCGATTTCGAAATGGAGCGCGGCGCCGACGGCGCCATGACCGGCTACGCCTTCCCGGAAATGCTGATCGACGTGGTCAAGCTGTCGAAGCAGGGCAAGCGCGACGCCGCCCACGACCTGTTCGACGCCCATCTGCCGCTGGTGCGCTACGAGCAGCAGCCCGGCGCCGGCCTCGCGGTGCGCAAGTACGTGCTGCACAAGCGCGGCGTGATGGCCTCTGCCGCCCAGCGCAAGCCGGGCGTCGCCATCACCGCCACGGCCAAGGCCGAGGTCGATTATCTCCTGTCGCGCGTCGCCCGTTTCGACAAGCGCGCCAACCTGACGCCGCAGGCCAGCGCGGCGGAATAGCCTCACCTCTCCCCGCTTGCGGGGAGAGGTCGACTCGAAGGCGCGAAGCGCATTCGAGTCGG
>DATCUS010000171.1:0-48986 GCA_036561845.1 Tardiphaga sp. | reverse complement strand
GCCGCGGCGCACAGCAGCAGCAGGCCGACCAGCGGGCTCGGCGCAAAGGCGCTGGCCGCGAGGAAGACGCCGCCGAGCAACGCCGACAGCGCGGTGTGCCATTTGCGTTCGCCGCTGCTGTCGGAACTGCGGGCCACGAACACCAGCCCGAGCGTGGCGAACACGAACGGGATTGCAGTGACGAAGCCGGTCTGCAGATCGGTGAGGCCGCCGATCGAGCGCACGATCTGCGGCAGCCACAGCACCACGCCGTAAACCGCCATGGCGTTGAACATGTAGATCAGGGTCAGCAACCAGACGCGGTAGTCGCTGAAGATGGCGCGGAAGGAATGGGTGCCGACGGCCTTGACCGCGCGGTCCTCGCGATCCAGCTCCGCGATCAGCCAGTTGCGCTCGGTGACGGAGAGCCAGCGGGTGTCGGTCTGCGGCCGGTCGACGAGATAGAAGAAGGTCACGACACCGAGGATGACGGCCGGCGCGGCTTCGAGAATGAACAGCCACTGCCAGGCCGCGAGGCCGAACCAGGTCGGATTGCTGGACAGGATCCAACCGGAGATCGGCGCGCCGATCACGGTCGACAGCACCGTCGCGGTCATGAAGCCGGCGGTCGCCTTGGCGCGGTCGCGCTGCGGGAACCAGTAGGTCAGATACAGCAGCACGCCGGGCACGAATCCGGCCTCGGCGAGGCCGAGCAGAAACCGCACGATGTAGAAGCTGGTTTCGCCCTTCACGAAGGCCATGCAGCAGGACACGATACCCCAGCTCACCATGATGCGGGCGATCCAGCGTCGCGGACCGACCTTGTGCATGATCATGTTGCTGGGAATTTCGAAGGCGATGTAGCCGAGGAAGAAGATGCCGGCGCCGAGCCCGTAGGCGGTGGCCGACAGGCCGAGATCCTTGTTCATGTGAATGGCGGCGAAACCGACATTCACACGATCGAGATAGTTGATGATGAACAGCACGAAGCAGAAGAACACGATGCGCCAGCGCAGCTTGCCAAGCACGCTCTTGCGGATGTCATCCTCGACCGTGACGGGAGGATGGGTAGCGAGTGTCGACATGGGATTTCCTCGGTTTCTTGATTGGTATTGATGTCGCGCCGGCCACGGCCGGCGCGATCGATCAGTAGGTCGCGCGGCCGCCGGAGACGTCGAACACGCCGCCTGTGCTGAACGAGGCTTCCTCGCTGGCGAGCCAGCAGATCAGCGACGCCACTTCGGCGATGGCGCCGAAACGCCCGATCGGAATCTTCGACAGCATGAAGTCGATATGCGCCTGGGTCATCTGGTCGAAGATCGCGGTGCGCACCGCCGCCGGGGTCACGCAGTTGACGCGGATATCGGTCTTGGCGACTTCCTTGCCGAGCGACTTGGTGAAGCCGATCACGCCCGCCTTGGAGGCGCTGTAGGCCGAGGCGTTCGGATTGCCTTCCTTGCCGGCGATCGATGCGACATTGACGATGCGGCCGTAGCCGCTGGTTTCCATGACGCGGATCGCCGCCTGGTTGCAATAGAAGATGCCGTTGAGATTGACATCGACCACGCGGCGCCAGGCATCGACCGGATAGTCGCGCACGGTAGTGTTGGGACCGGTGATGCCGGCGCTGGCGACGAGCACGTCGAGGCCGCCGAGCGCCTTGACGCTGGCATCCATAGCCCTGGCCACCGCATCGGCGTCGGCAATGTCGACGGCCTGGACGTCAACGGCGCCGCTGCTGACCTTGGCCGGCTGCAGCAGCGCATCGGTGAGATCCCACAGGCTGACCTGCGCGCCCTCGGCCGCCAGCCTGGTGGCGACGTCGAGGCCGATGCCCGACGCGCCGCCGGTGACGATGGCCTTGCGGCCCTTGAAACGATCCTTGAACAACATGGTCAGACTTTCAGGTGCGGGTGAAGGCGATGACGCGCTGGCGCTGGGTGCCGAGCTTGGCGATCCCGAGCGTCATGACGTCGCCGGCCTTGAGGTAGATCGGGTTAGGCTTCTTGCCCATGCCGACGCCGGGCGGCGTGCCCGTGGTGATGATATCGCCGGGCATCAGCGTCATGAAGCGGCTGACATAGCTGACGATCACCGCGCAATTGAAGATCATGGTGCGGGTGTTCCCGGTCTGCATGCGCGCGCCGTTGACGTCGAGCCACATGTCGAGGGCCTGGGGATCGCCGACTTCGTCGGATGTCACCAGCCACGGCCCGACCGGACCGAAGGTGTCGCATCCCTTGCCCTTGTCCCAGGTGCCGCCGCGCTCGATCTGGTATTCGCGTTCGCTGACGTCGTTGACCAGGCAGTAGCCAGCGACGTGATTGAGTGCGTCGGCCTCAGAGACGTAGCTGGCGCGCTGGCCGATGACGATGCCGAGTTCGACCTCCCAGTCGCTCTTGACGGAATCCTGCGGCAGCATCACGTCGTCGTTCGGACCGCTCAGCGAACTGATCGCCTTGGTGAACACTACCGGCTCGCCGGGAATCGGCAGGTTGGATTCGGCGGCGTGGTCGGCATAGTTGAGTCCGATCGCGATGAACTTGCCGACATTGGCAATGGGCACACCGAGGCGCGGCGCGCCCTCGACCAGCGGCAGCGATTGCGGATCGATCCCGCCGAGACGAGCCAGCGTGGCCGGCGCCAGCGCAGCCGCGTCGATATCGGTGAGATGGGCCGACAGATCGCGGAGACGATGATCGGCGTCGAGCAGGCCTGGTTTTTCCTGGCCCACGGGGCCGTAGCGCAGCAGTTTCACTGGATTGAATCCCGATGTTGTTGGACGGACGGATAAGCGAACGATCACCCGGCGTTGGGCCGAGTCATCGCGCATGGTTGGGCAGACGGGGGATGGTGGGTCACGCGGCAAACGGCAGCGCCGCTTTCAACTTCCTCCGCCGATTATTTTTTATCCCACTATGTGGGACTTTGTTGCGATATGTGGTATCAGACCGATCAGCGGTGCCGCTGTCAAGATGATCTTTGGCAGTGCACCGTCCGCGCCGATGCCCTGGCGGCCTCAAGGTGACAGTCATGGTAGTCAAAGGGGGCGGTGCGCTGTCGCCGCTCGATCACAGGGAATGCCGATGTCCGATGTTTCGCGCGAATCTCCGGCAGCATTGACGGCGAATGCCGCGCCGGAGCGCCCGGGGACCCAGGGTGCGCAGACGCTGATGCGGGCGCTCGACGTGCTGGAGGCGATCGCCGCGGGGACCGTGGACCTCGCCGCGTTATCGGCGAATCTCGGCACCACCCGCAGCACCACCCATCGGCTCGCTTCTGCTCTCGTCGATCGCCGCTATCTCAATTTCTCGCCGCGCGGCGGCTACAGCCTCGGGCCCAAGCTGCTCGAACTCGGCTTCCGGGCGCAACGCGACATGCCGCTGCGCCAGGTGGCGCATGGCCATCTGGTCGAACTGGCCCGACTCACCCAGGACACGGTGCAGCTCGGAATCCTCGATGAAAACGTCGTGCTCTATATCGACAAGGTGCCTGGCCAGCGCCGCTTCGAGATCCGCTCGACCATCGGCGACCGGCACGCAGTGTGGTCGACGGGACTCGGCAAGGCGCTGATACTCGACATGGGCGAGGCGGAATGGAAAGCCTTCTATGACAGGGCCGACGCCGCCGGCGCGCGGCGCTCCGCCGAGGACTGGCAGCAATCGCTGGCGCGGATGCGCGCCTATGCGCAGAGGGGCGCGGCCTTCGACCTGGAAGAGAGCGCGCCGGAGCTGCGCTGCGTCGCCGCGCCGATCCGCGACGCCGGCAGCGCCATCGTCGCCGCGATCAGCGTCTCCAGCATCGCCCAGTACATGCAGCCGGAGCGCATGGACGAACTCAGCCATGACGTCCGCGCCACCGCCGCCGCCGTCAGCCGGGCGCTGGGTTGGCGCTGACAGGACCATAGTGGGGAGCCGGTCCTGTGGGATAATGCGCGTTTGCGCGCATCCTCACGCCGGCCGCTTCTTCAGCCTCGCCAGCCGCGGCAGCAATGCCGGCCAGGACACGATGTGGTCCTCCAGCTCGGCATCCGGAATGGTGTCCTCGGTACCGACCACCCGGCCGCGCACCGACACCCCGGCTTCATGCACGGTGGCCGGGCTACCGGAGATCAGCGGATGCCACCAGTACAGATCGCGGCCCTCCGCCACCAGCTTGTAGCCGCAGCTCGGCGGCAGCCAGTTCAGGGTGCGGACATTCGCCGGCGTCAGCCGCACGCAATCGGGAACCTGGGCCGAGCGGTGCTCATAGTCCTTGCAGGCGCACAGCCCGGCATCGAGCAATTTGCACGACACATGGGTGAAATAGATCTTGCCGGTATCCTCGTCCTCGAGCTTTTCCAGGCAGCAGCGTCCACAGCCATCGCACAGGCTCTCCCACTCGGCGCCGGACATCTCTTCCAACGTCTTGGTTTTCCAGAACATTCCTGCCTGAGGCGAGGGTTTTGGCGGACGTGCGGTCATGCCGTATCGACGATCCATGCTGAGGGCGAAGTGTCCTTCTAGGAGGTGTGATGCCGGCTTCGCAAGCATGATGGCTGGCCAACCGCCGCAAAAGCCGGGAAGGCATTAGCCTTGCCCCGCAAAATCCCTGCAGCGCCATTGGTTTATCAGGTCGCCTCGGCTAGAACTTGAACGGGATTCCTGCGGTCGCAAAAGCGCCTTGGGTTTGCCGCATCACTTCCGCAAGACGTCGCAGCGCGGTTCCCAATGGGGGATGCCTGCCGACCAACCAACCAAGGGCCCCGGTGCGCCAGATCGTGCCATCTGCGTGGAAGAAGAAGCTCCGGCATTTCCTGCTGGACTTCGATGCACGTATCGATTCCGGGCTGTTCTCATCCGGCCGCGGCACCCGCGAACTCTATGAGCGCTATTCCACCTTCATGGACCGCTTCTATGTCGGTCGCTGGAAGCGCTGGGTGTTTATCGAGCCGCTGTCGGAGATGGCAACCATCGGCCTCGGTGGCCTGGTGCTGATGCTGGCGCTGGCGCAGCCGGCGTTCCGCGAAACCGCCGATGACGACTGGCTCAAGAAGTCCGATCTCGCGGTGACGTTCCTCGATCGTTACGGCAATCCGATCGGCAGCCGCGGCATCAAGCACAACGACTCGATTCCGCTGGAAGACTTTCCCGACAACCTGATCAAGGCGACGCTGGCGACCGAAGACCGCCGCTTCTACGACCACTTCGGCATCGACGTGGCCGGCACCGCGCGCGCGCTGGTCACCAATGCGCAGGCCGGCGGCGTGCGCCAGGGCGGCTCCTCGATCACGCAGCAGCTGGCGAAGAACCTGTTCCTCTCCAACGAGCGCACCATCGAACGCAAGGTCAACGAAGCCTTCCTGGCGATCTGGCTGGAAACCCGCCTGACCAAGAACGAGATATTAAAACTCTATCTCGATCGCGCCTACATGGGCGGCGGCACCTTCGGCGTCGACGGTGCCGCGCATTTCTACTTCAACAAGTCGGCGCGCGACGTCAATCTCGCGGAGTCCGCGATGCTCGCCGGCCTGTTCAAGGCGCCAACCAAATACGCGCCGCATATCAACCTGCCCGCGGCGCGCGCTCGCGCCAACCAGGTGCTCGACAACCTTGTCGATGCCGGCTTCATGACCGAGGGCCAGGTGTTCGGCGCCCGCCGCAACCCGGCCACCGCCGTCGACCGCCGCGAGGAAGTGTCCCCGAACTACTATCTAGACTGGGCGTTCGACGAGATGCGCCGGTTGGTCGAGACATTTCCGAAATCCTACACCGAGCGGGTCTTCGTGGTGCGGACCGCGATCGACATGAACGTGCAACGCGCCGCCGAAGCCGCGATCGAGAACCAGTTGCGCCAGTTCGGCCGCGACTATCACGCCACCCAGGCCGCGACCGTGGTGTCCGATCTCGACGGCGGCGTGCGTGCCATGGTCGGTGGCCGCGATTACGGCGCCAGCCAGTTCAACCGCGCCGTTGACGCCATGCGGCAGCCGGGCTCGTCGTTCAAGCCGTATGTCTACACCACAGCGCTGCTCAACGGGTTCAAGCCGAGCTCGATCGTCGTCGACGGCCCGGTGTGCATCGGCAACTGGTGCCCGCAAAATTACGGCCACTCTTATTCCGGCGCGGTGACGCTGACCCAGGCCATCACCCATTCGATCAACGTGGTGCCGGTAAAACTCTCGATCGCACTCGGCAAAGGCAATCCCAAGTTGGGCCGCGCCAAGATCGTCGAGGTAGCGCGCCGCTTCGGCATCAAGGCGCCGCTGCTCGACACGCCATCGTTGCCGATCGGCTCGGCCGAGGTCAGCGTGCTCGAGCACGCCGTCGCCTATGTCACCTTCCCCAACAAGGGCAAGTCGGTGACACCGCATGCGGTGCTGGAAGTCCGCACCGGCGCCGGCGATTCCGTCTGGCGGTTCGACCGTGACGGCAAGAAGCCGCTGCAGGCGATTCCCGCGTCGGTCGCCGCCGACATGGCGGGCATGATGAGTCACGTGGTGTCCGAGGGCACCGCGCGCCGTGCCGCGCTGGACGGCATTCCCACCGCCGGCAAGACCGGCACCACCAATGCGTATCGCGACGCGTGGTTCGTCGGCTACACCGGCAACTTCACCTGCGCGGTCTGGTACGGCAACGACGACTACTCTCCGACCAACCGGCTGACCGGCGGCGCCATGCCGGCGCAGACCTGGCACGACATCATGGTCGCCGCGCACCAGGGCGTCGAGATCAAGGAAATTCCCGGCATTGGCGCCGGCACCAAGTTGCCGGCCTCGGCGGCCGCGGCGAACGTCGCCTCCAGTGCGCCCGACGCCAAGCCGGGACCGCCCCCGATCCTGACCCGGCGCGGCGCCGATATTCTCGTTCGCGTGGAAAAGATGCTCGACGAAGCCGGCAAGACCGCGGGCACGACCTCATCTACCGAACCGGCCAAGCCGCGCGCATCGAGCGCGCTGGCGTTTCCCGAAAGCTTCGCCTTGGCAGCGCCAGGATCGCCGTCGATCCCGGGCACACCGGCGGCGCCGTCCTCGCCGCGTAAAAACTGATGCACACGTGCGGCTGATATTTTTCACCCTGCTCGGCCTGATCGTCGCCGCTGTCGTCGGCCTCGGCCTCACCTGGATGACCGCCACGCGCGGCACCGATCTGGGCACGCTGACCATTGGCGCGTGGACCGCACGGCCGCGCACCGGCACCAGCGAGATCGACCCCTATGCCCGCGCCACGATCGCGCGATCGGGCGAATTGCCGGTCGGTACCGGCGACGGCATCGCGTTCACCGCGACGACCGACGACAGCAAGCGCCCGCTGGATGGCCGATGCGACGTCATCGTCAGCGGCGTCACGCCGCCCGCACGGTTCTGGACGCTGTCGCTATATGACACCAAGGGACGGCTGGTTCCGAATTCGCTGCAGCGCTACGGCTTCACCAGCCAGGAGATCGTCCGCCGCGCCGACGGTGGCTTCGAGGTGCGCATCGCGTCGCGCTCCCGCGCTGGCAACTGGCTGCCGACCGGCGCCATCGAACGCTATGTGCTCATGCTCCGGCTGTACGATACGCCGGTTGGGGTGGCGACGCGCACGCAGCGCGACGCGCCGATGCCCTCCATCGCCACGGCGGGCTGCCCATGATCCGGCTGTTGTTCGCCATTGTCGGAGGTATCCTGCTTGGCGGCGTGGTGCATCTGGTCAGCGTGCTGGCACTGCCGCGGATCGCAACACAGGACGCCTATTCGCGGCTGACAACGATCAGCAAACTGAATACGGTCACGCCGCTGCCGCCGACCGAGCCCGGCAATACGCTGCTGCCCTTCATGGATCCCGCCTTTGCGGTTGCGGTGTGCCGCTACGACCTGTCGACTGGTCCGATCAAACTCGCGGTGCCGGTCAGCCAGTCCTACACGTCGGTGTCATTCTATACGCGCAGCGACGTCGCCTACTACGCCATCAACGATCGCTCGGCGGGCCGTCGCGTCATCGAACTCGATCTGATGACCGAAGCGCAGCACGCAGCCTTGCCGGAGGATGAGGATGTCACGGCCGCCGACCGGCTGATCATCGATTCCCCGACGGTGGATGGCCTGATCGTGTTAAAGGCGCTGGCGCCTGAACCCGGCCTGATGGCCCAGGCACAGGCTTCGCTGGCTGCGGCGAGTTGCCGGGTGCAGACCGAACCGCCGGCGAAGACCGTGCCGGGGAAGCGATAGCAGCCGTCGTTCCGGGGTGCGCAGCGCCAGTTGCGTGCGAACCCGGAATGACAAAGCACTTAACCCTTGCTCACCACGCCCGACCGCCCCGGCCGCCCAATAGCCACGCTCGTCGTCTGTGACGACAGCTCTCCAATCAGCATGTCGACATTGGCCGCCATGTTGTCCGGCGTCTGGATTACCAGCCGTTCCAGCGCCCAGCGATACGACGATACCCGGCGCTGCAGGCATTGTTCGACCCACTGCACGATCAGTGCGTTTTCGTCCATCCGCGCGATGGCGTCGGCGCGCTCGCGCGGCGACAGGCTGGAAACCAGCTTCAGGCTGGCATTGCGTTTGCCGTCCAATTCGATGACGCGCGCCGCATTGGCGAAGAACGGCTCGAACCGCACGATGTCATTGCGGACATCATCCGCCAGCGTGGCATAGCGCGATGTCGGCGACCGATGCGGCTCATCGATCAGCATCCGGCCGTAGGCGGTGCGGTCGAATACCGGTGTCTGCCGCCATGGCGAGGGCAACGGCTTGTATTCGCCGAAAACATTCTTCCACAGCGGCCGTGAATGCGGCGGCTCGATCAGCGGATAGGCCAGATCCCGCATCAGGCGTTCGTTGTCGGTCAACTGGAATTCGGAGGAGCGTAGTCCGACGCTTGCGGTGGCCTCTTCGCCGATCCAGCGATGCATGTTGTCGCTGAGCGCGTCCTGACGCACGCGACCGAAATCGCCACCGCTGCAGCCGCCGAGTGCGACGCTCAGCAGAATCGAAATGGACAAAAGCGATGCAGGTGCGAGCCGAGGCCTTGTCCGGATCGGAGACGTCGTATCCGGCATTTCGAAATATCCGGTGTCAGGAACGGACGCGGCGGCGACGGCGGCGTCCCGGCGCGGTGCCCTCTTCCGGGCCGCTGCCATTGGTGCCGTCGGGATCGCGCTCGATGCGGACAACCGGAAGGATCAGGATGGTCGCGCTGCCTTCGCGGGGCGAGCCGACACCCACGTTCACGCCCAGTCGTCGCGCTGCCGCATCCGCCGGGAACTTGATGATCGTGCTCATTCGATGTCTCCGCACCGCTTCGCCAAAAATGGCCGGCGCAACTTCATCTAAGAGCAATCATGGTTAATGCGGTCTTAACAGCCAACACCGGAACATTCCCCGGCAATCCTGAAATCGCTCTCCCTGCAGTCGCAAGCATGCTTCCCCCCATTATAACTGGCAGCAGCCCGCATGGTTAACGGGGCCTTAAGCGGTGGGGCGTAAAGTCGTGCCAAGTTTCCCTCAGTAAGCGTACCGCCATATGACCGTGCCTCCGATGTTTCCGGGTTTCGACGGACTGATGACACTCTCGCGCCGCGAGGGTGTCGACATCCGCCCGACCCTGCTTCGTGTGCTGACCGACCTCTACGTCCAGGCCAGCACGCACAGCATTGATGAAGAACGGCAATTCGTCGAGCTCGCGTCACGCCTGATCGATCAGGTGGACGATGCCACCCGCGCGGCAGTGCGGGCCCGACTGGCGATCTATCCGCGCACGCCGGTGGCCATCATGCAGAAGCTCCGGCTGCATGCCGCGGCGCCGGATCAGCGCGTTCCCCTCGCCGCCAGCATCCCGCTGCCACCTCAGGCCGCAGCCGAACCGAAGCCGCCGACGGAGGCGCAACTGCGCATGTCGGTGACGACGGCGATGCAGCCGGCCGATGCCGCCGAGATCAGCGATTTGTTTTTTGCAGGCGCTGCCGGCGAACGCGCACAGATGCTGCACGATCTCGCGAACACGTCGCTGAAGCCAGCCGCACGGATCCCCGCGACCCGGGCGGCCCGCGCACTGCACATCCTGGAGATGGCCGCGTTCGCCGAGGACCGCGACAATTTTGCGCGCGAACTGGGCGACGCGCTGCTGCTGCCGTCGCAGGTCGCCGATCAGGTGGTCAACGATCCCGGCGGCGAAGCGCTGGCCTGCACCGCCAAGGCGCTGGCGATGCCAAGCGATATGTTTCAGCGCGTGCTGATGTTCCTCAACCCGGAGCTCGGCTCATCGGTTCATCATGTGTACCGACTGTCGCGGCTCTACGATATCCTGAGCGAACGCTCGGCGCTGATCATGGTCGCGGCATGGCGCGGCGCTACCTTGGCGGCGACCCGCGCGAAGTATCGCCCTGCGCTCTATGACGACGAACGCAACCGCGCGCGTTCGGCACCGGCGCAGGGGCGTCCGGCGTCGCAGCCGGGCGTGGACATTGCCCGCGCGCGGAACAGCAGAAAATAGACGGAGCGAAGCGACATCTGCACTCGCCGTCGGCGAGGGCGAAGAAGTCGCTATGGTTTCGCCAGATCGAGGAAGTGCCGCCCGGCCTTGTCCTCGATCTCGACGATCCAGACGTCGGGATCGAACGAGATTTCCTTCATCAGCCGCTCCTCGATCTTGCGCTCGTCCACCGGCTGCGGCGGTGATGGCATGAATATGCGTTCGATCGGCCGGCTGTCGTCATAGACGGTCTGCGGCGCCGGCGCATACAGCATCGCATTGCCGTTCATCAGGGCCACCTTGACGAATACTGCGCCGGCCTCCTCGGCGCCGCGTCGGCGCACCGCACCGAACACACCTTCGGACTGGCAGCGGCGCAGATAGGCGGCCACCCATATTGACGTTTTCAATCTCATGGCAGCGACGATAGGCCAGCGAGCGGATCGACGCTAGTCGATCGGCCGTCCGGTCACGGTGCCGAGTTCGCGCACCAGCCGGTCCGACATCTGGCCGGTCACCGGCAGCTTGCGTTCGCGCTCGAAGCGCTGGATGGCAGCCTGGGTGTCCGAACCAACGGTGCCGGTCGGCTTCAACTGGCCGTAGCCGTATTCTGTCAGCGCGCGCTGCACCGCCGCCACGCGGCGCGAACTGACGATCAGGTCGCCCAGCGGATCGTGGCGGGCGGCGTTCGGAACCGGCGCCGGCGGGCGCGCCACCGCAACCGAACTCGACGGTGGCGTCGCGGACTTCATCACATTGGCCATCGGATCGGTACCGCGCGGCTCCACGGCCTTGGGCGCCGCCTTGCCATCGACCGATCGGGAATCGAGCAGGCGCGGGTCGAACGACTTTGGATCCGGCTGCGCCGTAGCATCGAGCGGCCGTGGTTTTGGCAAAGGACTCGTCAGCGGCGGAGCCAGCGGAACGGTGACGCTGGAGCCGAACATCGGCGATGGATGACGCCCCGCCTGCAGGAAGATCGCATTGCCAATGATGGCAGTGACGGCGGCAAAAGCGACCGTTCCGGCCACCATGTCCTTCGGACTGTGCAGCAGCATGCGCAGGAAAATACTGCGCTCGGCCGAGGCTTCGATCGCGAGCGAGCCGCGACCGCGGCGAGGTTTAGCTTGCTTGGAGGACACTGCTTTAGGCACTTTTCTTCACCTGACGGGCTTGATCGGAAGGCGCGAGACGAACCGCGGGGGTGAGCGTTGCGACATTGCTCGCGGGCTCGGCCGGTGGCGCGAATTCGAGCGGCAATGCGATGATGACGGTGGTGCCTTCGTCGATGCGGCTATGCACCTGCATGTCGCCGCCGTGCATGCCAACCAGACTCTTGACGATCGACAGGCCGAGGCCGGTGCCTTCGTGGCGCCGCTGATAGGTCTTGCCGGCCTGGAAGAACGGGTCGCCGATGCGCTTGAGATCCTCGGTGCCGATTCCGACCCCGGTATCGGTCACGCGCAGGATCAGCCGTGACGATTCCACCGCGGCGACCACGCTGACTGTCCCGCCACGCTCGGTGAACTTGATGGCGTTGGATACGATATTCAACAGGATCTGCTTGAACGCGCGCGGATCGCCGTTGAGCTCGGGCAGATCCTGCGGCGCATCGGTCACCAGGTCGATGCCGTTCTCACGGGCTTTCAGGGCCAGCAGGTTGCAGCAGTTGATGATCGCCGGTCGCGGCGCGAACGGCTCCGGCGTGATTTCGAAGCTGCCGGATTCCATCTTCGACATATCGAGAATGCCGTTCACCACCGACAGCAGATGCTGGCCGGAATCGTTGATCAGCTGCGCATATTCCTTGCGCCTGGCGGCGTCGATCATCAGCACGTCCTCCTGCACGATCATCTCGGAAAACCCGATGATGGCGTTGAGCGGCGTGCGCAGTTCGTGGCTCATCGTGGCAAGGAAGCGGGTCTTGGAAGCGTCCGCGCGTTCGGCCTCGGTACGTGCCAGCGCCAGCGCCTCCTCCTGGATCTTGCGGTCGGTGACATCGCGCATCACGGCGACGACTTCTACCTCCTGCGGCACGACCGTTCCGGAGCCCTGCTCCAGCGGACGGCAGCGCATCTCAACCCAGATGAACTCGGCCGATCCCGGGCGCCCGTTGTCGGCGCCGCGAGAATCCCGCCGTAGCCGGAATTCAACGCTGCGCGCCACGCCGCCACGAGCGGCGTCGGACAATGCAGTGAGATAGGCCGGGCGGTCGGCCACATGCACGCGATCGAACAGGCCATGCCCGAGCAGCCGCGCCGGTGACTCACCAATCAGGGATTCGGCAGCCGGCGAAATGAACTGCACTGCTCCGTTGCGGCGGTGACGTGAGATTACATCGCTCATGTTGCGTGCCAGCAAGCGGTAGCGGTCCTCCTCGACATTGAGGAGAGAGACGCTAGTGCGCGCCAGCGATTCCGCGCCGAAGGCAAGACCGGAGGCATACAGCGTGGCGGAGGCGATACCGAATGCGGTGAATACGCCGCGGGCGACCGTGCCCGCCTCGGATACCGGGAGCAGATCGAAACCGCTCAGCACGATCAGAACTGACACACAGACCAATGCCAATGCGGAGGCAAACGCCACGACGCGGCGTGAAGCCGACAGCGCAGCCTCCAGCGGCACCACCACCAGCCAGACCGCAGCGAAAGATTCGATGCCACCAGTGGAGACCGCAACCATCATCAACAGGCCGGCCAGAGCCAATGACGACAACAGCTGCGCGCTCTCATAACGGCCGGTGCGCGACAGAAAATAGGACAGCAGGATCGGTGCGATCAGCCACGCGAACGCAGCGACCTCAATTGCAGTGGGTGCACCACGCAGCGCCAGATACACCGGAAACGCCGCGAACGCCGCGAGGCTTCCGAGCAGTCGCGGCGCCATGAAGGCACGATGACGCGCACTCGTCAGCGCGTCGCAACGCGCAGACGGATGCAGCAATGCATCAAGACAATCGCGGAAGATGTTCAATACGGTCACGGTTCTCGCGCTTCGGCCTGCTCGTCGTGTCAGACGTGCCGGAACGCCTCCTTATCGTTGCCTCACCGTGTCAGAGCGAAATTAAGCTAACGCTAAAGCCCGAAGGTCGAAGCCGAAACGAAAGGCGCGGACCGCTGTTTCGCACGCTGTGACGACTTCATTCAGTGCAGATGGTGAACGACAAGTTTCCGTCGCCACACCGATATGGTTTCGAAAGGGTGCACGCGGCGGTCGCCATGCTAGGCCGAAAGAGAAAATTTACGCCGAATCCATTGATCGGCCTTTTCCGAAAATTTTCGACGCTTTAACCGCACCTCAAACACTTGCGGTTTATCGACGCCTGTTAGTCAGGATCAGATTGCGAAATTAATCGCAACGGACGATGAGAAGTTACGGGGTTGCGCGATGTTTTTCCTGCTTCGCATGGCGTTCTGGCTCGGGCTGGTGCTCGTGCTGTTGCCGAGAGAGAAGACGCCGGAATCCGACAAACTCCCGCAGGTCGGCGCGTCCGAAGCGGTGTCGGCGGCGAGCGCCGCGGTGTCCGATATGAGCCAGTTCTGCAAGCGCCAGCCTGCGGCCTGCGAAGTGGGCGGCCAGGCGGCGACGGTTCTTGGCCAGCGCGCCCAGGAGGGCGCCCGCAAGCTTTACCAGATCATCACCGACAAACGCCCGCCCGACCACACCGGTTCGATCGCAGCGGGCGACGGCACCGAGCAGCACCCGGCGGCGGCCACGCCGGACACCCTGACTCCCGACGATCTGCTGGCGGAATGGCACCCGCCGGCGGTTGCACCCTAGCGGTCGACGAGCGGAACATTTGCCGGAATAGCGCTATACGGCGGTCGCTTTCGCGCCGTCGCACCCCTATATAGGGCCAGCAACAGATGCAGGCCGCGATGACGATCGACGAAATCAAAGAGAACTTCTCGCTGCTGGACGACTGGGACGACCGCTATCGTTACGTCATTGAACTCGGCCGTACCCTCGATCCGATGCCCGACGCCGAACACTCGGCCGCCAACAAGGTCAATGGCTGCACCAGCCAGGTCTGGCTGTCGCGTCAGCTCGCGCGCACCGATACCGGCGAGCCGGTACTGACCTATCTCGGCGACAGCGACGCCCACATCGTGCGCGGCCTGATTGCGATCCTGCTGACGCTGTATTCCAACCGCACCCCGCAGCAGATCCTGTCGTCCGATCCGCTCGCGGAGTTCGACGCACTGGGATTTCGCGAGCATCTGACGCCACAGCGATCCAACGGACTGCGTGCGATGGTCGAGCGCATACGCGCCGACGCCCGCGAAGCGCTTGCCGCGGCGTCCTGAGCCGCCGTCTCAGCCGCTCTCGAACGCCGCGTCCTCGGCCAGCCAGGTGCGGATGTGTGCTTGGGCCGGCCCCCTCGCCTCGCGCAGCAAACCGTAGTGCCGCGCCAGCCGGTCGAGCGCCAGTTGCAGCACGACCTTGGCCGAACGCACCGGCCAACCGCGCTCGCGTTCGACATCCTCGAGGCCGCGCAGAAAACAACAGACGTCCATCAACAGCCCCGCAAATTCCGGACCGCAGGCCTCCATCGCCAGGCTGACGCGCTGCCGTGCGGAGACCATCCGCTCGGTCATCTCGGCGGCACTGTTGCCGCCGCCCTTTGGGCGGCCGCCCGTCGGCGCCGCCCAGTTCGCGGTGACGCGCGGCGCCATGTTGCCAAGGGTGAAATCCGCACGCAGGCGTTCACCGGCCAGGAACTGATGCGGGCTGATCATCGCGCAGCCGTCGCGCCCCTTGCGACGCGCCAGCCATGCCAGCGGGCTTTCGCTATCGTTGACGAGGACGCTGTCGAAACCGGTCTCGGTCGCGATCTGGCGCATCGCCAGGCTGAGATGCTGGGCGCGGAACCTGTCGACGGGGTCGGAGGTCTCGCTTTTCGCGGGCCGCGGGGCGGCTTTGGCGCGGTGGCGGTCGGGCGCGGTCATCGGCGCCCTCCCGCGAAGGCACTGCCTGCTATTTCGATGTGGGTGGAGACTTTCAATGTCATTGCCGACCTCCTGTGGAAGAAATTATTCCCACGAGTCGATAAGGATGTCTATCCTTATTTTTGTTTATTTTCCTATGATGCGCGCGACCCTTTCGGATCCGGCGCCGTGGAGGCGAGCAAGCGGTTACTTCCGTCGGCGCCGCTGCTGGCCAAGACCCATCTTCTTGGCAAGTTGCGACCGCGCCACCGCATAGTTGGGAGCGACCATCGGATAATCCGCCGGCAGGCTCCATTTCTCGCGATATTGTTCCGGGGTCATGTTGTACTGGGTACGCAGATGACGCTTCAACGACTTGAAGCGCTTGCCGTCCTCAAGACACACCAGATAATCGGCGGTCATCGATTTCTTCAGCGACACCGCGGGCTTTGCCGGCTCGAGCGGCACTTCCGGGCGTCCGCTGGAGACGCGCAACAGCGCCGCATGGATCTGACCGATCAATGCCGGAATTTCAGAGGCCGGCATCGGATTGTTGCTGACGTAGGCCGACACGATCGTTGCCGTGAGATCAATGTAGGTTTTGCCGGCAGGGTCGGTCATGGCATGAACTCTTTCGCGGATCCGGGCAGGGAACGGAACGTTGCGCACCCCCACGGTCCGCTTGATATACCACCCCGCTCTACCTGGCGAACATGGGGGGAATGCCGTCAGCATGGGATATCAACGTTTCGATCGCACCGATTTTCCGCCGGGAGCTGTCGCCACGATCACGATCGAACCGCCGCATCAGGGGCGGTGATCGAGATGCTCACGCAGTTCGTCGATGGATGCGAACCGCATCATGCCCTCAGGCATTTGCGCCTCGATCGAACCGTCTGAATACAGCGAATAGGCCATGCCATCGACGACGCCGGATTTCAGCACCGTCACTTCAGCTGCAACGTCGTGGCGCGGTGGCGCGGGACGCTCGGGTGGCGGCACGGCCTCGGCTTCCCTGAAGGTGGACGGAGTCCGCGGGCTCCGGCGTTGCGAATCGGACCTTGTGCGGTCGATTTGCGGCCAGGCATCCTCGAACGTCGTCCGTGAGGGGTCAGCAGCGGTTGTCCCCGGCGCGAGCGTCGTCAGATCACGATCGCCCGTCTCTGACGCCTGTTCCGCAGCAGCCCGCTCGCGTTCGCGGCGCGACGACGAAAACAGCAGGTTGCGGCGCTGCTTGGGTTCGGCCACCGGCTCGGCGACGGTGTCAACAGGGGCATTGCTGCCCCGTGCCCGCTCGTGCACTTCCTGTTGCCATGGGGGCACAGCCACGTCCCCCCTGGCAGCGCGCTCGACGGCGGATTGGTCACGACTGAACAGCGCGCCCTCATCGGAACTCCGTTCCTCGGCGCCCGCTTCCGCCCCGCCAGTTTCTCCGGGAATCGGCGACTCCCGCATTGACCGCGGCGCTGCGGCCCGGTCCGCCGGCACAAGACCGTGCGCCAAGCCCCTCAATTCGCGGACCACCGCCGCCAGGCTGAGCATGATCAGGCCGGTGCAGGCCCCGACGGTTCCTGTCAGGATCAGCGTATTGCCAAAGCCAAACTCCTTGACCGGAATTCCGAAACCGATCGCAAGCAGTCCGGCGAGTATGACCCCCATCCCGGCAAAGAAGAGCACAGTCATCGTCCAATCCCCCCGGCGGCAGGCTGAACGAGTCTGTCGCCGACGCCACTATACCGTCATATATGGCTTGCTGCAGCAAACGGCAATTTGCATTCACAACTTGTACGCGTGCCTCGGATTAATTATTACGGCCATTCAGCAATCGTTCAAATATCATGCGCTATTCCTGAAACGTCGTGCGGATTGATGTCGCCAACCGCACGCAATGCGAGCAACGATTTGACCTTGTCCGTTTTGGTGCAACGCACTAAGAATTTTTAGCCACAATTCTCAATTACTTAAAATGAGAAGTGCGCTATATGGATGCCGGGGAAACGAGGCTCAAAGAGCGCTGAAGCTGAGCCACTGGGGACGCCGGGTTACCAATAGCCATGTCATCGATTACGACTTCGGCCATCGACACGCCGCTGCGGCGCTCGGTGGAACGGACTTGCGACGACCTTGCCATGCTGACGCTGGCCGTGGTCGGCATCATCGCGAGCTTCACCTTCCGCGACTACGGCCTCGGGTGGGACGATTATACCCACGCTGAATATGCCGACCTGTTGTTGAAGATGTACGGGTCAGGGTTCAAGGATACCGGCGCGCTGTCGTTCGCCAACCTCTACATGTACGGTGGCGGTTTCGACATGGCCGCGGCACTGCTGCACAAAATCATTCCGCTGGAGCTGTTCGAAACCAGGCGCCTGCTCGGCGCCATCGTTGGCGTCGTCGGCCTCGCCGTCACCTGGCGCCTCGGCCGCCGGGTCGGCGGGGCGGCCGGCGGGCTGGCGACGCTTCTGTTGCTTGCGTTGTGCCCGACGTTCTACGGCCACATGTTCATGAATCCCAAGGATGCGCCGTTCGCCGTCGCGATGGTGATCCTGATGCTCGGACTGGTTCGTCTGGCGGAGGAATATCCCTCGCCCTCCCCGCGCACCATCCTGATCATCGGTCTCGGCGCCGGCGTGTCGATCGGCTCGCGCATTCTCGGTGGGCTGGCGCTGATCTACGCGTTGATCGGCTTCGCCCCCTTGCTGCTGGAGGAACTACGCAGCCACGGCCTGCGCAAGGCGGCGCATCGCTTCCTTCACATGGTCTACGTGCTCCTGCCCGGCCTCGCCTTCGGCTATCTGGTCATGGGTCTGATCTGGCCGTGGTCGATTCTCGAGCCGGCCAATCCGTTTCATGCCCTGAGCTACTTCTCCGCCTTCTTCGAGAAGCCCTGGAAGGAAATGTTCGACGGTGCGCTGGTCTCGGTGCCGGACATGCCGTGGTCATATCTGCCCACTCTGTTCGCGCTGCAACTACCCGAAGTGCTGCTGTTCCTGACGCTCGGCGGCGTGGTGATGACGATCTTGTCGCTATCGCGCGACAACGTGCCGGCGCGGCGCAAGACCATTTTGTTGATGCTCACCATGGCCGCGATGCTGCCGCTGCTGATTGCCATGGTGAAGCGTCCGGCGCTTTACAACGGCATCCGGCATTTCATCTTCGTGATTCCGCCGATGACCGTGCTGGCCGGCGCCGCCTTTGCCTGGGGCATGGACTGGCTGCGCGTCAATCACCGCGGCGCGCAGGCGGCCGCCGTCGCCGTCTTCTCGTTCGGCCTGGCGCTGCCGGCCGCCGAGATGATCCGGCTGCATCCCTACCAGTACACCCATTTCAACTACATCGCCGGCACCGTGCGCAGCGCCGACTCGCTGTTCATGCTCGACTACTGGGGCCTGGCGCTGAAGCAGGCCTCCGACGCGCTGCGCGAGGAAATCATCGAACGCCAGGAAAGCCCGCCGGCAGGGCGCAAGTGGAAGGTCGCGGTGTGCGGCCCGCAACGCCCGGCCCAGGTGGCGCTCGGCCCTGACTTCACCATCGGCTGGGACAGCCACGCCGCCGACTTCGCCATGACGCTCGGCGAGTTCTACTGCAAGGGCCTCACCGCCCCGGTGATCGCCGAGATCAAGCGCGACGACGTCGTCTTCGCCCGCGTCTACGACATCCGTGGCAGCAGCATTTCCAGCCTGCTGGCGATCCCGGCCCCGTAGCCGGCGCCGGCCCAACCGGCCTTGCGACGAGACGTGCACCACCGCCTTCACGGAAATGTGTGGGCTGCGCAAGCGTGCATTTGCGCAAATGCACGATGTCGTCACGGAATAAATCGATCGCCGCTGAGTCCACCTCCCTGAAGGCACACCGCCGAAGGGATCCTCATATGCCGTTACTGCATTCCAAGATGATACCGGCGCTGATTGTCGCGTCACTGCTCGGCCTTGCCGCCCCGCCCGCCGCGCAAGCGCAATCCGCGCGCCCCGATGAAGCGCCTTTCCTCGCCGAGAACAATGCCGCGATGGACAAGATGATGGCCGACATGGCCGTCAAGCCGACCGGCGACGTCGATGTCGACTTCGCCGCGATGATGATCCCGCATCACCAGGGCGCCATCGACATGGCGCTGGCGCAACTGCGTTATGGCAAGAACGAGCAACTACGCCGCATTGCCCAGGAGATCATCGTCGAGCAGCAGCAGGAGATCATCGCCATGCGGCTGGCGCTGGGCCAGACGCTGCCGCCATCGGCACCCGCCCAGACGCAGGTCTCGCTGAGCCAGCCTGCAGCAGCGGCGGCGCACGACCATTCCGCGATGTCGCATGGCGCGATGTCCATGTCCTCCTCGATGAAGATGAAGTGAGATCTGCCATGAAACGCAATCTGTTTGCGGCGACGCTGCTCGCCTCCACCATACTCGTGTCGACCGCCTTTGCCGGCCAGGCGCCGGGCGCCGCATCCGACGCCGACGTCGCGATTAGCCATCGTGACCGCATCTACGCGGCCGAGCAGTTCTCCAACACCGTCTCGGTGACCGATCCGGTCGACAACAGACTGCTCGGCGTCATCCGGCTCGGTGATCCCGCCCCCGGCAATTTCAGTCCGCTGTACAAGGGCCAGGTGCTGGTGCACGGCATGGGCTTCTCGCCGGACCACAAGACGCTCGCGGTGGTTTCGATCGGCTCCAACTCCGTCACCTTCATCGACACCGCCACCAACGCGGTGAAGCACACCACCTATGTCGGCCGCTCGCCGCACGAAGCGTTCTTCACGCCGGACGGCAGCGAGGTCTGGGTCACCGTGCGCGGCGAGGATTATGTGTCCGTGCTTGATGCCCGGACGTATCAGGAGAAGACCCGCATCAAGACACCGAATGGCCCGGGCATGCAGATCTTCTCGCCCGACGGCAAATACGGTTACGTCTGCTCGTCGTTCAATCCGGAAGTCGACGTCATCACCGTGGCCGACCACGCCATTGTCGCCCGGGTGAAGCAGGACAGCCCGTTCTGCCCGAACATCGCCGCGACGCCGGATGGCAAGCAGGTCTGGTTCACGCTGAAGGACATCGGCCGCACCGAAGTCTTCAACGCGCAGCCGCCGTTCAATATCATCAAGAGCTTTGATACCGGGCCGATCACCAACCATGTCAACTTCGCGCACAACGCCAACGGCGCCTTCGCCTATCTGACCATTGGCGGCCTCAACGAGGTCAAGGTGATCAGCACCGATACGTTCGAACAGGTCGCCACCATTCCGGTCGGTAACCTGCCGCACGGCGTCTGGCCCTCAGGCGACGGCAGCCGCATCTATGTCGGCCTCGAAAATGCCGACGCGCTGGCCGCGATCGATACCATGACCAACAAGGTGATCGCCAACATCCCGATCGGCCAGGCGCCGCAGGCGATCGCCTACGTGCCCAACGCCGTACCGGACGGTGCCGGCACCGACAACCTGATGCCCCTCGGCGTCGCCGGACAAACCGCCCATCTGGCCTTGACGCCGGTCAGGGGCGGCAAGGCCGGCGATACGCCGCCCACCAGCATCTCGCTGTTCGACCAGGGCCTGATCCAGGTATTCCAGGCCTCCGCCACCGGGCTCGAGCCGAAGAAGCCGTATTTCGTCGGCCTCTCCGAACACGCAGACGGCCGCGGTCCGTTGCAGCCGCTCGCGGCCTTCATGACCAACCCGGCGGGCTCCGCCATCGTCAATGCCGTCGGCCCGATCCGACAGTTGGTGGTGACCGACCGCAAGACCGAACGGCGCTATCTGGTGATCGCCGAGGGCACCGCAGCCCAGCCCGGCGCCGTGGTCCAGCTTCAGGCGCATTGATCGCTTAGGCTGAATGCCGCCCTCGCGGGGCGGCGTTCAGCGCAAGGTCGGACTTATGAAAGACATGCTGCACCAGATCGAGCCGCTGATTCCCACGTTGCGTCGCTATGCACGCACGCTGCTGCGGGATCGCTCGGCCGCCGACGATCTGGTGCAGGATTGCCTGGAGCGTGCGGTCGGCAACTGGAGCCAGCGCAAGGATGGCAATGCGCGCGCGTGGATTTTTACCATCCTGCACAATCTGGCCATGACGCGGCTGCGCTCCTCGTCGACCCGCCCGCACCACATCGCCATCGAGGATGCCCAGGACGACACCTTTGCGCAGGCACCGGCCCAGGAAGACGGCATGCGTTACCGCGAATTGCTGGGCGCGCTGGATCGCCTGCCAGAGGAGCAGAAGACCGTGCTGCTGCTGGCCACCGTGGAGGGCTTCAGTTATGCCGAAACCGCGGCCGTGCTCGCCATTCCGTTGGGCACCGTGATGTCGCGGCTGTCGCGCGCGCGCGAGCGGCTGCTGAAGGAAATGGACGAAGGCAGAAGCAACGCGCCCGGCGCGCATTTGCGGAGAGTGAAATGAGCGCGCGTCCCATCACCGAGGAAGATCTGCACGGTTACATCGACCGCGTGCTCGATCCTGCGCGCGAGGCCGAGGTGTCGGCCTATCTCGTTGCCCATCCGGACGTCGCCACCCGCATCAACGGCTATGCGCAACAGCGCACCGACCTGCGCGCGGCGCTGGCGCCGATCGCCGACGAGCCGCTGCCGCCGGAACTGGATCTTGCCCGCATGATCGCCCGGCAGCGCCGCCCGCGACAGACCTCGTGGGGCGCCTTTGCCGCGGCGGCCGCGGTGCTGCTGTGCCTCGGCGGTGTCGGCGGCTGGTCGCTGCATGGCGTCGGCCAATCCACCCGCGAAGGCGTCGCGGCCGTCGCGCAGGAAGCCGCGGACAACTACGCCGTCTATGCGCCCGATCCTAGCCGTCCGGTCGAGCTGCGCGCCACCGACCGCGCCGAGCTCGTGAGCTGGGCCACAGAGCGGCTCGGTCGTCCAGTGACAATTCCCGATCTCGCCGCCTCCGGTTATCGCTTCATGGGCGGCCGCATCGTCACCACCGGACACGGTCCCGCAGCGATGTTCATGTATGACGATGATCGCGGCACGCGGCTGCTGATGCTGACGCGGCCGATGGCAGCGACCGACCGCGACGCGCCGATGACGGCGCATGCGCAGGCCGGCATCAACGGCTATGCCTGGGCCGACAATGGGCTCGGCTACAGCTTGGTCGGGCCCGCCGCCCCTGACAGGCTGCATCCCCTTGCGGACGAAGTGCGCCGCCAGCTATCGCGGGCAATCTAGCCGCGCGCCGGATCTGCAACCGCGTCGCGCAATGCGTCATCGCGTTTGCCGAACGATATCGTGCCAAGCGCAATGCCGCCCAGGATCATGGCCATAGCCGCCAGCAGCGACAGGCTGACGGGTTCGCCGAGCAGAACCGCCGAGGCCGCGACGCCCATCACCGGCGTGGCGAGCAGGCCGAGCGAAGTTACGGTGGCAGGCAGGCTGCGATTGATCAGCACCATCGCCCAGTGCGCCAGCGCGGTGCCGATCACGCCGGCGAACAGGAACGCGCCGCCCAGTTCACCGCTCCAGATAATGCCCCGCGGCACGCCGTCATACAGCAACGCCAGCATGGTCAGGAGCAAAGTCGCCAGCAGCGCCTGCCAGAACACCAACTGGAACGGCGATGAGATCCAGGTGTGGCTGCGGACATAGACGATGTTGGCGGCCCAGCACAAAGCCGCCAGCAGCAGCAGTCCGTTGCCGACCAGCGCGCCGCGATCGCTCCAGTCAAACGCTAGCGGATTGAACATGACGGCGATGCCAGCCAGGCCCAGCGCGATGCCTGCCAGCCGCTGTGCCGTCACCGTCTCGCGCAAGAACAGCCAGGCCGCCGGCGCCACCCATAGCGGCGTGGTGTAGCCGAGCACGATGGAGCGGCCCACCGGGACGATCTGCAAGGCGAAACACACCAGCACCGAGAACGCGCCCATGTGAAGAACTGCAACGGTGAAGATCACCGGCAAATCGCCACGACGCGGAATAATCAGCTGGCCGCGCGCCAGCAACACCGCGAGCAACGTCACTGTGGCGATCGCCGATCGCAGTGCGGTGGCCCATAGCGGCGATACGCTCTGCACCAGGGTTTTGGTCATCACCCAGTTCAGCCCCCACGCCACAACGACGACGGCGAACAGCAGCAGCGCGGTGCGGCGCGTGAGAAGATGGTCGGTCATCCGCGTTTACTTCATAGGCCCGCGCACGGTTCGGCAGGGCACTCGACAGGCCGCCGACCCTAGGGTTTACTGGCTCTCAGAAAAGATCCATTTCGAGAAAAATGACCAGGCCAGTTCAATGGGCGAAATTCTCGCGGGGCTCGTCGATATCGCGCGGTCCGGCAACGGAGCGACGCTGACGCGGCAGATCTACGACCAGTTGCGCGCGACGATGCTCAGCGGCACCTGGTCGCCGGGTCATCGCCTGCCGTCGAGCCGCGAACTGGCGCGGCAGCTCGGTGTGTCCCGCAACACCGTCTCGGTCGTCATTGATCAGTTGGCCATGGAGGGCTATCTCGACGTCGCGCAGGGCCGCCGCCCGACGGTGGCCGCGAGCACCGCCACAAAACTCGTCGGAGGCAGTGTCATCGCGCGCCTGCGGGCAAAGCCGCCGCACGTCTCGCGCTGGGCAGAGCGCCTGCGAACGTCCGAATGGCCGTTCCAGGAAGGGCCGCCGCGGCCCCTGGCGCCGGCCCATGCCGATGCGCGGGCGTTCCCCCACGACATTTGGGCGCGCTGCCTGCGCCGGGCGGCGCGCCGTGCCCCCCACGGCATAGCCGCCCTCAATCGCGCGTCGTTGCGATCAGCCCTGCTCGGCCATCTGGTGGAGCATCGCGGCGTGCGCGCCAAGGCGCGCCAGATCATCATTCTGCCGTCGGCCCAGTCCGCCGTCGAACTGACCGCGCGGATGCTGCTCAATGCCGGCGACATCGCCTGGGTCGAGAGCCCCGGCTATGGCGGCGCGCGCGCCGCAATGCAGGCGGCCGGCGCCGACGTGCGCGGCGTAGCGCTGGATCGCAACGGCCTGGCCTGGAAAGGCCGGCGCGACCGGCCGCGGTTGATCTTCGTCACCCCCTCGCATCAGCATCCGACCGGGC
This sequence comes from Tardiphaga sp., assembly GCA_036561845.1. Lineage (GTDB taxonomy): Bacteria > Pseudomonadota > Alphaproteobacteria > Rhizobiales > Xanthobacteraceae > Tardiphaga. The sequence goes on along the minus strand of DATCUS010000171.1, from coordinate 24,621 downwards.
GACTGATGCCCATCAATCGGCGGCGCGAGCTGCTGCGCTTTGCCGACGAGGCTGGCGCCGCCATCATCGAGGACGACTACGACAGCGAAATCCATTATGACGGCCGGCCTGTGGCGGCGCTACAGGGCCTCGATGACGCCAGCCGCGTATTCTATGTCGGCACCTTTTCCAAATCGACGTTCGCCGACATCCGCTGCGGCTACGTCATCGTGCCGCCCGATCTGGTCGAGGTGTTCGAGACGGCACAGCGGCACAGCGGCCAGATCATGCCGGCGCCGGTGCAGGATGCACTGGCCGAATTCATCGACGACGGTCACTTCTCCGCACACATCCGCAAGATGACCCGCATCTACCGAGTCCGGCGCGACCGGCTGATGCAGGCCCTCTCGGCGATGGCCGGTGGACACCTCACCCTTGAGCGACCGGCCGGCGGCGTGCAGCTGCTGGCCCATCTCGCTCCCGGCCGCGACGATCGCGCCATCGCCATCCAACTGGCCGCGGCCGGCGTCACGGCACGGCCGCTGTCGCCGCATTTTACGGGCGCGATCGGCGGCCAGGGACTGTTCCTCGGCTTTGCAGCCTGGAACGAGCTGGAGATCGACGCTGCCGCCGCGACCATCGGCCGGGTGCTCGGCGAAATGGGCGGGCCCGCGGGGAAACGCCGCCGAAAAGCATGACTGGCCCGCGAAGCGGCCGGCTTGCTGCCCCGCAGGAGCCAGACTAGGCTTCGGTCAACGATCGCAAGCAATCATCGGGAGAAATCAGCATGTCGCCAGCAGAAGCGCGTCTCAAGGAAGTGCCGTCGGACATGACCGAGGCCGAATGGGCCCAGCGCGTCAACCTCGCCGCCGCCTATCGACTGGTGGCCTATTATGGCTGGGACGACCTGGTCGACACCCACATCTCGGCCCGCGTCCCCGGCCCCGAGCATCACTTCCTGATCAATCCATACGGCCTGATGTTCGACGAGATCACCGCCTCCAGCCTGGTGAAGATCGACCTGCACGGCAACCAGCTTTCCGAGAGCGACTACAGCATCAACCCGGCCGGCTTCACCATCCACTCTGCTATTCATGAGGTCCGCGAGGATGCCGGCTGCGTGATGCACCTGCACACGCCGGACGGCACCGCAGTCGCGAGTTGCCTGGAAGGCCTGCAGCCGCTGAACCAGACCGCACAGCTGGTCACCCACGATCTGGCCTATCACGACTATGAAGGTATCGCGCTGGATCACGACGAGCGCCCACGCCTGCAGAAGGACCTCGGCAACCACAATTTCATGCTGCTGCGCAACCACGGCACGCTGACCGTCGGCCGTTCGGTAGCGTCGGCCTTCGAGCGCATGTTCCATCTGGAACGCGCCTGCACCATGCAGGTGCGTACCCGGATGCTGGGTCCGGTGGCCTATCCGGTCGACCAGGCGGTCATCGACAAGAACACCAAGGTAGTGTCGAACCCCGACAGAGCCGAGCTACGCTCGACCCGGCTGGTCTGGCCGCCGCTGTTGCGGAAACTTGATCGGCTCGACCCCTCTTACAAGAACTGAGTTTTCCGCTATAGTGAGGTCACAAGACCTCTGCACTGAATCAAAACGCCGTCCAATTCCGGACGGCGTTTTTATTTTGGCAATGAGAACGCCGCAGCCTGAAAATTATGGACGCATGAACATGAAATCCGTCTCGGGATCGCAGTTGTCGGCGACAAAGCGAAGCTCCGACTGCACGTCGCTCACAGGCCGGGTTTCAAGATACTTGCCGACGACGAGACCGAGCAATGCGCGGCAGACGCTGTCGGGATCCACCCCCTCCGCGTGAGCTTGGCTCATCGCCGCGGAAAAATTCAGTTTTGCGATTTCGGTTGCGGACATCTGGGCTCCCTCTTGCTTATCTCTTGTCAGGAAGGTGCGGAGGTGCCTTTGATCTGAATCAAGCAGATCCGCCCAGCGCTTGGAGGCGCAACCTTCTCAGCTGTTGTACCCGGCCTGACCGGGTGACCCAGAAAACGTCGGCCTGAGTATACTGGATCGCCCGGTCAAGCCGAGCGACGACAGCAACAATTTTCTACTCGCTCCCCTCTCTTGAAGAGAACGCCGTTACCTCGGCGCGTCCGCAAACGCCGCCAGAATGCGCGCCCACGACCTGATGCCCTTGTGGAAGCTCTTCAGATCGTACTTCTCGTTCGGCGAATGAATGTTGTCGTCGTCGAGCCCGAAACCGACCAGCACGGTGTCGAGGCCCAGCGTGCGCTTGAAGTCGGCGACGATCGGGATCGAGGCGCCCGACGCGATCAGCAGCGCGTCCTTGCCCCACTCGTCGGTCAGCGCAGCCTTCGCCGCGGCGAGCGGCTTCATGTTCCAGTCGAGCGCGATCGCCGGCGCGTTGGAGTGATCGAGAAATTCCGCGGTGCAGTCGCCCGGCAGACGCGCCAGGACATAGGCGCGGAAGGCATCGCGGACCTTGATGGGATCCTGGCCCTCGACAATGCGGAACGAGACCTTGGCCGAGGCATGCGAGGCGATCACCGTCTTCGAGCCCTCCCCGGTGTAGCCGCCGACAATGCCGTTGATGTCGCAGGTCGGCCGCGACGAGATCTGCTCGATCAGTTCACGATCCTTTTCACCGGCCGGGATCGACAGGCCGATCGGCTTGAGGAATGTCTCGGCCGTCAGGCCCAGCTTCTTCCACTGCGCCAGGATCTCCGGCGGCAGGTCCTTCACGCCGTCGTAGTAGCCGGGGATGGTGATGCGGCCGTTGTCGTCGTGCAGCCCGCCGAGAATCTTGGTCAGCACCCGGATTGGATTCTGCGCGCCGCCGCCATAGATGCCGGAATGCAGGTCTCGGTTGGCGGCGGTGATCTTCACCTCCTCATAGACGAGGCCGCGCAGCGCGGTGGTGATCGCCGGCGTATCGGAGTCCCACATACCGGTGTCGCAGACCACGGCGAAATCGGCAGCAAGATCTTTCTTGTTGGCTTCGAGAAACGGCACGAAATTCTTCGACCCGACTTCCTCCTCGCCCTCGATGCAGATGGTGAGATCGATCGGCAGCGACCCGGTCACGTTCATCCAGGCGCGGCAGGCTTCCACGAAGGTGGAGAGCTGCCCCTTGTCGTCCTGCGCCCCGCGCGCGACGATGATGTCGCGGCCGTCGGCATGCTTGGTCACCACCGGCTCGAACGGCGGCCTGTTCCAGAGATCCAGAGGATCTACCGGCTGCACGTCGTAATGGCCGTAGAACAGCACATGTGGCCGCTTGCCGGTGTTCCCCTTGGCTGTGGCGACGATCGCCGGATGTCCGGCGGTCGGTCGCACCTCGGCGTTGAAGCCAAGCGAGGCGATGTCGGCGGCGAGATGTTCTGCGGCCTTCTTGCAGTCGTCGTTGAAGGCCGGATCGGCGGAGATCGACTTGATCCGCAGCAGCGCGAACAGCCGCTCCAGACTCTGGTCGAAATCGGCATCGACGCGATCGAGGACAGGCTGCAGTTGCGACGTGCTGGACATCAGATCTTCCTTACGAGGGGCGTGAACCTTCTGGCGCGGCGGCGAGCGTCGGCGCCGGTGCATGATGCATATGCCAGATCAATCCGGCAACAATGAGCGCGGTGGCGGCGAGGTTGTTACCCCACGCCTGCAGCATGGTTGGGAACAGCGGCAGCGACAGCGCCATCAGAGCCCCCGCCAGGGCGAGCAGCGTCCACGTTCCCGTGCGGACCGCCGGCCGATCGTCGAACGCGGCGCGATGCATCAGTACCGTCAGCGGCAGAAACAGCCAGATGAAGTAATACTGCCGCGACAATGGCGAGGCCACCGTCATCAGGCAGAACAGGATGCCGAGTTCCTCCGCCGTCGACCGCGGCGTCATTCTATCGCGCGCGGGGATGACCATAATGAAGCCGAGCCCGATCAGTCCGGCCACCGCCAGCACGATCCAGTTCGCGGTCTTGTAGTCGACCGACACCACGTTCATGTAAGCGGGCTGCTTCTGGGGTTCGTCCATGTAATAGTTGATCGGCCGCACCAGACGGTGCGTCACCGCGATCAGCGACTGGTTGACCCACGACCAGTTCTGCTCGTCGCGCTGGCCGAATCCCTTCTCCGAACTGGAGCCGACCATCGCCGAGAACCAGGTCTTGAGTTCGGCAGCGTTGCGCTCGAAACCGCGCACCGGTGCCGGCATCACGTACAACAGCAGCAGCGTGCAAACGATCATGCTGGCCGACGCCGCCCATCGGCGCCGCCACAGCAGATAGGGCAGCACCGCAACCGGAAACACCTTGATCGCGGTGGCCAGCGCGAACATGCCCCCGCCCCACAGCGGCCGCCCCTTCCGCATCAGCCAGAAGCCAAGCAGCATCAGCGCCAGCAGCACGAGGTTGGGCTGGCCGAGATCGTATTGATCGAACACGAAGGTGACGGTAGCGAAGCCCGGCAGCGCCATCAGCCATGGCCCTGGGATTTTTTCGGAGCCGGTCATCGCGTTGGAGAGCTGGCTGGTCAAAGCCCAGGCCACCGAGTTCAGGATCGACAGCACCAAATAGAGCGGAATTTTTCCGAACCAGCTGGGGATCGCCAGCATGATCGCGGGCGGCGGCGGATAGATGAAATCCAGCGTGCCGCGCGTCATCCGGGCATAGAGGTCGCCGCCCTGCAGCACCTGCTGTCCGGCCCAGAACCACAGCGAATAGTCCTTGGTCTTGCCGGCCCCGAATATCTCCGGAACCAACACGTCTGCGGTCAGCAGCAGGCAGGTGAACAAAAACAGGACATCCAGCGGACGCCGCAAAGATGGCCATCTCAGCACAAGCGGTTCTCACGGTTTTGGCAATGGCAGGTCGCGCGCTTGGTAGCAGCAATGGAAATCCGCTGCAAACTTACCGCCGCGCTGCCCGCCGCTGCGACCTTGATCCCGGCTTCACGCCCTTAATGCGGCACAATTTCCACGATATCGGCGCCACTCTTGTCCCTGATGGCGGCATGGGCGACGAAGCGGAAATCAGGTCTCCCGGCCGACAGCGCCGCCACGTCCGCCGGCGTCAGCAGCGCGAGCGCGGGCGCCGTCAGCTGGCCGATCTGTGCCAGCGAGACGACCCGCACCGGCGCCGCCACATGGGCCAGGATATTGACGTTGGCCACGGTGCCGCTCACGTAAAGCGTCCCCGGCCGCAGCGTCCGCACGGCCTCGATGGCTTGCGCCGCGATCGTGGTTTGCCGGAATGCATCGGGCGCCAGCGGCATGGCGATCCAGCCGAGCAGGATCAGATAGCTGGAGATGGCGATCACCACCGTATTGCCGGCACCGATCAGCCGCGGATGGCTGCTCCACCACCTGTCGTAAAGGATGCCGCCGAGCACCGCGAGCGCCAGATTGGCCGGCATTGCATAGCGTGTCGCAACCCCGCCGGGCCACACCAGCAGCGCCAGCGTGCCGATGCCGGCATACAGCACGACGGCAAGAACCAGGTCGTTGTCGCGAAAATCTTCCTTGCGCACCAGCGCGATGATTGCCGGCCCGAGCAGCAGCGAGCCCGGCAGCCATTCGACAAAGATGCTGACGACGAAGTCGAGATGATCGCGCAACCATCGCGCCAGCGTCATGCCCTCGGCGAGCCGCGAATGATTCCGCCAGCCCTCGAGATCGCCGGGCTGCATCACCGCCACATACCAGGCGCCGACGAGAATCGCGGCCACCGCATTGGCGACGATAAAGCCGGGCATGTCACGCCAGCGCCGCCGGACCAGCAGATAGAAGCCGACGCCGAGCGTGAAATAGGCGATCGGCTGCGGCCCCTTGGTGAGCCCGGCGGCCGCGAGCAGCAGACCGACCAGCAGCCAGCGCGGAAACGAGACCGCTCCCCGCTCGGATCCTCTCCACCAGACAAGGAACGCGGCGAACAGCAACACCGAGAGCGTGACGTCGGGCTCCGCGGTGACGAATTTCTGGCCGACCATCGAGCAGGCGAACCAGCACAGCGCGCCGAACACCGCCGGCGGCGTGCGGGTCAGCGGCCGCACCAGGTTGAACACCATCAGCCCGCCCGCAAGCAGGAACAGCAGATGCGGGACGCGGGCGCTCCACAGCGTCACGCCGCCGAACAGCCAGCCCAGCGCTGCCGCGATCCACGACAGCAGTACCGGTCGTTCGACGAAGCGGTTGCCATACAGATGCGGCGCCAGCCAGTTGCCGTCCTCGAACGCGCCCCGCGCCAGCCCGATCACCGTGCCTTCCTCGTAGTGCGCACCACGCAGCGCCACCGCCGGAAAGGCAAACACCGCCCACAGCAGCACCACCCAGACCCAGCCGGGAACGTCGAGGCTGCGCAGCCGCGCCGCTAGCGCCAGAAACCAGCCATAGGCGACGTCGGTGATCGGCGCCGTCGAATTTGATAGTCGATCCATCAATTGCTTCCAATGAGAGCGTTAGTCCGGATGAGCCCTTGCGACATCCGGGACCGGCAGCGCCCCTGTACGCACAGCCAGCGAGTTTCGTGCCCCGGACGCGATGCAACACGCAATGCTTCGCATCGCCTGCGCTACGTCGCGTCGGGGCAGGATACCAAGCGAGGCCCCCTAGCGCTTCAAGATCCCTCCGAGGGTGCCGCGAACGATCTCACGACCGATCGAACCGCCGAGCGAGCCACCGACCGATTTGCCGACGCTGGCGGCAATGCCGCCGACCACCTGGTTGCTGACGGAACGCGCGACATTGCGTGCGATCAGCTGACCGGTTGACAGTTTTCCACGTGAAACACCGGTACCGAAAATGCTGCCAACAATGGCGCCGATCTGACCGAGCAAACCGCCGCCGGCCGCAGGCGCCGCCGCGCCCGCGATGCGTTTCTGCAAGATTTCATAGGCGGATTCGGAATCGATGGTGGTGTCGTACTTCCCCTTCACGGGGCTCGCCGCCATGATCGCCTTGCGCTCGTCCGGGGTGATCGGCCCGATCCGCGCCGAGGGCGGCCGCACCATCACCCGCTCGACCATGGCCGGCGTGCCGTTGCCCTCGAGGAACGAGACCAGCGCCTCGCCCTTGCCGAGCTGGGTAATGACGGCTGCGGTATCCAGCTTGGGATTGGGCCGGAAGGTCTGCGCCGCGGCCTGCACCGCCTTCTGGTCGCGCGGCGTGAAAGCGCGCAGCGCGTGCTGGACCCGGTTGCCGAGCTGCGCCAGCACCTTGTCGGGGACGTCGATCGGATTTTGCGTGACGAAGTACACGCCGACGCCCTTGGAACGGATCAGCCGCACCACCTGTTCGATCTTGTCCATCAGCGCCTTGGGCGCATCGTTGAACAGCAGGTGCGCCTCGTCGAAGAAGAACACCAGCTTCGGCTTCGGCGGATCGCCGGCCTCGGGCAGTTCCTCGAACAGCTCCGACAGCATCCACAGCAGGAAGGTGGCGTAGAGTTGCGGGCTCTGCATCAGCCTGTCCGCCACAAGGATGTTGATCATGCCGCGTCCGTCGCGGTCGGTGCGCATGAAATCCTTCAGCTGCAGCGCCGGCTCGCCGAAGAATTTCGCGGCGCCCTGGTTTTCCAGCACCAGCAACTGGCGCTGAATGGTGCCGATGGTCTGCTTGGAGACATTGCCATATTGCGTGGTCAGCTCGGCGGCATGATCGGCGACATGGGACAGGATCGCGCGCAGGTCCTTCATATCCATCAGCAACAGGCCCTGCTCGTCGGCGATGCGGAAGGCGATGTTCAGCACGCCTTCCTGGACTTCGTTCAGATCCATCATCCGCGACAGCAGCAGCGGCCCCATTTCCGAGACGGTGGCGCGGACCGGATGGCCCTGCTCGCCGAATACGTCCCAGAACACCGTCGAGAACTGGTCGGGCGCGAACGTCAACCCCATCGCCTTGGCGCGGCTGAGGATCGGATCCTTCCCCTCCCCCACTTCGGCGATACCCGAGAGATCGCCCTTGATGTCGGCGGCGAACACCGGAACTCCCGCGCGGGCAAATCCCTCGGCCATGACCTGCAGCGATACGGTCTTTCCGGTACCTGTTGCGCCGGTGACAAGACCGTGGCGATTGGCAAGACCCAGCGTCAGCCAGGCGGGCTCCTCGCCCTTGCCAATGAAGATTTTCTCTTCAGTATCGCCGCTGCCTGTTCCGATCGTCGCCATCGCATCGCCTCTTCGCGGAAATCTGGAGTCCATAATCGCCGACACCATGATCCAATGGTGCGTCGTCGCAATCAGGAGACCTTATGGCATCTTGCCGGCTGTTTGAAACGCTCAAAGCGGCCCACCGATGAACCGCAAAGCAAAAAATGCCGGGTTCGGCCCGAGGGGCAGTCGCACCCGACGATGAAGCCATCTCGCTCGCGCAATAAAAATAAAATTGACGCGGCATTCATATTTGCTCTTGCATTGATGCAACACTCATCGCGTGATTGAAGATGGCTCTGGCGTTTCCACATGCTCTTGCTTGTAATTCGAATCACAGCGGCTCAAGATAATTCTGAAATTGACGGAGCCGGCAAAGAACCGGCAGAGGCGGGGCGTAATGGACGAGTTGATCGAACAGCTGGCCAGCAAGGTCGGCATAGATAAGGCCGTGGCAGAAAAAACCATCGGCATCATCCTGGGTTTCCTTCGCAACGAGGGGCCTTCCGATCAGGTGCAGGCGCTGATCGACAAAATTCCCGGCGCGGAAGCGGCGATCGAATCCTCTGGCACCTCCGGGGGTCTCGGCGGATTGATGGGGGGCGGCCTGATGGCGCTTGGCAGCAAGCTGATGGGCCTCGGCCTTGGCATGGGCGAAATCCAGAGCGTCGCCCGTGAACTTTTCAAATTCGGTCGCGACAAAATCGGGGCGGATCAGATGGGCGAGATCATCGCCGGGACACCCGGCCTCAGCCAGTTCGCCTAAGCACCTGCATTTTTGAGTACCATGACATATCCCATCTCCAAAATTGATGGCCTGACGGCCTTCGCAGCGTCCAAACTGAAATCCGCCGGCATTCGCACCATGGAAGGTCTGCTGGAGGCCGCCCACACCGCGAAAGGCCGCAAGGAGCTTTCGGCCAAGACAGGATTCAGTGAGCGACAGTTGCTGGAATGGGCCAACCTTGCGGACTATCTGCGGATTCCCGGCATGGGCAAGGCCAAGGCCGAATTGCTGCGGGCCTCCGGCGTCAATACCGTGCGCGAACTCACGCACCGCAATCCCGCCCGCCTGGCGCAGGCCATGAAAGATGCCAATGACAAGCGCAAGCTTGTCCAGGTGATGCCGTCGGAAAAGTCGGTCGGGCAGTTGATCGAGAAGGCGCGCAATCTGCCGCTGAAGATCACCTATTAGACCAGCGAGCAGGCCTTGGTTCCGGCCAGCCGTCGGCTTGACTCCCCTGCCCGGACCGCGCAAAGCCACCGCATGATCGCGCCCCATTTCAGACCCGCGGCCCTGCCAGAATACCACCCTGCGTTGCAGGCACTCCTGTCGCAGGCGGTCCCGGTGGTGATGGGCGTGCTCAATGTAACGCCGGATTCGTTCTCCGACGGCGGCCAGTTCGCAGCGCCCGAACAGGCGCTGGCACAGGCCCGACGGATGATCGCCGAGGGCGCCGGGATCATCGACCTCGGCGCGGAGTCGACGCGGCCCTACGGCTCACAACCGGTTACGGCCGACGAAGAGTTGCAGCGACTGCGGCCGGTGCTCGGCGACGTCGTCGCGCTCGGCGTTCCGGTCTCCGTCGACAGCATGAAGGCCAGCGTCACCGCCTGGGCGCTCGGCGCCGGCGCGACCGTGGCCAATGACGTCTGGGGCCTGCAGCGCGATCCCGACATGGCGCGCGTTGTCGCCGAACACGGCGCGCCGGTGGTGGTGATGCATAACCGCGACACCGTCGACCCCGCCATCGACATCATGAAGGATATCGCTGCGTTTTTCGCGCGCTCGCTGGAGATCGCGGCAAAGGCTGGCATTCCCGACGGGCATATCGTGCTCGACCCCGGCATCGGCTTCGGCAAGACGCAGGAGCAGAGCATGACCGTGCTCGCGCGTCTCGACGAATTGCAGAGCTTTGGCCTGCCGCTGCTGGTCGGCGCATCGCGCAAGAAATTCATCAGCACCGTCACGCCTTCGGAGCCGCAGCAGCGGCTCGGCGGTTCGATCGCCGCGCACCTGCTGGCCGCACAGCGCGGCGCCAGCATCATTCGCGCCCATGACGTGGCGGAAACCGTGCAGGCGCTGCGCGTCATGGCAGCAATCGAGGACTTCCGATGAGCGACATCATCTTCATCAAGGGCGTTTCTGTCCATGCCCATCACGGCATTCTCGACTATGAAGGCGTGGTCGGGCAGCGTTTCATCATCGACATCGAACTGACCGCGGACATCGCCGTCGCCTCGCACAGCGATCGCCTCAGCGATACCGTCTCCTACGCCAATGTGGTGGCCACCGCGATCGCAGCGTTCAAGGATGTCAACTACAAGCTGGTCGAACGCGCGGCCGGTGCCGTCGCCGATGCGGTGCTGGCGGCGTTTCCGAAGGTCACCGCCATCAAGGTCACCGTGCACAAGCCGCACGCGCCGATCGCCGCGATCTTCGACGATGTCGGGGTCGTCATCAGCCGCGTCAGGTCGTAGCCGTGGCCAGCGTGCTGATCGCGCTCGGCGGCAATGTCGGCGACGTCCGCGCCACCTTCCGCAAGGCCATCGCCAACATCTGCGGCATGACCCAGGCGGCCTTGCTGGCACGCTCCGGCGACTACGCGACGCCGCCATGGGGCGACGAGCAGCAGGCGCGCTTCATCAATGCCTGCATCGAGATCGAAACCGAGCTCGATCCGCATGCCCTGCTGTTCACGCTGCACCGGATCGAACAGAAATTCGGCCGCGACCGCGTCCGCGAGCGACACTGGGGCCCGCGTACGCTCGACCTCGACCTGCTGGCCTATGACGATTTCAGCATCGACAAGCCGGAGCTGATGCTGCCGCATCCGCGCATGTTCGAGCGTGCCTTCGTGCTGGTGCCGCTGGCGGAGATCGCACCTGACCGTGTCATCGCCGGCAAGACCGCGCGCACCGCGCTGGAGGGGATGTCGACCGCCGGTATCGAGCGCCTGCCCGACCTCGCCTGACCCCCGAAACCGGGCCATCGGACGACCCGGATTCGGTGCGGAATCGATGCGGCAGACCGGCGACCGTTTTGCGGCAGCCGACTCCGTTCTTGCAAACCCCTCGCAATGCCCTGATTTTACGGCAAAACTTCCATTTGGATTTGCCGCCGCCACGTGGCATTTTCAGCGCAACAACGAACATGTCCCCGGGAGCGATATTCCGCGATGCCGACTGCAACTGACGCCCTCACGCTGGCCGCGGATTTCGCGCCGGCCAGCTATGACGACTGGCGCAAGCTGGTCGACGGCGTGCTGAAGGGCGCGCCGTTCGAGAAGCTGGTCAGCAAGACCTATGACGGCCTGAAGATCGCGCCGATCTATGAGCGCGCCCACGGCGCCGCACCGATCGCCGGCCGCGCCGCAGGCGCGCCATGGCAGATCATGCAACGGATCGATCATCCCGACGCGAAAAAGGCCAACGTCCAGGCGCTGCACGATCTGGAAAACGGCGCCACCGGCCTGACGCTGGTGTTCGCCGCATCCAACGGCAGCCGCGGCTTTGGCCTTGAGCCGACCGCCGAGACGATCGCCGCCGTCCTTGACGGCATCTTCATCGACGCCGGCATCAGTATCGAGCTCAATGTCGGGCCGCAGTCGCGCATGGCCGCGATCCATCTCGCCGAATACATCACCGCGAAGGCGATCGATCCCGCGAAGTGCAACATCCGCTTCGGGCTCGATCCGATCGGCGCCTGCGCGGTGTGGGGCTCCAGCGCCTATAACTGGTGGGAGATCGCGCCCGCCATGACCGGCGCTGTCAGAAAGCTCACCGACGCCGGCTTCAAGGGACCGTTCGTGGTCGCCGACGGCCGCGTCATCCACGACGCCGGCGGCTCGGAAGTGCAGGAGCTGGCCTATGTGCTGGCGACGATGGTGTCCTATCTGCGCGCGCTGGAGGACGCCAACGTCGCCGTCGATGACGCCCGCAGCATGATCTATGCGCGGCTCTCCGCCGACGCCGACCAGTTCCTGACGCTGGCGAAATTCCGTGCGCTGCGGCTGCTGTGGGCGCGCGTCGAGGAAAGCTGCGGCCTCAAGCCAAAGCCGCTGTTCATTGCCGCCGACACCGCGTGGCGGATGCTGACCCAGCGCGACCCTTACGTGAACATGCTGCGCGCCACGGTGGCGACGTTCTCCGCCGGACTCGGCGGCGCCAATTCCATTTGCGTGCTGCCGCATACGCTGGCGCTCGGCCTGCCGGATGCGTTTGCGCGGCGCGCCGCGCGCAATACGCAACTGGTGCTGCTGGAAGAAGCCAACCTCGCAAAGGTTTCCGATCCCGCCGCCGGCGCCGGCGGCATCGAGGCGCTGACGCAGGAGCTGTGCAATGCCGCCTGGGCGCAATTCCAGGACATCGAGAACAACGGCGGCGTCTTCCCAGCGCTCGGCAACAACCTGATCCAGCCCAAGGTCGCGGCGACCCGCGCCGCGCGGCAGGCCAGCATCGCCCGGCGCCGCGAGGTGCTGACCGGCGCCAGCGAATTTCCCAACCTGCACGAGCCGCGCGCCAGCGTGCTGAAGGCCAAGCCGGTCGAGGCCGCGCCCTACGGCAAGCAGAAGATCAAGTTCAACGCGCTGGAGCCGATCCGGCTGGCAACGCCGTTCGAGGCGCTGCGCGACAAGTCCGACCACCTGCTGGCACGGACAGGTGCCCGGCCAAAAGTATTTCTCGCCAATCTCGGCACGCCGGCCGACTTCACCGCGCGCGCCGGCTTTGCCAAGAGCCTGTTCGAGACCGGCGGCATCGAGGCGATCGACAGCGAGGGCTTGACCGATCCGGCGGCGCTGGCCGAGGCCTTCAAGGCGTCCGGCGCGGCCTTCGCCTGCCTGTGCTCGTCCGACAAACTCTACGCCGCACACGCGGCCGCGGCTGCCAAGGCCCTTCAAGCCGCGGGGCCGAAGCATATCTATCTGGCAGGCAAGCCCGGCGAGCAGGAAGCGGCTTTGCGCGAGGCCGGCGTGCAGGACTTCGTGTTCGCCGGCGGCGATGCGCTGGCGCTGCTCAACGCCGCCTACAGACTGATGAGTTGACCATGGCAGAGGCGCGCAAACCCGTTCTGACCGGTGGCTGCCAATGCGGCGCGATCCGCTACGCGCTGTCGGCGCCGCCGCTGCGCACGGCTTTGTGCCACTGCCGGATGTGCCAGAAGGCGACCGGCGGTCCGTTCGCCTCGATGGCCGAGGTCGCCACGGACAGCTTCGCCTGGACGCGTGGCAAGCCCGCGTCGTTCCGCTCCTCCTCGGTCGCCGAGCGCGACTTCTGCAAGGACTGCGGCACGCCGCTGGGCTATCGGCTGCTCGTGTGCGACAGCATCGAGATCATGACCGGAACCTTCGACCGGCCGGATCGGGTGGTGCCAACCATGCAATATGGCACCGAATCCCGGCTCGGCTGGACCGGCACCATCGCGAACCTGCCGAGCAAGACCACGTTGCAGAACTATGGCGCCGACCGGTTGGCACAGGTGTCCAGCTATCAGCATCCGGACCATGAGTGAGACGCAAGGACGCAGCAAAATGATTGGTTTGCTTTTCGATCTCCTGATGTGGCCGATTACGAAGCCGTTGGAGATGCTGCTGGACAAACTGCAGTCCGGATCGCGACTGGATGATCCCGTTTACAAAAAGAACGTTCAGGACTTGATCGAACGCAATCGACGATTTGAGAAATCAAAATGAGCAAGATCCCCGTTTTCGCCGACATCGCCTTCGCGACCTCCGGCGCTCCCGCGGCGCCATCGCAAGGCGAACCTTGGCTCACGCCGGAAGGCATTCTGGTCAAGCCCGGCTACTCCGAAGCCGATCTCGAGGGCATCGACTTTCTCGAAACCTGGCCGGGCATCGCGCCGTTTCTGCGCGGGCCGTATCCGACCATGTATGTCAACCAGCCCTGGACGATCCGGCAATATGCGGGGTTCTCCACCGCCGAGGATTCCAACGCCTTCTATCGCCGCAACCTCGCCGCCGGACAGAAGGGCCTGTCGGTGGCCTTCGATCTCGCCACCCATCGCGGCTACGACTCCGACCATCCGCGGGTGTCCGGCGACGTCGGCATGGCCGGCGTGGCTATCGACTCGATCTACGACATGCGCACGCTGTTCTCCGGCATCCCGCTCGACCAGATGAGCGTGTCGATGACCATGAACGGCGCGGTGCTGCCGATCCTGGCGCTGTATGTCGCCGCCGCCGAAGAGCAAGGCGTGCCGCCGGAGAAGCTGACCGGAACGATTCAGAACGACATTCTGAAAGAGTTCATGGTGCGCAACACCTACATCTATCCGCCGGCGCCCTCGATGCGGATCATCTCGGACATCTTTGCCTACACCTCGCAAAAAATGCCGAAGTACAATTCGATCTCGATCTCCGGCTATCACATGCAGGAGGCCGGCGCGACGCAGGATCTCGAACTGGCCTATACGCTGGCCGACGGCGTCGAGTATCTGCGCGCCGGTCTCGCCGCCGGCATCGACGTCGACCGCTTCGCGCCGCGGCTGTCGTTCTTCTGGGCAGTCGGCATGAACTTCTTCATGGAAGTGGCCAAGCTGCGCGCAGCCAGGCTGCTGTGGGCCAAGCTTCTCACGCAATTCAATCCGAAGGATCCGAAGTCGCTGAGCCTGCGCACCCACTGCCAGACCTCGGGCTGGTCGCTGACCGCGCAGGATGTCTACAACAACGTGATGCGCACCACCATCGAAGCCATGGCGGCGACGCAGGGCCACACCCAGTCGCTGCACACCAATGCGCTCGACGAGGCGCTGGCACTGCCGACCGATTTCTCGGCGCGGATCGCGCGCAACACGCAACTGTTCCTGCAGCAGGAGAGCGGCACCAATCGCATCATCGATCCCTGGGGCGGCTCCTATTATGTGGAGCGGCTGACGCAGGAGCTGGCCGCCAAGGCCTGGGGCCATATCCAGGAAGTGGAAGCCTTGGGCGGCATGGCCAAGGCCATCGAGGCCGGCGTGCCAAAACTGCGCATCGAGGAAGCCTCGGCCAAGACCCAGGCCCGGATCGATGCCGGCCGCCAGTCGGTCATCGGCGTCAACAAGTACAAGCCCGTGGACGAGGCGCCGCTGGACGTGCTGAAGGTGGAGAACTCCACCGTGCGGCGGCTGCAGATCGACAAGCTGGCGCGGCTGAAGAAGGAGCGCAGCCAGGCCGACGTCGACGCCGCCCTGCATGCACTGACGCGCGCCGCCTCGGACGGCAGCGGCAACCTGCTGGCGCTGGCGATCGACGCCGCGCGGGCCAAGGCCACCGTCGGCGAAATCAGCGACGCGCTGGAGAAGGTCTATGGCCGGCATCGCGCCGAGATCAAGTCCATCACCGGCGTCTACAAGCGGGAGGCCTCCACCATGTCCGATCGGGTCGAGAAGGTGCAGGCGCTGATCGACGCCTTCGAGGACGCCGAGGGCCGCCGTCCGCGCATCCTGGTCGCCAAGATCGGCCAGGACGGCCATGACCGCGGCCAGAAGGTAATCGCATCGGCTTTCGCCGATGTCGGCTTCGACGTCGACATCGGGCCGCTGTTCGCCACCGCCGACGAGGCGGCACGCCAGGCCGTGGAGAACGACGTGCATATCCTCGGCCTGTCGTCGCTGGCGGCGGCGCATCTCACGGCGGTGCCGGAACTGAAGGCCGCGCTGAAAAAGCTCGGCCGCGACGACATCATGATCATCATCGGCGGCGTGGTGCCGCCGCAGGATTACGATGAACTCTACAAGGCCGGCGCCGAGGCGATCTTCCCGCCTGGCACGGTGATTGCCGATGCGGCGGAAGAGCTGATCCACAAACTCAATGCCCGGCTGGGACACAGCGAGGCGGCGGAGTAATCCCAATTCGTTGACATTCTGGTCTGGCCAGACCAGAATATATTAATGAAGCAGATCGGGATTTTTGAAGCGAAAGCTCAGCTCTCCAGCCTGCTCGACGAGGTCGAGCGCGGCGGTGAGGTGACGATCACGCGTCACGGCAAGCCGATCGCAAAACTGGTGCCCGCGACTTCAGAGCTATCGCCGGAGGAAATCGCCAAGCGAAAAGACGCCATCCGCAATCTGCGAACGATGGCCCGCGAGTTGAAGATCAGCGCAACGCAAGAAGAGATCAAAGAGTGGATCAACGAGGGGCGCCGTTGATCGTCGTCGATGCCTCCGCGATTGTCGCCATGTGTCTCGATGAACGCGAGCTTCTCGGTGACGACGAAACCTTTGAGAGTCTCGGCGAACAAGAGCTTTTGGTTCCGGCCCACTGGCACGCGGAGATCGGAAATGCGTTCGTCACGAATCTGCGACGCGGCCGGCTGACAACCGCGAATCTTGCCTATGCGATCGCGAATTTGACCGCCTTGCGGATCGCCACGCAGCCTGCTCCGCGGCTTGAGGAGATCGAGGTGATCGCCAATAGTGCCGTCCAATCCGGCCTGACCTATTACGATGAACTCTATGTCCGGCTCGCAGAAACCAGAATGCTCCCGCTGTTCAGCTTCGACAGGCAGATGCGAACGGCGGCTCAGAAGCGTGGCATCGTCGCTCTGCCGGCGTGATCGGCTACCGATTCATGTTAGACAAGCCGTATAACCGAGGTCGCCGACATCTCACTGGACACCACACCTGCCCCACTCATATCCCTTTTTGAAAGTCGCATGCGCGGATGACCAGAACAGTTTTCAACCGACCGCTGCTTGCAGCGTTGCTGCTGGCTTGTGCTTGTAGCGTCTCCCCCGCCCTTGCAGCCGGACCCAAACCCGACTTCGCGTTGAAAACCAAATCGGTCGATGCGTCGGTCATCCTCGATGCCGCCGTCAAGGCCGATCCCGCTCTGGCGGCGGGGTGTCTCGCCGAGGGCAAAAAGTGGGTGGCGACCAAGCGCGTCGATGCCGACAAGGAGCGCAAGGAGTCGCCCGAGCTGTTCCGCAACGGCGCCTGGACCTTCGAGCGCAGCTACAATGTCCGTTCGGTGGTCGGCGGCCGCTATGTCAGCATTATCAGGAACGACTATACCAACACCGGCGGCCCGCATCCCAATTCCGACCTCGACACCATCCTGTGGGACAGGCTTGCTGCCAAGCGCATCAGCATCCGCCCGTTCTTTGCCGAGACCGTCGACAACGGCCCGACGCTGACCGCGATCCGCAATGCCGTCGTCGCTTCGCTGACGGCCGAGAAGAAGAAGCGCGACATCGATCCCCGCGCCGACAGCGACTGGTCGACGAGCATCGAACCCAAATTGCTGAAGCTCGGGGCGGTGACGCTGGCACCGTCGACCGAGACCGGCAAGAGCTCCGGCCTGACGTTTCATTACCCGCCCGATGCGGTCGGGTCGCATGTGGAAGGCGGTTACATCGCCTTCGTGCCATGGGCCCTGCTGAAGCCGTATCTCTCCACCGCGGGTGCTGCGATCTTCGGCGGCGAGCGGCCCAAGGACGACGATGACCAGCCCTAGACCGATCGACATCGCCGCGCTGGCGACCGACGTCCGCGCCGGTTCGCGCGCGGCGCTGGCGCGCGCCATCACGCTGGTGGAGAGTCGCCGCGCCGATCACCAGGCGAAGGCGCGCGAGCTGGTGCAGCTGCTGCTGCCCGACACCGGCCGCGCGATCCGCGTCGGCATCACCGGCTCGCCGGGCGTGGGCAAATCCACCACGATCGATGTGCTCGGCATGTACCTGATCGAACGCGGCCACAAGGTCGCGGTGCTGGCGGTGGACCCGTCCTCGGCACGCACCGGCGGCTCGATCCTCGGCGACAAGACGCGGATGGCGCAGCTCGCCGTCGCCAGGGATGCCTTCATCCGTCCCTCGCCCTCCTCCGGCACGCTGGGCGGCGTCGCCGCCAAGACCCGCGAGGCGATGCTTCTGTGCGAGGCCGCCGGCTTCGACGTCGTGCTGGTGGAAACCGTCGGCATCGGCCAGTCGGAAACCGCGGTCTGCGACATGACCGACTTTTTCCTGGCCTTGATGTTGCCCGGCGGCGGCGACGAGCTGCAGGGCATCAAGAAGGGCCTGATCGAACTCGCCGACATGATCGCCATCAACAAGGCCGACGGCGACAATCTGAAGCGCGCGACCATCACCGCCGGCGACTATCGCGGCGCGCTGCATATCCTGGCGCCGCGCAGCGAGCACTGGCATCCGCCGGTCGTCACCTATTCGGCGCTTGCGGGCACGGGGATCGCCGAGCTGTGGCAGAAAGTTCTCGATCATCGCACCGCGATGCAGGCCTGCGGCGACTTCGCCGCGCGGCGGCGCCAGCAGCAGGTCAAGTGGATGTGGACCATGCTGGAGCAGCGCATGATGGCGCGGCTGCGCGCCGATCCGGCGATCCGCGCGCGGGTCAAACAGGTCGAACACGAAGTGGCCGACGGCCGCATCACCCCGGCGCTGGCAGCGGAGCAGATCGCGGCATTGCTTCAGTCCTGAACACCCGGATACGGATTGTCCTTCAGCAGTTGCGCCAGATGTGCCGCACCGGCCGCGGCCATCGACGTCGCCAGCGCCACCTTCTCCGGCGGCTTCGTGAACTCGCTGTATTCCTTGCCGGTCATGGCTTCGCCGACCCAGTAGGTCACCGCGGTGGGCGCCAGCGAAAAACCGAGATCGTTTAGCGCCTGGTAGATCTCGCCGGCCACGTGATGCGCGCCGTCCTCGTTGCCGACCACCGCGACGACGCCGACCTTGCCGAAGGTCGGCATGCGCTTGTTGTCGTCGAGCTCCTCGATGAAGGCGTCGATGCGCTCCAGCACGCGCTTGGCGACGCTGGAGGGCTGGCCGAGCCAGATCGGCGTGGCGATGATCACGATGTCGGCAGCAAGCAGTTTGTCGCGTAACGCCGGCCATGCGTCGCCGGCGCCCATGTCGTGATCGGTGCCCGGCTTGATGTCGTGGTCGACCGCGCGGACGATGTCGGTGTCGACGCCGAGCTTGCGAAACGCCTCGCCGAGTTGCGCCAGCAGCGCCTCGGTGGATGAAGTTTCCCCGCTGGCGGATTTCAGCGAGCAGTTGAAGGCGAGCGCTTTCAGGGTCATGGTGCGGTCCATCATTGGTATGTCGATATGGACCAGTCCAACCCTGTGAATTGTCCGCAGTTCCAAAGCCTGCGCATCCTGATCACCGGCTTCGGGCCGTTTCCCGGCGCGCCGCTCAATCCGACGCAGCCGCTGGTGGCGCGGCTGCAAAAGTTGCGGCGACCGGCGTTTGCGGAGGTCGAACGCATCGCGCATATCTTTCCCGTCAGCTACGGCGCGGTCGACCGCGAACTGCCGCAACTGCTGGCGCGACATCAGCCGCATGCGCTGCTGATGTTCGGCCTCGCCGCGCGCACGCCGTTCATCCGGATCGAGAGCCGCGCCCGCAATGCCGTCACCACGCTGTGGCCGGACGCCGCGCATACAAGGGTGCGGCAGGCCTGCATCGTGCCGGGCAAGGACGCGCTGAGCTTCGGCCCGCACACCGCAAGGCTGCTGCGCGCGGCGCTGGCCAGCGGCGTCGATGTGCGCCCCTCGCGCGATGCCGGGCGCTATCTGTGCAACTATCTGAGCTGGCGCGGCATCGAGGCTACAAGGCGGCCGGGCGGCCCGCGCCTCGCCGCCTTCATCCACGTCCCCCTGCCGGCGCGCGATACCGCCTCAAAGCGGATGACCGGGGAGCAGATGGTCGATGCCGGGGAAGCCGTGCTGCTGGAAATGATCCGGCTGACGCGGGCGCGGCTGCGCGAGGCCCGCGGAGGGAACCTCACCCCGCTCACGCCGGCATTTGCCTAAATCCTGCCCAGAGCCTGAACAGGCGCTCTTCTTTCGTGAGGCAGCCATGCGTTGGCTTCTCTTGTGCGGCGCAGCATGGCCGGCATAAGTGGCGCCTTCTCGAAAGGACGCGCATTCGTGACCGATATCAACGCCGATGCCTGGGTGTCCTCGACGCACCGGCCCATGGGATTCCCGGAATTCGTTCTGGTGATCGCCTCGGTGATGGCGCTGAACCCGCTGGCCATGGACATCATGCTGCCGGCGCTGCCGGACATCGGCGCCGCGTTTCATGTCGACAACGCCAACCGGCTGCAACTGGTGCTGTCGGCGTTCCTGATCGGCTTCGGCGTCGCCCAGTTCGCCATGGGCCCGCTGTCGGACCGCTTCGGACGCCGTCCGGTGCTGCTCGCCGGCATGTCGGTCTATTTCGTCGCCAGCCTGCTGGCGATCGTGGCGCCGTCGTTCGAGACGCTGCTGCTGGCGCGGGTGCTGCAGGGCCTCGGCACCGCCGCAACCAGAGTCATCGCCACCTCGATCGTGCGCGACTGCTATGCCGGCCGCCGCATGGCCAGCGTGATGTCGCTGGCGATGATGGTGTTCATCGCCGTGCCGGTGATCGCGCCGTCGTTCGGCCAGGCGGTGATGCTGCTGACGCAATGGCGCGGCATCTTCATCATCCTGATGATCTACGGCTTGCTGGCGCTGGTGTGGAGCGCCATCCGGATGCCGGAAACCCTGCCGCTGTCGGAGCGCAAGTCGCTGGCGATCGACTCGGTGCTAAGTGCCTACTGGACGACCATCAGCAACCGGCAGACGCTGGGCTACGCGCTCGCCGCGGGCGGCGTGCAAGGCACGCTGTTTGCTTTTGTCTTCATCTCGCAGCAGGTATTCACCGAGATCTATCACCTCGGTCACTACTTCCCGCTGGCCTTCGCCGCCATCGCCGTCGGCGTGGCGATCGCCGGCTTCCTCAATTCGCGTTTCGTGGGCCGGCTCGGCATGCGCGTGATCTCGCACGGCGCACTGCTCGGCTATGTCGTGATCGGCGCGGTCATGCTGGGGGCGGCGAAACTGAACATGCTGCCGCTGCCGCTGTTCATGGCGCTGTCGGCGCTGATGATGTTCGCCTTCGGCCTGATGTTCGCCAATTTCACCGCACTGGCCATGGAGCCGCAGGGCCACATCGCCGGCACCGCCTCGTCGCTGTACGGTTCGGTGACCACCCTGCTGGGGATCGGCATCGGCTATACCATCGGCCAGGATTACGACGGCACCTTGCTGCCGTTCGCCACCGGCTTCTTCCTCTGCACCCTGGCGGCGCTGGCCGTCGTGGCGGTGGTGGAAAACGGCCGGCTGTTCACGCCTCACAAGATGGTGAGCTGACGCGTCGCCGATTATTGGCGGCCTCCGGGTGAACCCGGAACCCGTTTGAACGTTGTCATTTTTTACCGGAGCGATCCGATGCCCTATGCGCTGTTCTGCGACGATGCCAAGCTGAGCAAATCCTACCCCACCGAAGCCGATGTGTGGAAGCTGGCGCGCGAAAGCGGCCTTGTCACCGACGTCGAAGCCAAGGACGCGCGGCCGACGCCGCGCCGCGTGCTCGACAACGACTACGAGATCCGGCCTTGCGAGGCCGAGCCCGGCGAATGCCCGGAAAAGAACAAGGTCGATGCACGCGAGGAAAAGGACTTTCAGCTTGAGCTGAAGCCGCCCAAGTCCGAGCTGAACGAAAATCACACGCCGCTGAAGCGTTCGGCCTGATGGTTCAACCTCGCTGCCGATGCAGCGAGGTTTGCTTCTTGCGGATATCCGATACGGGAGTGTCGGTCCCGGTTCAGCTTGCGCTGATGTCCAGCACCACCCGCGCCGGGACGTCGCCGTTTTTCAGGCGCTCGAACACCGAATTGATCGCCGACAGCGGCTGCAACTCGATGTCCGCCTTGACCTTG
This sequence comes from Tardiphaga sp., assembly GCA_036561845.1. Lineage (GTDB taxonomy): Bacteria > Pseudomonadota > Alphaproteobacteria > Rhizobiales > Xanthobacteraceae > Tardiphaga. The sequence goes on along the minus strand of DATCUS010000171.1, from coordinate 2,809 downwards.
CCTTCGGCGCCGAACGCCAGCGCCTCGGCCATGTCGCCGCGGGTGCCGACGAACGAACCGCGGATGGTGATGCAGTTGGCCACCACGTCGAACAACGGGACCGGAAATTCGCCCGGCGGCAGGCCGACCAGCACGCAGGTGCCGCGCTTGCGCGCCATGCCGATGCCCTGCTTGAAGGCGACGAGCGACGGCGCCGTAATCAGCACGCCATGGGCGCCGCCATTGGTCCCCTTCCTGATCGCTTCCACGGCGTCCGGCGCCTTGGCGTTGACCACCAGATCGGCACCGAGCCGCGTGGCATGCGCCAGCTTGCCGTCATCGATATCGACGGCGCAGACCTGCAGCCCCATCGCCTTGGCATATTGAATCGCGAGATGCCCAAGACCGCCGGCCCCGGAGATGGCAATCCATTCGCCGGGCCTGACGTCGGCGACCTTGATGCCCTTGTAAGTGGTGATGCCGGCGCAGATCAGCGGCGCGGCTTGGCGCGGCGTCAGCCCATCGGGGATATGCGCCACATAGTTGGGATCGGCGAGAATGTATTCGGCGAAGCCGCCATTCTTGGTGTAGCCGCCGAACTCCGCTTCGGCACACACGGTTTCCCATGCCGCCAGGCAATGTTCACAATGGCCGCAGGCCGAATACAGCCAAGGCACGCCGACCCGATCGCCTTCCTTGACGATGGTGACGCCGGCGCCCACCGCCGCGACCCGCCCGATGCCTTCATGGCCGGGAATGAACGGCAGCTTCGGCTTCAGCGGCCAGTCGCCATCCGCAGCATGCAGGTCGGTGTGGCAGACGCCGCAGGCTTCGGTCTTGACCAGAATCTGACCCGGACCGGGCGTGGGCACATCCCACTCCCGCAGTTGCAGGGGTTTGCCGAATTCTTCGACGACGGCGCATTGCATCTTCAGGGCCATAGCGATTTCCATTTCAGGAGCGAGATTGACGACGCGGGGACTCCGCGTCGCGAACGAGGGAGATGAAGCGGGTCGTTACACCGGCGCGTCGGTCTTGACGTAGCGAACCAGCTTCTTGTTGACGAAGGCCTGGATGCCCATGTCGCCGAGTTCGCGCCCGTAGCCGGAATTCTTGATGCCGCCGAACGGCAGTTCGGCGTCCGACCAGGAGATATTGTTGATGAACATCATGCCGGTCTCGATCCGGCTCGCCACGCGTTTGCCGCGCTCGACGTCCTTGGTGAACACCGAGCCGCCGAGGCCGAAGTCGGAATCATTGGCCAGCGCAATCGCCGCTTCCTCGTCCTTGACCCGGAAGAACATCGCCACCGGGCCGAAGAACTCGTCGCGAAAGGCCGGATTGGCCGGCGCCACATCGGTCAGGATGGTCGGCTGCATGTAGGCGCCGGCGCGATCGACGCGCTTGCCGCCCATCGCCAGCCTGGCCCCGTTGGAAACCGCAGTCTCGACCTGGCCGAGCAGTTCGACCAAGGCTGCCTCCGACGACATCGGTCCAAGCGTTGTCTTTTCATCCAGCGGATCGCCGGCCTCGAGCGCGCCCAGCGCCAGCTTGAATTTTTCCAAAAACGTATCGGCGACGCTGTCGACGACGATGAAGCGCTTGGCCGCGCAGCAGGTCTGGCCGGTGTTGTACATGCGGCCCCACAGCGCCCATTTGACCGTGTGCTCCATGTCGGCGTCATCCAGCACGATGAAGGCGTCGCTGCCGCCGAGCTCCATCGATGATGGCTTGAGGTTCTGTCCGGCGCGCGCGGCGATGCTGCGGCCGGCCGGCACGCTGCCGGTCAGTGCCACGCCCTTGATGCGGCGATCGTCGATGATGCGGTCCGACTGGTCGTGGGTGACGAACAGGTTGGTGTACAGCCCGGCCGGCGCGCCGGCGTCGATCCACAGCTTCTCGAAGTCGATGGCGCATTGCGGGACATTGCTGGCATGCTTCACCACCAGCACATTGCCGGCCATCAGATGCGGACCGGCCACGCGGGCGAGCTGGTAGCAGGGAAAATTCCACGGCTCCACGCAGAAGATCACGCCGATCGGGGTGCTCTCCATATGGGCTTCGCCGTCGGTCGGATGCAGCGGCTGCGGCGCCAGGAAGCGCTCGGCATTCTTGGCGTAGTAAGCCAGGATGCTCGCGCTGAACTCGACCTCGCCGCGCGCCTCGTTGATGCGCTTGCCCATTTCCAGGGTCAGCGTGCGCGCATAGACGTCAGCCTTTTCGTGCAGCAGTTCGGCCGCCTTTGCCACGATCACCGCGCGTTCGGCATAGGTCTTGCGCCGCCACGTCTCGTAGCACTGCGCTGCCTGTGCCAGCTTCTGCTCAAGCTGCGCGTCCGTGAGCGGCTCGAATGTCTTGAGGACTTTTCCGGTGGCGGGATTGAGACTCTGATAGGCCATGATGATTCTCGTTATTGTTGTCGTGCGGCAACGAGGGCGGCGTGGCGGAACCACGCGACGCGATCATCGCGATCCGGGAGAAAAGTGCTGGCGGACGCTTGCTGAAACTGTGACTGGCTCCGTAGGGAACCGACGCGTCCTGAATAATCCCCGTCCTGGCGAGCGTCGTTGTCCCAGATCAACATTCCGGATCCGGACATCGCTTGCGCGTCGCCGGAACACGCCGCGCAGGCCGATCGCAGGGTTAACCCTACTGTCACAATCGCGTGCGTTCGCCCTCGCCTGCGCGATCGCGCCGCTGCATTCTGGGTTACGTCAGGTTTGCGGAAATCCTGCTTCCGCCGGGAGCCACGCCATGGACGTCAACCGCCGCCATCTGCTCAACGCCTCGGCCACGGGGCTGGCCGCGGGCGCTCTTGCCGCCACCACCG
>DATCUS010000170.1:0-4767 GCA_036561845.1 Tardiphaga sp. | reverse complement strand
AGCTCGGTGAGCGCCTCGCCCAGCGCCTGCAGCCGCGCCAGTTTCGAGCGCACGCGCTGCGTTCGTTGCAGGCGCGCCAGGTTGCGGCCGGTGGCGGCATGATCGGCGGTGAGTTCGGCAAGGCGCTGCCGCGCCTCCTGCACCGTGGCCTCGGCGGCTTCCAGCGCCTCGCGGGTGACGACCGCGTCGCGCAGCGCCTTATCGGCGGCGTCGAGACGATCGGCCGCAAGATAGAACGGCTTGCTCGCCGACTTGCGCGGCGTGAACAGATCGTCGGCCTCGGTCTTCAGTCGCTCGCGCAACCGCGACAGCGCAGTCATGCCGGCCGATCCGGCGGCCAGCGTCTCGGCCAGGCTGCCGCCGGCGGCGAGCAGATCGTGGCCGCCCTGACGCAACGCCTGCGCGGTCAGGCCGAACTCGCGACTGAACGTGTCGCGCAGCACGCCATCGAGAAACGGCACGAGGCAATCGTCCGGCAGCGGCTGGTCGTTGCCGTCCACCAGCGTGTTCTTGTTGCCCTTGCGGCGACGCACCGACAGGGACCGCCCATCGGAATGGCGCAAGTCGCCACCGATCCGCAGCGTCTTGCCGTCGTGGAGAAAGTCAAAATCGGTCCGCGCGCCAAAGCCGAACAGCAGGTCGGTGATCGCCGACAGCGCCGAAGTCTTGCCGGCCTCGTTGGCGCCCAGCACCACATGCAGCGACGCATCCGGACGAAATGCCAGCGCGCGATCGGTGAAGGCCCCATAGCGTTCCAGGGTGAGTCGTTCGATCCTCACGAGGACAGTTCCCCGGCGAGGTAGGCCCGCGCGTCGGCCGCGAGCTGTCGCACCAGCTCGGACTGCTTCGCCGGGTCGTCGCGCAGGTCGCGCGGCAACTTGTCGGTGACGGTCTTCATCAGTTCGACCAGCGCCGCGGCAAATTCCGGATCGTCGGCTGCGGCGCTCAGCAGATCCTCGACGCCGAGACCATCCGCCGCCGACAGCGACGCCAGGCGCGGCGTCAGCGTCGCCAGCTTGAGCTGCTCGACCCAGCAATCCCCGGCGATGCGGAAACCGATGGCGCGCGCTTCGTCGAGCAGGAATTCACGCCGCGCCATCAGCTGGTTATGCAGTGCCGTGGTGCCGGACAGCGTCAACCGCACGGCGAGGGGGCGGCCGTCGCTGCGGCCATGCAGATCGCCGAGCGCCGCGCCGATGCGGTCGGTGACGTCGCTTTCCTGCATACAGCCGGACACGTCGATGGTTTCATGCGCCCAGCGTGCGCCGTCGAACACCAGCGGCTCGACCGCGATGACGCGGCCATCCTCCACGGTGACGCGCATCGCGCCTTTCGGACCGGTCTCGCGAATGCTGCGGCCCTGCAGATTGCCGGGATAGACCACCCAGGGATCGCGGTGGACGATTTCCGCGGCGTGGACGTGGCCCAGCGCCCAGTAATCGTAGCCGAACCGGCGCAGGTCATCGACGGTGCACGGCGCATAGCCGTCGTGGCCGCGGGTGCCGTCGAGCGACGTGTGCAGCACGCCGATATTGAGCCAGCCCTCGCGGCGCGCCGGATAGGAGTCGACGAAATTGTCCAATACCAGCCGGGTGGGAAAGCTGCGGCCATGCAAGGCGACGCGGTGGGCGTCAAGCGCGATGGTCTCGGCCTTGCGCGACGGGAAGATCCGCACCGAGTCCGGATAGGGCAGCGAACGGGACATGCCGCTCTCGAAGTCGTGGTTGCCCTTGACGAGGATGGTCGGGATGCCGGCGCGGTGCAGGGCACCGATGGCGCGAACGAAAAACAGCCCGGTACTGACGTCGCGCCAGTCGCCGTCGAACACATCGCCGGCGATGATCAGGAACGCCGCCTTGCTGTCGATGGCTTCGCTGACCAGCGCCTCCACCGCACGGCGGCCGGCATGGGCGAAACGCTCGGCCACCGCTTTGTCCTTGAGGCCGAGGCCGGCCAGCGGACTGTCGATGTGCAGGTCGGCGGCGTGAATGAAGCTGAAGCGCATGATCTCGACGTTTCCACCCGCTGCAGAGTCCGGATCGAGCCTGCCTGTCGGAACCACGCAGGCTGGCCAGTCCGGACGCAGTCTCTTTTAGGGAGAAATGCCGTCGGCGATCAAGCTGGCAGTGAGCCGTCCGCTCAGCTGCGCAGGCCGGGCGCTTCCTGGCCGGTACGGGCGACATACTCGGTGTAGCCGCCGCCATACTGGTGAATCCCGTCGGGCGTCAGTTCCAGCACCCGGTTCGACAGCGCCGCCAGGAAGTGCCGGTCATGGGACACGAACAGCATGGTGCCTTCATATTGCGACAGCGCCGCGATCAACATTTCCTTGGTCGCCATGTCCAGATGGTTGGTCGGCTCGTCGAGCACCAGGAAGTTCGGCGGATCGAACAGCATCTTGGCCATCACCAGCCGGGCCTTTTCGCCGCCCGACAACACGCGACAACGCTTCTCTACGTCGTCGCCGGAGAAGCCGAAGCAGCCGGCCAGCGCGCGCAGGCTGCCTTGGCCTGCCTGCGGGAACGAATCTTCGAGGTTCTGGAATACGGTGCGCTCGCCGTCGAGCAGATCCATGGCGTGCTGGGCGAAGTAGCCCATCTTGACGCTGCCGCCGAGCGCCACGGTGCCGTTGTCCGGCTTGGTCGAGCCCGTCACCAGCTTCAGCAGCGTCGACTTGCCGGCACCGTTGATGCCCATCACGGCCCAGCGTTCCTTGCGCGCGACCATGAAGTCGAGGCCCTGATAGATCGTCCGGCTGCCATAGCCCTTGTCGACGTTTTTCAGGCTGACCACGTCGTCGCCCGAGCGCGGCGCCGGCAGGAAGTCGAACGACACCGCCTGGCGGCGCTTCGGCGGCTCGACGCGCTCGATCTTGTCGAGCTTCTTCACCCGGCTCTGCACCTGCGCGGCATGCGAGGCGCGCGCCTTGAAGCGCTCGATGAATTTGATTTCCTTGGACAGCATGGCCTGCTGGCGCTCGAACTGTGCCTGCTGCTGCTTCTCGCTGAGCGCGCGCTGCGCCTCGTAGAATTCGTAGTCGCCGCCATAGGTGGTCAGCGAGCCACCGTCGATCTCCACCACCTTGGTGATGATGCGGTTCATGAACTCGCGGTCATGCGAGGTCATCAGCAGCGCGCCGTCATAGCCCTTGAGGAAGGCTTCCAGCCAGATCAGGCTTTCCAGATCGAGATGGTTGGAGGGCTCGTCGAGCAGCATCACGTCGGGCCGCATCAAGAGGATGCGGGCCAGCGCCACGCGCATCTTCCAGCCGCCGGACAGCGCGCCAACATCGCCGTCCATCATCTCCTGGCTGAAGCTGAGGCCGGCCAGCACTTCGCGCGCGCGACCTTCCAGGGCGTAGCCGTCGAGTTCCTCGAAGCGCGCCTGCACCTCGCCGTAACGCTCCAGGATGGTCTCCATCTGGTCCGCCTGGTCGGGATCGCCGAGCGCGTGCTCGAGTTCCTTGAGCTCGGCGGCCACCACGCTGACCGGGCCGGCGCCATCCATCACCTCGACCACGGCACTGCGGCCGGCCATCTCGCCGACGTCCTGGCTGAAATAGCCGATGGTGATGCCGCGATCGGCGGAGACCTGGCCCTCGTCGGGCGGCTCCTGGCCGGTAATCATCCGGAACAGAGTGGTCTTGCCGGAGCCGTTGGGGCCGACCAGGCCGATCTTCTCGCCGCGCTGCAGCGCCGCCGAGGCCTCGATGAAGAGGATCTGGTGGCCATTCTGCTTGGAAATATTGTCGAGGCGAATCATGGGTACAGGAACCTGGAAGGAAGGGGTTTCGGCCGCCCTTATGCCATATGCTGCGGCTGCGAAGAATATTTTGCAGCCCCAGGGGCGCATTTCCTGCAACCCGGCTGGCCAAGCAGGCGAAGCTGCGTTTCCGGCATGAAAACGGGCCCGAAACGGCCCAGAACTGTCACTAGCGGTGCAATGGGGAATGCCTGCCAAGGCATTGATTGACTTGGTCGGAGTGGCAGGATTTGAACCTGCGACCCCTGCGTCCCGAACGCAGTGCTCTACCGGGCTGAGCCACACTCCGACAAGTGGCCGGCTTATAGCCTTGGGTTTCGCATACCGCAAGAACCCCGGTAAAGAACGCCGGGAAGAATGAAGGATGCCCTGACATGGCCGTGGGCCTGACCACCCGGATGACCGCCGCCGACCCTGACGCGCTTCAGGACGCCGCCCGCTGCCTGCAGGGCGGCGGTCTGGTGGCGTTTCCCACCGAGACGGTCTACGGGCTCGGCGCCGATGCCGGTAACCCGGCGGCCATCGCCCGGCTTTACCGGGCCAAGGGCCGCCCGGCGTTCAATCCGCTGATCGCCCATGTCGCCGACCTCCGCGCGGCGCGAAACATCGCCGTGTTCGATGCAGAGGCGCTGAGGCTCGCCGAATCGTTCTGGCCGGGGCCGCTGACCCTGGTGCTGCCGAAGGCGAAAGACTGCCCGGTGGCGGATCTGGCGACCGCCGGGCTCGACACCGTTGCGGTCCGGATACCGGCCCACCCGGTGGCGCTGGCGCTGCTGCAGGCGTTCGGCGGCGCCGTGGTGGCGCCATCGGCCAATCTGTCCGGCCACGTCTCACCGACCACCGCAGCCCATGTGCGCAGCGATCTGGTCGGCCGCATCGACCTCATTCTCGACGCCGGCCCGGTTTCGGTCGGCGTCGAATCCACCATCGTCGGCTGTTTCGAGCAGCCGATGCTGTTGCGCCCGGGCGGCCTGCCGCGCGAGGCCATCGAGCGGGTGCTCGGCC
>DATCUS010000169.1:0-7995 GCA_036561845.1 Tardiphaga sp. | reverse complement strand
CATTGGCGTCGGCGGGCGCGGCCGCTGCGGCAGGCTGCGGATCGTCTGCGGGCTCGACGGTGTCGTTCTGGATCTGCTTTTCCTGTGCCCGCAGTCGGGCGACATTCTTCTGGTGCTGGTCGTAAGTCTCGGTGAAGCTGTGACCGCCAGTGCCGTCGGCGACGAAGAACAGGTCGCGGGTGCGCGCCGGCTTGGCGGTTGCCTCCAGCGAAGCCCGCCCGGGATTGGCGATCGGGCCCGGCGGCAGGCCTTCGACCACATAGGTATTGTAGGGCGACGGCTGCTGGATCTCGCTGCGCTTGATCGGCCGCCCCAGCGTGCCCTTGCCGCCGACCAGGCCGTAGATGATGGTCGGATCGGACTGCAACTTCATCTTCTGCCGCAGGCGGTTGGCGAACACCGCGGCAACGCGGCTGCGCTCATCGGCCTTGCCGGTCTCCTTCTCGACGATGGAGGCCAGCGTCACGAGTTGCTCCGGAGTCTTGACCGGAACGTCGGGGCTGCGGCGCTCCCAGATCTCGGCCAGCGCCCGCTTCTGCTCCTGCTGCATGCGCTGGATCACCTGGTCGCGGGTGGTGCCGCGCGGAAATTTATAGGTCTCCGGCAACAGCGTACCCTCGCGTGGCATCTCGCGGATCGAGCCGGTGAAAATGTCGTTGTCAGTCAGCCGCGCAACGATCTGCTCGGAGGTCAGGCCTTCCGGGATCGTCACCGCATGCTGCACCACCTTGCCTTCAACGAGGGTGCCGATGACGGTGCGCAGGCTGGCGTTCTTCGGAAACAGATACTCGCCGGGCTTGAGCTCCGAGCTCGCTTTCAGCGCAAACACGCTGCCGATGAACACCCAGCGATTGGCATCGATGACGCCCTCGCGCAGCAGCGTCTCGGCGATGTCGCCCTTGCCGGCCCGGGCGGGAATGTTGACGACCTTTTCGTCCTGCAGCGGTCCCGGCGCTTCGAGCGCCTGCCGGCCGTACACGTAGACTCCGCCGGCACCGAGCATCGCGACGAGGATAATGGTGATGATGGCGTTGCCGGCAATGACGAGCGGATTGCGGGCGCGGTCCGAACGCTTCGGCGGCGGCGGAACCTGCTCCGGCTCCAGCGCGGCGCGCGGGCTCCTTGGCGAAATGGGCGGCCTCTCACTCATCGATAGTACCTGAATCCTGTCGGTTCAATCGTGACCGGGGGACAACTCCCCATCCGCTTAGCATACGCCCGCAGTAGGAATTAGCGCGGAATGCGGCGAAACGGTGGAGTCACTCTAATTGGCAATACGCTGCAGGATCAGCGAGGCGTTTGTACCTCCGAAACCGAACGAATTCGACAGCGCCACATTAATCTCGCGCCGGCGCGCCTTTTGCGGCACCAGATCGATCGCAGTGTCCACCGATGGATTGTCGAGATTGATGGTCGGCGGCGCAACGTTATCCCGAATCGCAAGAAGACAGAAGATAGCCTCCACCGCACCGGCTGCCCCCAGCAGATGCCCGGTCGACGACTTGGTCGACGACATCGACACCTTGGAGGCGGCGTTGCCAAGCAGGCGCTGGGCGGCGCCCAGTTCGATCTCGTCACCGATCTGCGTCGATGTGCCGTGTGCGTTGATGTAATCGATGTCGGATGCCGTGAGGCCGGCGCGCTTCAGGGCAGCGCTCATGCTGCGAAACGCCCCGTCGCCATCCGGCGACGGCGAGGTGATGTGATAGGCATCGCCCGACATGCCATAGCCGATCACTTCGGCATAGATCCGGGCGCCGCGCGCCTTGGCATGCTCATACTCCTCGAGCACCACAATGCCGGCGCCCTCGCCCATGACGAAACCGTCGCGATCCTTGTCATAGGGACGCGACGCCTTCTCGGGGGTATCGTTGAATCCGGTCGAGAGCGCCCGCGAGGCGCAAAATCCAGCCATCGCCAGCCGGCTGATCGGCGATTCCGTACCGCCAGCCACCATCACATCGGCGTCGCCGAGCGCAATCAACCGTCCGGCGTCGCCAATCGCATGGGCGCCGGTCGAACAAGCGGTCACGACCGCATGGTTCGGACCTTTCAGCCCGTGCTCGATCGACACGTAGCCGGAGGCGAGATTGATCAGACGTCCGGGAATAAAGAATGGCGAAACCTTGCGCGGGCCACGCTCCTTGAGCAGGAGAGCGGTATCGGCAATGCCCGACAGGCCGCCGATGCCGGAACCGATCATGGTCCCGGTGGCGCAGCGCTCCTCCTCGGTGCTGGGATGCCAGCCGGCATCGTCGAGCGCCTGCTTTGCCGCACACATCGCATAAATAATGAAATCGTCGACCTTGCGCTGGTCCTTCGGCTCCATCCACTGGTCGGGATTGAAGGTGCCGGCCGTGCCGTCGCCGCGCGGAATGATGCAGGCGATCTGGCTAGTCAGATCCGACACGTCGAACATGTCGATCCGCTTGGCGCCGCTCTCGCCGTTGAGAATGCGCTTCCAGGTCGGATCGACGCCGCAACCAAGGGGCGACACCATGCCCAGGCCTGTGACGACCACGCGTCTCATCGACGTTCCTCCAGAGCATCCCTGCACGTCACAGCAAGAAGCCGGTGGACCGCTATCGCGATCCTTCCGGCTTCAGGTGTGTCGCGCGAAGGCGTCAGCTTTTTGCGTTCTTCTCAAGAAATTTGGTGGCGTCGCCGACGGTCAGGATCGTCTCGGCGGCGTCGTCCGGAATCTCACATCCGAATTCTTCTTCGAACGCCATCACAAGCTCGACAGTGTCGAGGCTGTCTGCGCCGAGATCATCGATGAAGCTCGCGGCATCGACAACCTTCTCGGGCTCAACACCAAGGTGTTCGACCACGATCTTCTTAACTCGCTCGCCAATCTCGCTCATCGTTAAACCTCGTGCTTGTTACGTTGGGCTCGTCCGCAGACGATACGAGCCATCGTGGAGCGTTAACTCGTTAGAACCCTGCGCTGTTGCGCGTGATCTGGATTGACTCCGTCGTCCCCAACGGAGCCTCGCGAAACGACAGGCTTGTCCCCGCCAATATACAGGGTTTCAAAATCCTGCAATGGCCTTCTTTGCCCCGCCGTCGCAGGTTCGGTAACATACTTCCAAAGCCTTGGCCACACGCCCGGGCTTTCATCCAAACATCAATCAAATCACGGCGTTGCGGTTCCCCAGCGCTCAGATCATAGCCATCCCGCCGTTGACGTGGATCGTCTGTCCGGTGACATAGGCCGCCTCATTTGAAGCCAGATAGACCGCCGCCGCCGCGATATCTTCCGGCGTGCCGAGTCGCGCCGCCGGCACCTTCGCCAGAATCGCTTCGCGCTGCTTGTCATTCAACGCATCGGTCATCGGCGTCGCGATGAAGCCCGGCGCGATGCAGTTCGCGGTCACATTGCGCTTGGCATATTCAGCGCCCAGCGTCTTGATCATGCCGATCAGCCCGGCCTTCGCAGCGGTGTAGTTGCCCTGACCCGGATTACCGGTGACGCCGACGATCGAGGTAATGGCGATAATACGGCCGAAGCGCTTGCGCATCATCAGTTTGGTGGCAGCGCGGGCCAGACGAAACGTCGCGGTCAGGTTGACCTTGATGACATCGTCCCAGTCCTCGTCCTTCAGCTGCACGAACAAATTGTCGCGGGTGATGCCGGCGTTGCTGACCAGGATGTCCAGCTGCCCCATCGCCTTTTCGGCGGATGGCACCAGCGCTTCGACCTCGGCGTCGTCCGACAGATTGCAGGGCAGCACGTGGGCGCGGTCGCCGAGTTTCGCCGCCAGCGCCTCCAGTGCCTCGCGTCGGGTCCCGGAGAGGGCCACCGTCGCCCCCTGACCATGCAGCGCGGCGGCAATGGCGCCGCCGATACCGCCGGTAGCGCCGGTCACCAGTGCGGTTCGGCCAGTCAAATCGAACATGTCGTCTCCTTCGTCCGTTTACGCCGGACGCGCCGCAGCGAGCGCGTCCTTGACCACGGCAATATCATTGGGTCCGCCGACGGCGGTGCCGACGGCGCCTTCTGCGATGCGCTTCACCAGTCCGCTCAGCACCTTGCCGGCACCGACCTCGAAAAACCGAGTCACCCCGTGGCTGGCCATATAAGCCACCGACTCGCGCCAGCGCACCGTGCCGGTGACCTGCTCAACCAGCCGGCGACGAATCTCGTCCGGGTCCGTCAGGGCCGAGGCCAGAACATTGGACACCAACGGCACCGCCGGGGCGTGGATCGTCACCGCAGCCAGCGCCTGCATCATCACCTCGGCGGCAGGCTGCATCAGGCTGCAATGGAACGGCGCCGACACCGGCAGCAGCATCGCGCGCTTGGCGCCTCTGGTCTTGGCGATCTCCAGCGCACGCTCCACCGCGGCGGTATCGCCGGACACCACCACCTGGCCGCCGCCATTGTCATTGGCAGCCTGGCAGACCTGGCCTTGCGCGGCCTCTTCGGCCACCGCGACGGCGGTCTCGAAATCGAGCCCGAGCAGGGCGGCCATGGCACCGACGCCGACCGGGACGGCCTTCTGCATGGCCTGGCCGCGGGTCCGCAACAACCGGGCCGCATCGCTGATGCTCAGGCTGCCGGCAGCGGCCAGCGCCGAATATTCGCCGAGCGAATGCCCGGCCACGAAAGCGGCGTCCCGCGCCAGCACCAGACCGGCCTCGGTTTCCAGCACCCGCATGGTGGCCAGCGACACCGCCATCAGCGCAGGCTGCGCATTCTCGGTCAGTTGCAGGGTTTCGGCCGGGCCATCCCAGATGATGGCGGTCAGTTTCTGGCCAAGCGCCGAATCGACCTCGTCGAACACGGCGCGGGCGGCCGGAAACGCCTCGGCCAGCGCCTTGCCCATGCCGACCGCCTGGGAGCCCTGCCCCGGAAAAGTGAATGCTGCGGTCATTGACGCCCCCGAAAGTCTCTTATCGTGCGCCGTAAGACACTGGCGGGACGTGTTATGTCAAGCCGCCGCGCCGGCGCCCGGGTTCCGGCGCCGGCGCTGGATCGGCCAAACCAGCGCGCTTTCCCTTGCCATTCCAGCGAAAATCCGTATAAGGCCCCGATCCGCAGATCCCGGCCGGGAGCTGAACGGACGGTCTCAGCAATTTCACTGTTTTGATTTTGATGTGGCAGGGCCAGTTGGCCCGTCGTCCCGTGCTTCCGCCTTCTGAGCATATCGAGTCCTTTCCGAAGGGTTCGAAGGGCTTGCCGCCGGGAAATGCGCTAACATTGGAAAGGACAGCCATGGCTCTCTACGAGCATGTATTTCTCGCGCGCCAGGACGCGAGCGCCCAGCAGGTCGAGGACCTGACTGCGCAGATGACGACCATCGTCGAAGGTCTCGGCGGCAAGGTCGTGAAGATGGAAAACTGGGGCGTTCGCTCGCTCACCTATCGCATGAACAAGAATCGCAAGGCGCACTTTGTTCTGATGAACATCGACGCCCCGTCCGCGGCGATCACCGAGATCGAGCGCCAGGAGCGGATCAGCGAAGACGTCATCCGCTACCTCACCATCCGCGTCGAAGAGCATGAGGAAGGCCCGTCGGCGATGATGCGCAAAGCCGATCGCGATCGCGATCGCGATGACCGTGGCGGCGGCTTCCGTGGCGACCGCGAAGGTGGTTTCCGTGGCGACCGTGAAGGCGGCGGTTTCCGTGGCGGTGCCGATCGTGAAGCCGGTGGCTTCCGCGGCGATCGCGGCCCGCGTCGTCCCCGTGACGACGAAGGCGCCCCTGCAGCATCGGTTGAGGAGTAAGAACAATGGCTGAAGCTGGTGCACGTCGTCCGTTTTTCCGCCGTCGCAAGACCTGCCCGTTCACAGGTCCGAACGCGCCGAAGATCGACTACAAGGATTCCAAGCTGCTGATGCGTTACGTGTCCGAGCGCGGCAAGATCGTGCCGAGCCGCATCACGGCCGTGTCCGCCAAGAAGCAGCGTGAACTCGCCCGCGCCATCAAGCGCTCGCGTTTCCTCGGCCTCTTGCCCTACGTCATTCGCTAAGCGTCGTCGTTCCGGGGCGCGTTCGGTGTAAGCCGAAAGCGAACCCGGAACCTCGAACTGACGAAAACACGACAAGATTCCGGGTTCACGCGCGCGAGAATGCGCACGTGCCCCGGAATGACATCATAGACAATTCTCATAAGGCTTCCGGGTCGTCCGGTCGCCGATGGTTGGGGTCTTGGACCTCTAACCGCTCGAAAGGAGCGGGACAGCTGATGATCATGCCCCTCCTCGTCGCACTTGCCGCCGGCGCCGCCTCGGCGCTGATGTTCGCCTCGATCATTTCGGGCGCGCTGATCTCACTGCTGCTGTTCTATCTCGCGCCGCTGCCCCTGATGGTCGCGGGCCTCGGCTGGGGCGCACTTGGCGCCGCCATCGGCGGGATCGCCGCCGCGACCGGCCTTGGCCTGATTTTCGGCATGCCCTACCTCGTCGCCTTCGTCGTGACTGTCGCCCTGCCGGCCTGGTGGCTTGGCCATCTCGCGCTGCTCGGTCGCCCCGTCGGCGACAGCGTTGCAGCCACGGCCAACTCCGCCGCCGTCGTGCCGGTGATGGAATGGTACCCGGTCGGCCGCATCCTGCTGTGGATCGCCGGCTTCGCTGCACTGACCACCATGGCCGCCCTGCTCACCCTCGGCTTCGACGGCGCCAGCATCGCCGGCGCCCTGAAGCGCGGCCTGCTGCGTGTCATGGGTCCGCGCGAAGGCAAACCGATCGATGGTGACGTCGATGCCCTGATTGATGCGCTGGTGATGATCGCGCCTGCCGCCGCGGCATTGGTCGCCATCATGACGCTGACGCTCAATCTGTGGCTGGCGGCAAAGATCACCGCGACGTCCGGCCGCCTGCATCGACCGTGGCCGGACCTGAAGAGCGCGGCGCTGCCGCCAATGACCCTGGTGGCGCTGGCGCTGGCCCTCGCACTGTCGTTCACCGGCGGACTGCTTGCGATCTTCGCGCAGATCGTCAGCTCGACGCTGCTGATGGCTTATGCGCTCACCGGTTTTGCCGCGCTGCATACGCTGACGCTCGGCATGAAGAGCCGGATGCTTTGGCTGAGCGCGGCCTACGCCATCGTGCTGGTGTTCGGCTGGCCGATCCTGGGGATGGTCGGCCTCGGCCTCGCCGACGCCTTCTTCGGATTTCGCCAACGCTTTCTGCAGCGCCGGCCACCTTCGCAGGTGGCCTGAGAATTCCCTTCACCCCAACCCAACGTTCACTGAACACTCAAAGGAGATCGATCATGGAAGTCATTTTGCTGGAACGCGTTGCCAAGCTCGGCCAGATGGGCGAAGTCGTCCGCGTCAAGGATGGCTACGCCCGCAACTTCCTTCTGAAGCGCGGCAAGGCGCTGCGCGCCACCACCGACAACCGCTCGAAGTTCGAAGGCATGAAGGCCGACCTCGAGGCGCGTAACCTCGTCGCCAAGGAAGAAGCCACCAAGGTTGCCGAGAAGATCGACGGCCGCAACGTCGTCGTGCTGCGTCAGGCGTCGGAAACCGGCCAGCTGTTCGGTTCGGTCACCGTGCGCGATATCATCGCCACCTTCGAGAGCGATGGCGTCACCTTCGCCCGCAGCCAGGTGCTGCTCGACGCGCCGATCAAGACCATCGGCAAGCACAAGATCTCGATTGCCGTGCATCCGGAAGTCGAAGTCAGCGTCAGCGTCACCGTCGCCCGCAGCGAGGCTGAAGCCGAGCGCATCAACCGCGGCGAAGACATCAGCACCCGCCAGGAAGACCAGGACGCCGCCGCCGAAGCGCTTGCCGCGGCCGGCGAGTTCTTCGATCCGGAAGCCCGTCCGGGCGACGACGAAGACGGCGAAGAGAAGTAAGCCACTCGCATCGCTGCGATGACATCAAACAAAAGCCCGGCCAGATTGGCCGGGCTTTTCGTTGGATAGTTGCTCGATCGCTCCCGCGTGGTCGACGGCGCCGCAGGCCTATTGCGAGATCGGCGGCACTGCCGGACCGGCCGGGGCAACCGGCGCAGGCGGTCGCGATTCGGCGGCGGGTGCCG
>DATCUS010000168.1:0-16507 GCA_036561845.1 Tardiphaga sp. | reverse complement strand
GCTCCGCCTGCGCGGCGGCGCCAGCGAGCGCCAGCGCGCCGGTGGTCAGGATCGTCCTGCGGTCGATGTTGTCCATGGCGTTCTCTCCAGATCTTTGTTCTTGTTGGTCGAAAATCTATTTGGCCGGCGCGCGGTCGATCGCTTCCATTCCCTTGCCGGACATCGCCGCGGCGCCGTCCCTGCCCTGCAGCAGATCGATCAGGGCTTGGCCCGCCGCAGCCTTTGCGGTGCCCGGCGCCAGCGCTGCCGAATAGACCGTATAGTTCTGGATCTCCGCCGGCAACGGACCGACCAGCACGACGCCCTTCACCGGCAGCAACTCGCTGATCTGCTGCACCGCGATGTCGGCCTCGCCGGAAACCACGCGCTCGGCGGAATAGCCGCCCTTCACCAGCACCGACTTGTTGCGCACGGCATCGCCGATCCCCAGCCTGTCGATCAGTCCGGCGACATAGATGCCGCTGCTGCCGCCCGAGGCCGGATCGATATAGGCCACGGCCCGCGCCGCCAGCAGCGCCTGCCTGAATCCATCGACGGTGCCGATGTCAGGTTTTGCAGCGCCCTCCTTTACCGCAACGCCGACACCGACGCGGGCCAGGTCGACGCCGTTGCCGACCTTGCCGGACTTGCGCAATTCCGCCAGCGCCGCCGGCGAGGCGAACACCACGTCGAACGTCTCGCCGGCCGCGATGCGCTTGACCAGACCGCCGACCGTGTCGGTCTCCCACTGCACCTCATGCCCCATGGCCTGAAACTGCGGCAGCATCGCCAGCAGCACCTGCTTGAAGGCGCCGGCGGTGAGGACCTTCAGCGTCTCCGCCTGCGCCGGCAGCATCAGCCCCCAGATCAGCGCGAGCGCCAGCACGCCACGTCCCATGAACCCCATCTTATGTCCTTCTCTCGTCGCTGCCGCAGGCATCTCCGCTAAACGCCCGGCATTGCCCAATATTCCCTTGTCGATGCCAGCACAAACGAAAAGGCCCGCGCGAACGCGGGCCTTCTTGGTCGATCGCGACGGGATCGATCAGTGCTTGATGTCGGCCGGCAGCTTGCCGCCATTGGCGGCCAGCTTGGCCATCATCTGCTTGTGCAGCCAGATGTTCATGCTGGCGGAATCGTTCATGTCGCCGGTGTAGCCGAGCTCCTTGGCAAGGTCCTTGCGCGCGGTCAGGCTGGAGTCGATGTCGAGCGCCTTCATCAGATCGACGATCGAGGTCTTCCACTCCAGCTTCTCGCCCTTGGCGGCAACGGCCTTGTCCAGCAGGGCCGCGACGTCGACGGAGTCCATCGGCGCGACGGGAGCAGCGCCGGCGGTTGTGCCGCCGGGCGTCGACGCGGGCGTGGCGGCGGTGGCGCTGCTGCCGAAAATCGCGCTCATGATCTTGCCGAAAATGCTCATGGTGATGCTCCCTGATGGGTAAATGTCTGGATAAAAGAGATTGCGCCGCACTTGGTTCCGGAGGCGGCGACAACCGCCCGCTCGGACCAGCGTTTTAGCCGTCTGTCGCCGGCTTGCCAATACATCGCCGCGGTTGCGATGGTCGCAGCCGAGTCGCTCGCAACTGCGGTGCCGCCCGCCCGACGAGACGCAATTTGAGCGGTCACCTAAGCGTGACGAGCGGCCCGGCCTGATCGGCGGTAGGCTTGCCTCACAGTTCGCGGCAAGACCAGTTCTTTGTGACAAGTTCTTTGCAATCGCGTCTGGCTTGATCGTGATCGTTTTCCGCAAGCTGCTCCGCGCCCTCCTTCGGCGTGAAACGGGCGGCTGCGCCAAGGGAGACAACGACCATGGCCACACTCTACCCTGGCAATGTCGCGTCATTCACCGGCGGCACCGCTGACGCCGCCCCGCCCGCCATCCGCACCATCGGCTTCGCCGATCTCCAGGATGCCCTTCGACTCGGCTGGGAAGACTTCAAGGCGATACCCAGCCATGGGGTCATGGTCTGCATCATCTATCCCCTCATCGGCCTGGTGATCGCGCGCACCGTGCTCGGCTATTCGATCCTGCCGCTGCTGTTTCCCCTGGCGGCGGGCTTTGCGCTGGTCGGACCGTTCGCCGCACTTGGACTTTACGAACTCAGCCGCCGCCGCGAGACCGGCGAAGAGCTTTCCGCCTGGCACGCCACCGAGGTGCTGCGCTCGCCATCGCTCGGCGCCATGCTCGGGCTCGGTGCGCTGCTGCTGGTCCTGTTCGCGGTGTGGATCGCCAGCGCGCAGGCAATCTATGTCGCAGCCTTCGGCTATACGCCGGCAGCAGAGATACCGGGCTTCGTCTCGCAGGTGCTGACCACCAGCGCTGGCTGGGGCCTGATCGTGGTCGGCTGCGGCGTCGGCTTCCTGTTCGCCGTGGTGGCGCTGTGCATCAGCGTGGTGTCGTTTCCACTGATGCTCGACCGTCACGCCGGTGTCATCGATGCCATGACCACCTCGATGCGAGCCGTGGCGCGCAATCCGCTCCCCATGGCCGCCTGGGGCCTGATGGTCGCCGCATTGCTGGTACTGGGCACGCTGCCATTGTTTCTCGGCCTCGCCGTGGTGATCCCGCTGCTCGGCCACGCCACCTGGCATCTCTACCGCAAGGTGATCGAGCGCAATCCCAACCCGCCGGTGGTGCCGCCGCGAAACAGGATCCGACGTTCAGCTGCGGACTTCCCGGTGTCGCTGTTCAAGTGGCGCAACGACGATCTGGCGTAGCGGCGCCATCAAGAATCTGAGGTCTTGCTTTGGCCGCGGTTCGCCGCGACATTTCGAGGCACGGCGAACCCTCGCCGGCTTCGATCCAGAACGAGCTCCCCATGCCTCTCCGCCCTTTCGCCCGCGCGTTGCTGTTGGGCGCGCTGCTGCTGTCCCCCGTTTCATCGGCATTCGCCGCAGCCTGCGGCAGCGGCAGCTTCGATGCCTGGCTGGCCGACGTCAAAGCCGAGGCCGCAGCCAAGGGCATCTCGCCGGCCGCCATTGCCGCCGGGCTCGGCGGCCTCACGCCGGATCCCAGCGTGCTGTCGCACGACCGCGGCCAGCAGGTGTTCACCCAGAGCTTCGAGCAGTTCTCCGGCCGCATGGTGCCGCCACGCCTCACCCGCGGCAGCGACATGCTGAAGCGCTACGGCTCGGTGCTGTCGCGCATCGAGCAGCGCTACGGCGTGCCAGGCCCGGTGCTGGTGGCGATCTGGGGGCTGGAGACCGACTTCGGCGTCAACATCGGCAAGTATCCCACGATCCGCTCGGTAGCCACACTGGCCTACGACTGCCGCCGCGCCGATCAGTTCCGCGCCGAACTGCTGGATGCGCTGCGCATCGTCGATCGCGGCGATCTGAGTCCGGCGGAGATGCGCGGCGCCTGGGCCGGAGAGATCGGCCAGACCCAGTTCATGCCGTCGTCCTACATCAAGTTCGCGGTGGATTTCGATGCCAACGGCAAGCGTGACCTGCTGCACAGTGCGCCGGATGTGCTGGCCTCGACGGCCAATTACCTCGCCAGCTATGGCTGGAAGCGCGATGAAGCCTGGGAGCCCGGCAGCGCCAACTTCGCGGTCATCCAGCAATGGAACAAGAGCGAGGTCTACGCCAAGACCATCGCGTCGTTCGCCACCCAGCTGTCACGGATGCCGTGAGGCGCAATGGAACGACGGGCCGCCGCCGCTGCGCGAACGGCCCCTCGCCCGATTTGCTATTTCGTCATGCCTGCATGCATGGCGCTGCTCAGATGCTTGCTGCAGGCGCTCATCTTGCCATCGAGCATTGCCGTCTGCGCGTCGGCAATTTCCTTGAAGGCGGCCCACTTGGCAGGACCGTCAGCCCATCCCTCGACGGTGCTTTCCACCTTTCCGATGTTGGTACCGCTGCAACCTTCCATGCGCGCTGCCGACGCCGGCGCGACGGCAAGCACCACTGCGGCCATTGCGGCCGCGCCCAGTAACTTTTTCATCATGTTACTTTTCCCTGTTGCACAGATCCGGCGTCATTGCCGGGCTCTGCGAACAGATTGATAGAACCGTTGATCCCAGGTGGAAAACCATTGTCGATAAATTCAGTGTGAGCATCCCGTGATGTTCGCGAACTACACTTCGTGCGACGATAATGCAGACAGGTCTGGGCCCCGCGGACGAACGGGCCCAGGAGGCACGCGCCGATCCGGCCGTCCGAGCGATGATCGCAGGTCAGGCGTCGCCCGCTCCACCTATCGACCGGCCCTTGCGCGGGTCTCGCTTCGACCGTCCTCCTTGACTGCAACCATTCGGTTAACATGACGCCGGGCACACGCGGGCGCACGCCTCGAATGGCGAGGGGTGAATGTCCAACCTGCGAAGTAGCCGCGGCTCCGATCCTTCTCCAGAATCCCGCACAGGTGCCGTCGACGTTAAAATTGAATATATGTTCACTTTAATAGACGCATGCGATTCGCGCATAGCGGATAGCGCACCGCATTCGGACAAACACGATTTGGCGCAGACCGACATGTCCGATTCGGCCGGTGCGCTCCAGGCGATCCGCAAACCCATGCCGGAGGGTCGGCCGCCGGGCGGCAACGACATGATTTAACTGATTAATTAACAGGAATTGGGGCTCGCTGGTGCTAGATTACGCAGCGGTGCCCACCCCACTGCGGCAACCTGCCGACAGGTTAATCATTTCTTGCGCGAGCTATGCCAATAGCGCCTAGCTGCACCGCAACATTCACGCTGCCGCAGCGCGATATAGTGATCTATATTCACTTCAACGGCGGGGCACCTTCCAAGAGATGAACCGTCAAACTGAGGAGAAATAAAATGTTGGTCTCATTCATTCGCATGATCCAGGCGTTCCGCGATTACCAGCGCAACGTCGCCGAACTGTCCCAGCTCAGCGATCGCGAGCTTTCCGATATCGGTCTCGACCGTTCGGACATCCCGCGCGTTGCCTCTGGTTCCTACAACGGTTGATCCGTTGCTGATGCCTTCCGAATAACGCCCGCCTCTCGCGGGCGTTGTCGTATCGGGCATCGAATGTCGGGCCATCAAAGCCTTGGCAATCAGGCGTGGGTTCCCTTTCATGCGGATTCCACTTCGCGCGAAAACGCGCTACATGCAGGCCCATGACAACAGGCCCCCACTCCCAAAACGCTGTCCATATCATCGGCGCCGGTCTTGCCGGCTCGGAAGCCGCCTGGCAGGTCGCCAGCGCCGGTATTCCCGTGGTGCTGCACGAGATGCGCCCGCACCGCATGACCGAAGCCCACCTCACCCAGGGCCTGGCCGAGCTGGTGTGCTCCAATTCATTCCGCTCCGACGACGCTGCCAACAATGCTGTCGGCCTGCTGCACGCCGAAATGCGCAAGCTGGGCTCGCTGATCATGCGCTGCGCCGATGCCAACCAGGTGCCCGCCGGCGGCGCGCTGGCGGTGGACCGCAACGGCTTCTCCGACGCTGTCACCAAGGCACTTGAGACTCATCCCCTGATCACCATCGACCGCGCCGAAGTCGAGGGCCTGCCGCCGGACGACTGGGGCAACGTCATCGTTGCCACCGGGCCGCTGACCTCGGCAGCGCTCGCCGACGCCATCCGCGGCATCACCGACGAAAAGGCGCTGGCGTTCTTCGACGCCATCGCGCCGATCGTGCATTTCGACTCCATCGACATGTCCAAGGCCTGGTTCCAGTCGCGCTACGACAAGGTCGGGCCCGGCGGCACCGGTGCCGACTACATCAACTGCCCGATGGACAAGGAGCAGTACGACAACTTCGTCGACATGCTGATCACCGGCGAGAAGACCGACTTCAAGGAATGGGAGCTCAACACGCCCTATTTCGACGGCTGCCTGCCCATCGAAGTGATGGCCGAGCGCGGCAAGGAAACGCTGCGCCACGGCCCGATGAAGCCGGTCGGCCTGACCAACCCGCACGATCCGACGGTGAAGGCCTATGCCATCGTGCAGCTGCGCCAGGACAACAAGCTCGGCACGCTCTACAACATCGTCGGTTTCCAGACCAAGCTGAAGCATGGCGCGCAGACCCGGGTGTTCCGCACCATTCCCGGCCTCGAGAATGCCGAATTCGCGCGGCTCGGCGGTCTGCACCGCAACACCTTCCTGAACTCGCCCAAGCTGCTCGACCAGCAACTGCGCCTGCGCGCGCAACCGAGGCTGCGCTTCGCCGGCCAGATGACCGGTTGCGAGGGCTATGTGGAATCCGCCAGCGTCGGGCTGATGGCCGGGCTCTATGCCGCTGCCGACGCCAAGGGCGAGCAGCTTTCGCCGCCGCCGATCACCACGGCGCTGGGCTCGCTGCTCGGCCATATCACCGGCGGCCATATCGAGACCATCGATTCCGGCCCGCGCTCGTTCCAGCCGATGAACATCAATTTCGGTTTGTTCCCGCCGCTCGTCACGCCGCCGACCAAGAAGGCCGACGGCACACGGCTGCGCGGCAACGAAAAGACCGTCGCCAAGAAGCAGGCGCTGAGCGCCCGCGCGCTGGCCGATCTCGATGTATGGATCGCCGCCAGCCTGCCCGCGCCAGCCGCCGCCGCGTGACGCTGCGCGCCCCCGTTGAAGTTCAGGACCAAGTCATGAGTTTGCCGCAACAGGACGCAGCATTGCTGTCCGCGCAATGGACCGAAGGCGTGCTGCTGAAGCGCGACGTGTTCTCCACCGTGGAGCGTGGCCGCTTTCGCACGGCCGGCGGCGAAGTGGATGCGGTGCTGCGCCGGCTCGACCAGGTGCCGTGGTGGTCATATGTGGTGGCGCGTCACCTGTTCACGCGCGAGCGCCGCGCGCTGACGCTGGCGCGCGAACTGCACGTCGGGCCGGAATTGCTGTGGGCCGGCGAGCAAGCGCTGGTGCGCGGTTTCATCGACGGCGTTGCGCTGCAGATGGCCAAGCCGGTCGGCGACATCAACTACTTCAAGTCAGCCAAACTGGCTTTGCGAAAACTGCATCGCATGGGCGTCTGCCACAACGATCTCGCCAAGGAGCAGAACTGGCTGCGCGGCACCGACGGCCTCGCTTACGTTACCGACTTCCAGCTCGCGGTCTGCTTCAAGTCGCGCAGCCGGCTGTTCCGCATCGCCGCCTATGAGGACCTGCGCCATCTGCTGAAGCACAAGCGCACCTACGCGCCGGAAGCGCTGACGCCGAAGGAGCGCAGCATCCTCGCCAAGAAATCCGCTTTCGCACGGATCTGGCTGATGACCGGCAAGAAGGTCTACCGCGCCATCACCCGCGGCATCTTCAATTTCACCGATCGCGAGGGCGGCGGCCGCCGTCTCGTCAACGACGCGCCGCCGCTGCTGGCCATCATCAAGAGCAATCCCGCAGTTCGCGATGCGTCCATCGTCGCCTTCGCCGACCGCCGCACCGGCGTCGGCCTCTATGCCTTCGTCGAGGCCGACGATGTCGCGCTGGAAACGCAGCTGCAGGCCGCCATGGCCGCGGCGAAGGGTGCAAAGCCGCCGGAACACATTCAGGTCATCCCTTCCCTGCCCCGCGATGCCAAAGGCAACATCCGCAACGAGATCCTGCAGCTGGTGGCGATGAACCAGCTCGATCTGATCGAGCCGATGATGACCAGCGACACCGACCGCGTGTTCCTGAAAGGCATTCTGGAGTCGCGAAAAAACCTGCGCGACCGGTTCAGTTTCTAGAGCCGGCCGCGGCCGGCTCTCGCTGCGACCGACGCTGCGCGATTACTTCTTCACCATCACCACTTCGAGATATTCGCTGGGCACCACCATGGTGCCATCCTCGGCCTTGTTGAGACGCCCGATCAACGCGCTCAGATCCGCCGTCAGGCTGCTGCGTCCGCTCTCGTCGAGGGCGGCATAAGCCTTGAGGATCGGGCCGTAGTAGGTCCGGAACACGTCCAGGAAATGCGCCGGCGAGCGATAGCGGAAATTGAATTGGCGCGGCCTGGCGTTGATCGACATGGCACCGCCAAACATTTCCGCCAGCCGCTCCGGCGTTCCCCACAATGCCGGCGATCGAACCCCGGCCGGCGGGGGCAGGTATTGTCCGAGGGTCTTGAAGACCTGGCCGATAAAGCCCTGCGGCGTCCAGTTGGCGAGTCCGATCTTGCCGCCCGGCCTGCACACCCGCTGCATTTCCGCGGCGGCCTTGTCCTGATCCGGCGTGAACATGACGCCGAAGGTCGATATGACCACGTCGAAGCTGGCGTCGTCGAACGGCAGCGCTTCCGCATCGGCCTCCTGAAACGCGATCCCCATGGCATTGGCGGCCGCGCGCGCCTCGCCGCGCGCCAGTAGCGACGGCACGTAGTCTGTCGAGGTGACATCGCACCAGCACCGCGCCGCTGCGAGCGACGCATTGCCGTTGCCGGCGGCGACATCGAGAACGCGCTGACCCGCGCGCAGATCCAGCGCTTCGCACAGGTTCTCGCCGACGATCTGAAGGGTGGAGCCCACCCGCGCATAGTCGCCGGACGCCCAGGCGCCGTGCTGCCGCACCTTGAGCGCCGCCAGATCCGGTGCGGGCGGAGCTATTGTCTGAGCCATTGCCATCATCATCTCCATGAGCAGATTAAGCCGTCTTGCCACAGCAGATTAGGTCCGGTGCAGCGCCGTCGCCTATCCAGTTCGCGCCAGATCTGTCCAGCGCGTGAACTTTTTGCCGCGTTCAGTGTCCAATCATGATCGCGTGAGGCGCCCACATGATGATCAGTGATACGCCGAATGCCCTTCTTCCACGCGGCGTCCGACGCGCGCTCGAAGCCATGCGCCACAGTCCGCAATGCAACTGGACGGTTACCGCGCTTGCCGCCGCAGCCGGAAGTTCTGGCCGCACACTGCAACGCCAGTTCCGAAACTTTCTCGGCAAGTCGATCCGGGACGTGCTGACCGACATCCGCTTCGGATGCGCCAGACGCGAGCTGCTGCAGTGCTCCCTCGACGCACGCGTCATGGACATCGCGATGAATTGCGGCATCCTCCACTTCGGACGATTTTCAATCGAGTATCGCCGCCGCTTCGGTGAAACACCGTCACAAACCATGAAGCGGCAAGCGGTGTTGGCCAGTACGCTCGTGTCATTGCCAACGTTGTTCGCGACCAGTCGCAACCGGCCGGCCATCGCCCTGCTCCCAATCGAAACGACACCCGAGCACGACGACGCAGCGCGCGGCATCGCCGATGAATTGACGACTGCGCTGGGGCGCGCAGGGTTCGCCGTCGCCAGCCAGCCGAGGCTGGCTCGCTATCAGCTCAGCGGCTTGCTCCGCGGCGATGCCAGGCAATCCAGCCTTTCCCTTCGCTTGATCGACGCCGAAGGCGGCCGTCACCTCTGGGCGCATCGCGTCGAAGGTGCATGCACTGCGACGGCAGAACAATTGGCGATGCGAATTGCCACGGCACTCCAATCAGTTCTGCGCCTCGCCGAGATCGATCGGGTGCGGCAGATGCCGGTAGCCGATCTCAATCCGAATGATCTTGCGCTCCGGGCAATGCCGGGCGTGCTTGCCCTCGACGCCGGCGGAAATATCCGCTCGCTGGAATTGCTGGAGCGCGCGATGGACCGCGATCCCGATCACGCGCTGGCAACGGCACTCGCGGCATGGGCGCATGCCCAGCGGATCGTCTATCATTTCAGCAACGACCCGACCGCCGAGCGGGCGCGCGGTCTGGAACTGGCGCGCAAGGGACAGGCCCTCGCCGACGACGCGGCCGTGCTCGCCATTCTCGGCAACGCCCTGACCTTGCTGTGCGAACTCGATGCGGCTGAATTCGTCATCCGCAAGGCGCTGTCGCTGGACGGCGGATCGGCCTGGGCGTGGAGCCGCAGCGGGTGGATCGATCTCTACAACGGCAATGCAGACTCTGCCATCGAGCGCCTGACCATCGCGCTCGATCTGGCACCCCAGGACCCGCTGGCGTTCAACAGCATGGTCGGAATCGGCTGCGCGCATTTCAACGTCGGCCGCTACCGTGAGTCGGCGCGCTGGCAGGAGCGCGCGCTTGTCGAACATCCTTCGGCCGCCTGGATCCACCGGACGCTGTGCCCCGCCTATGTGCTGGGCGGCGCCACGTGCGAGGCCGATCGCAGCCTTGCCGCCCTGCGCCGCGACTATCCGGATCTCACACTCTCTGAGCTGCAGTTGGGCATGCCGCCGTTGCCGCAGAGCTATTGCGATCGGATCATCGATGCGCTGCAGGCCGCCGGCCTGCCCGGATAACGCCGACGAACGGCTTGATTCGAGTGCGCCGCAGGAACGCAGCTACAGCCTTCCAAAGAGCGGATCGCGCGCCGCCCGCCACAGCGTCCACAGCACCCGCAGCCGCGACGTCGCATGCGGCGCAAATGGGTCGAAGTCGGG
This sequence comes from Tardiphaga sp., assembly GCA_036561845.1. GTDB lineage: Bacteria > Pseudomonadota > Alphaproteobacteria > Rhizobiales > Xanthobacteraceae > Tardiphaga. Next base: position 6,206 of record DATCUS010000168.1, on the reverse strand, counting down.
CCGCGCCATGCGGTCGAGATCGCGTGCCACCAGCGCCAGCGGCAGGAAGGCGCGCCGCGCCTCGGCCGGCACCTGTGGCATCAGCGACTGCGCGGTGGCCAGTTGTGCGCGCGCGCCTTCGATCAACTGGTCGAGTGCGGCGCGGATCGCCGGCGTCGGCTTGCCCAAAAACACATCCGCCGCGCTGCTGCCGTGCCGGGTCAGAATATCCAGCGGCAGGAACAATTGCCCGCGTGCGCTGTCGTAGGGCAGCAGCGCGATCACCTGGGCGACGCCCTGCGCCAGTCCGCCGTGATCGGCGGCGTGGTCGGTAGCCTCCGACGACGCGCCGAGAATCTTTGCCGCCAGCGCCAGCAGCGTTGACGTGGTATCGCCGAAGTGGCTCTCCAGCACCGTCAGGTCCGGCATCGGATCGTGATACAGGTCGAAGATGTGGGTATCGATCAGCTTCGCCAGCCGGTCGACCGGCAGCTGATGTTCGCCAATGGCCCAGAGCAGTTCGGCAGCGACCGGATTGCTGGAGACATCGCCGTGGCCGGCCCCGGCCAGCATGTCGGTCCACCATTGCAGGCGGATCTCGCCGGGCAGCGGCTGGCTGACCTGTTCGCGGACACGGGTGATCTCGACATTGAAGGCATACAGCGCCAGCAGCGCACGCCGCCGGTCTTCAGGCACGAACAGCGTCGAGGCATAGCGCGCGAAGTCGTGGCTGCGCACCATTTCGGCCGTGAAGGCCGCGTCGTGCTCGGATGCCGCGCTCGTTGCGGTCGTCATGTTGCGGCGGCCAGCGCTGCCGGGCGCGCTCGCGCGCATGGGATCGCACTCATGGTACCGCGATCAAGGCCGCCGCGACGCGCCGCCGTTCGCCGATCATGATGTTCCAGGTGCGCACCGCCGGCCCCGTCTGCATAGCGTCGATCACCAGATGGCGCGCGCGCAGCGCCTCGCGCAGATCCTTCGGCACGATCCACACATCGTTGCCGGTGCCGACGATCAGCGTGTCGATAGACGCGGCATTCTCGAAGATACGCTGCAGCGACGCCCGGTCGATGTCGCCGGCTGATGTCACCGGCCAAGCCCAGATCGCGTCCGGCAGGCACAGCAGCGACCCCGTGTGCGACATGGTGTCGAACACGAAGCCGCCCTTGCCATAGGCCTCGATGGCGGCGGCGCGTGGAAGGTGCGGCGCGTCCGGAGGCACCGGCATGCTTCAGCCCTTCTTCGGCTTGTTCGGCTTGTCCGGCGCGGTGTCGCGATTTTCGCCTACGCCTAGATAGATAAGGATCGGAGCCGCGATAAAGATCGAGGTGTAGGTACCGACCAGCACAACGCCGAACATCATCACTGCCGTGAAGGAGTGGATGGCATTGCCGCCGAACAACAGCAGCGCCAGCAGCGCGAGCGTCACCGTGACGTGGGTGATGATCGAGCGCGACAGCGTCGAATTGATCGACTCGTTGAGCAGCTCCGGCATCGGCATTTTCTTGTAGCGCCGCAGGATCTCGCGGATGCGATCGTAGATGACAACGGTATCGTTCAGCGAATAGCCGAGAATGGTCAGCAGCGCTGCGATGCTGGTGAGATCGAACTCGACCTGCGAGATCGACATGAAGCCGATGGTCAGCACGATGTCGTGGACGTTGGCGATCATGGCGCCCAATGCGAACTGCCATTCGAACCGGAACCAGAGGTAGACCAGGATCGCGAAGATCGCGACCATCAGGCCGAGCATGCCGAAAGCCAGCAGCTCACTGGACACGCGCGGCCCCACCACTTCGACGCGGCGGTATTCGACCGCGTCGCCAAGCGCACCGCGGACCTTTTCCACAGCGCCCTGCTGGGCGGCATCGCCGCCGGGCTGCTGCGCGACGCGGATCAGCACGTCGGCGGGACCGCCGAACTGCTGCAGCTGCACCTCGCCGAGGCCCAGCCCGCCCAGGGTCGTGCGCATCGCGGAGATATCGGCGGTGCCCGACTTGGCCCGCACTTCGAGCAGCGTGCCGCCTTTGAAGTCGATGCCGAAGTTAAGCCCGTGGGTGAAGAACAGCGTGATCGCGAGAATCGACAGCACAGCCGAGATCGGGAAGCTGATGCGGCGAAACCGCGTGAAGTCGAACTTGGTGTCGTCAGGGACGATGCGCAGCGAGGGCAGCCAGCCGAAGGCGCTGACAATGCTCAGGACAATGATCAGGGCCAACAGCCCGAAGAGAACGATGTGTGTCACAGCCAGCTCCGCAATCTCAAATCGGCACGCTGGTCGGCCGTTTCCAGCGCACCCAGGCCGCAACGATCAGGCGGGTGACAGTGAAGGCGGTGAAGACCGTGGTGATGATGCCGATGCCGAGCGTCACGGCGAAGCCGCGCACCGGACCGGTTCCGATATAGAACAGCACCGCAGCGGCGATGAAGGTGGTGATGTTGGAATCCAGGATGGTCGACAGCGCGCGCTTGAAGCCGGCGTCGATGGCCGAGATTGCGGTGCGGCCGCCGCGGATTTCCTCGCGGATGCGTTCGTAGATCAGCACGTTGGAGTCCACCGCGATGCCGACGGTGAGCACGATGCCGGCGATGCCGGGCAGCGTCAGCGTGGCGTTGAGCAGCGACAGGATGCCGAAAATCATGGCGACGTTGATGGCCACCGCGATGTTGGCGAACAGGCCGAACAGCCGGTAGGTCAGCAGCATGAAGATGATGACGAGAATCGAGCCGACATAGGCGGCGAGCTCGCCCTTGGCGATCGAGTCGGCGCCGAGGCCGGGGCCGACGGTACGCTGTTCGATAATGGTCAGCGGCGCCGGCAACGCACCGGCGCGCAGCAGGATCGCCAGATCGTTGGCGGCCTGGACGGTGAAGCTGCCGGAAATCTGGCCCGAGCCGCCGGTGATCGGCTCGCGGATGACCGGCGCCGAGATCACCTTGTTGTCGAGCACAATGGCGAAGGGCTGGCCGACATTGGCCAGGGTGGCCTCGGAGAATTTACGGGCGCCGGAGGTGTTGAACCGGAAGCTGACGATCGGCTCGTTGGTGCGCTGGTCGAAGCCGGGCTGCGCGTCGATCAGATCCGAGCCGGGCACCAGCACCTGCTTCTTGATGACATAGGGCGCGTTTGGCGGTTCGGCGCCGAGCAGGACTTCGGAGTCCGGCGGCACGCGGCCCTGCAGGGCCTGATCGGCCGGCACCGACGAATCGACCATGCGGAAATCCATCTTGGCGGTCTTGCCGATGATATCGATCAGCCGCTGCGGATTCTGTTCGCCGGGAGCCTGGATCAGGATGCGATCCGCGCCCTGGCGCTGGATGACCGGCTCCACCGTGCCGAGTTCGTTGACGCGCTTCTCGACGATCTGAATCGACTGCTCCACGGTCTGGCGCACGCGGTCGGCAATGGCCGCGGCCGGGACGGTCAGGCGGATCAGCCCGCCGCCGGCGTCGGCAACCTCAAGGCTGCGCTGGCCGTTGGAACCGAGCAATCCGCCGAGCGGCTGCGACAGCTCGCGCAGCTTGGTCAGCGCGGTCGGCACATCGGTGTCCTTGCCGATCCGGACCTCGACGCTGTCATTGCGCGCGCTGAGGCCGGTATAGGCGATCTTGGCATCGCGCAGGGTGCGGCGGACGTCGTCGCGGACCTGTTCGAGCTTGTCCTTCTTGATCGAGTTGGCATCCACCTCGAACAGCAGATGCGCGCCGCCCTGCAGATCGAGGCCCAGCACCAGATGACGCTGCGCCCACTTGGGCCAAGTCTTGACGGTGGCTTCGGGGAAGAAGTTCGGAACCGCGCACAGGCAGACCACCAGCGCTGTCAGAATGATCGCCAGCGCCTTCCACCGCGTGAAATACAACATCGAGTTAACCCGTCAGATCCTGAAATGGCGACGCGAGGACGCGGCCGGAGCCGCGCCGATGATGAGCCTCAGCTCGCGGAGGTCTCGTCCTTGCCGGCGTCGGCCTTCTCGATTTTCTCGACCTTCTCCGACTTGTCGGCCTTGTCCTTGGCCGGCTCGCCCTTGGTGCGCACGCCCGAAATCATCTGGCGCATCTGGCGCACGCGGACGCCGTCGGAGATCTCGAATTCGATCTGGTCGTCGTCGACGACCTTGGTGACCTTGCCGACGAGGCCGCCGGAGGTGACCACGGTATCGCCGCGGCGGATGTTCTTCACCAGTTCGGCGTGGTCCTTCACCTTCTTCTGCTGCGGACGCAGGATCAGGAAGTACATGATCACGAAGATCAGCGCGAACGGCAGCAGCGACATCAGCATGCTGTTGGTGTCGCCGCCGGCCGCAGCGGCCTGGGCAAAGGCTGGGGTAATGAACATCGGAAATTCCTCGTGAAAACAGGAGCCACCCGGTGCCGCGGCGGTGCTCTGACCGGCCCGGAGGCGAATTCGCGCGGACTATAACCACCGGCCGCTCAATTGCAACGCTGCCAGCCCGTTGATTTGGCCCTCATTTTGCCCGCTTGCGGGCACCCGCCGGGCTCGATATGGGTTCGCCGCAAGGAAGGCCCCAAATGTCAAAAAAGCCCAATAAAACCAGCCGTCGCGTCCTCGCGAAGCCCGTTGCCCGGAAACCGGCGAAAGCCGCGGCAAAACGTCCGCGTGCGACCAAACCGCCCGCCATGGACGAGCGCATCGCCCGCGCGCTGGAGGCCATCGCCGCAGGCTTCGCCGCCGCCTCGCCGACCGCGGCCAATGCCGATTCCCTGAAATCCGCCGACGCCTTCATTTGGCATCCCGATGGGCGCCTGGCGCCGGTGCCGAAAGTCAGCCGCGTCGATATTGCGCTGCTCAAGGGCATCGACCGGATGCGCGACACCCTGATCGAGAACACCGAACGCTTCGCCACCGGCCTGCCCGCCAACAACGCGCTGCTGTGGGGCGCGCGCGGCATGGGCAAGTCGTCGCTGGTGAAGGCCGCCCATGCCAGCGTCAACGCCGACAAGCGCGTCGCCGGCCGGTTGAAGCTGGTGGAGATTCATCGCGAGGACATCGAGAGCCTGCCGGCGCTGATGGCTGTGGTGCGCGCCTCGGATTTCCATTTCATCGTGTTCTGCGACGACCTCTCCTTCGACGGCAACGATGCCTCCTACAAGTCGCTGAAGGCGGTGCTGGAAGGCGGCATCGAGGGCCGGCCCGACAACGTCATCCTTTACGCCACCTCCAATCGCCGCCATCTGCTGGCCCGCGAGATGGTCGAGAACGAACGCTCCACCGCGATCAATCCCGGCGAGGCCGTCGAGGAAAAGGTCTCGCTGTCCGACCGTTTCGGCCTGTGGCTCGGCTTCCACAAATGCAGCCAGGACGAATACCTCGCCATGGTCAGCGGCTATTGCAGCCATTACGGCATCAAGCTCGATGATGCCGAACTGCAGCGCGAGGCGCTGGAATGGTCGACCACCCGCGGCTCGCGCTCCGGCCGCGTGGCGTGGCAGTTCACCCAGGAACTGGCGGGCCGCCTCGGCGTCAGGCTGGCGGGGAAGTAGCAGCCAACTCCGCGCTCGTGCCCCGGACGCTGCGCAACGCGCTGCCGCAGGCAGCGTGGTGCGCTGCAGATCCGGGGCCGTACCAAGCGCCGGCGTTCGTGACGGTCCCGGATCTGCGGAGCAGCACTTCGTGCTGCGCCGCGTCCGGGACTCGAGACAGTAACGAAAAAGGCGCCGCCTGTTGCCAGGCGGCGCCTTTGCTACTTCCCTGATATCAACGACGCTTACGCGCCGTTGAGGAACTGCAGCGGATCGACCGGCGACGAGCCCTTGCGGATCTCGAAGTGCAGTTGCGGTGATCCCACCTCGCCGGACTGGCCGGACTTGGCGATGATCTGGCCGCGCTTGATGGTCTCTCCGCGCTTCACCATCAGTTCACTCGCATGGGCATATGCGGTGACGTAGCCGTTGGAATGGCGCACCAGAACCAGGTTGCCGTAGCCCTTCAGCTCATTGCCGGAGTAAGCCACGACGCCGTCTTCGGCCGCCTTGATCGGGGTGCCCTCGGGCACCGCGACATTGATGCCGTCATTGGACTTGCCGTTGGTCTTGGCGCCGTAGCCGGTGACCACGCGGCCGCGCACCGGCCAGCGGAAGGTCGGCAGCGCGCCGGTGGCGTCGGCCGCCTTGGCCGGCGATTCCGGCGCGGCTTCTTCCGGCGTGGTGGTGGCAACCGCCATGCGTGCCTTCTGCGCCGGTTCGGCGGAAGCAACCTTGGTGGCAGG
>DATCUS010000167.1:0-1507 GCA_036561845.1 Tardiphaga sp. | reverse complement strand
GATGGTGCTGCGCCGGCGCCGCCCACACCGCGCGCTCGGGGATGTGGGTCTCGACCGGCAAGTGCACCATGACGCGGCGGGGGCCGACCCGCGCGGCGATGCGGTCGACCAGCGCCGCCAGTTCATCGTTGTCGTGGACGTTGGCGTCGAGATCGCGCTGCTGCTGCACCACGATCTCGGTGCGGCCCGCCGACAGGCGAATGAGATCGAAGCCGAAGCCGGGATCGAGCGGATCGGCGATGGCATCGATGCGTTCGCGGAACAGGCGTTCGATCACTGCGACTTTTGTCACGGCCTGCCCGGTCTCCACCGTAATGCTGCGCACCGCGCCGTCGGTGCGGAAGAAGCTGGCCTCCAGCCGCCGCGCGCCCTTGCCCTGCTTGTCCATAGCGTCGATCAGCATCCGGGCGAGGCCGGATAACGTCGCCGCAATCACGCCGTCGGTGGCGACCGGCTCGGGAAAGCGTTTTTCGACGATGTAATCCGGCAGCGGTTTTCGCGGGGATATCGGCGCGTCGGACTGTCCCAGCGCCTGCTCCAGCAGCGCGGTGAAGCCGGCGCCGAACCGCGCGGCAATCTCGTGACGGCCGCGCGCAGCGACATCGCCGATCGTCTTGAGACCGGCGCGGCGCAGCCCGCGCGTGATGGCGTCGTCGGCGCCGAGGGTGAACACCGGCAACGGCTTGACCGCCCTGGCCTCCTCGCCATCGGCAACAATGCGGCCATGGACATAGCGGCTGAGCGTTCGCGCGCACACCGAAGTGCCGGCGATCGCCGCGCTGACGGCCAAACCCTGCCTGGACAGCGCATCGCACAGCATCTGCATCAAGGCGGCCTCGCCGCCGAACAGATGGGCGCAGCCGGTGATGTCGAGGAACAGCGCGTCCGGCGCATCGAGCGCCACCAGCGGCGTGAAGCGGTCGCACCAGTCGGCGATGTGATCGAGCAGCAGCCGGTCGGCGGCGGAATCGGCGTCGTAGACCTGGATCTCCGGGCATACCGCGCGGGCATTGGCCAGCGGCAATCCGACGTCGAGCCCGAGCTTCGCCGCGGCGTCATCCAGCGCGACAATCTGCAGCGCATTGCTGTGCTTCGCCACCACGAGGCACGGCTGGGCGTTATCCGGCGCGCCGCTGCGCACGCGGGCGCGCTGCAGGCGGTCGGTGGGCAGCCGCGGCAGCCACAGGCTGAGAATGCGGCGCTTCACGGAAAAGGCACTCATCACACTTCCATTCCATGATCCAGTGGCCGTTGGGGCCATGACGATTGCGAACCAGTTGGGCATCGAGCGCAGGCGCGCCCCATGCCTGCCAGGGCAACGCAGGCGGCGAATGCGCGGAGCGCACGATCCACCGCGTCTCCGCCGTCGATGGCGACGGCACCGCCGCCATGCGCAGCAGCAGTCCGGTGACGCCCGAGGCCCGCGCTGCCAAGGTCAGCCGCCGGCTGGCGACGAGATCGAGTTGCCGCGCCTCGCCCCACACTTCCAGCACCACGGTGCCCAGCG
>DATCUS010000166.1:0-4515 GCA_036561845.1 Tardiphaga sp. | reverse complement strand
TGCCGCGCACGGGCCGCGCCGCCGGCGAATGGCGCCCCACGGAAACCGTCCGCATCATTGTGCCCGCCGCAGCCGGCGGCTCCACCGACGTGATGGGCCGACTGCTCGCCGCGCATCTGCAGACCGCCTGGGGGCAGTCGGCAGTGGTGGAGAATCGCTCCGGCGGCGGCGGCACCATCGGCGCCGCCGAAGTGGCCCGCCAGAAGGGCGACGGCCACACCATCCTGGTCGGCAATCCCGGCCCCAACGCCATCGCCTACAGCATCTTCAAGAACCTGCCCTACAAGCCCGAGCAGCTGCAGCCGGTCAGCAACATGATCCGGATTCCCAACATCGTCTGCGCGCATCCCAGCGTGCCGATCAAGACCATCCCGGAGCTGATCGCCTATATCAGGGCCAATCCCGACAAGCTGAACTACGGCTCCTCGGGCGTCGGCCAGAGCCCGCATCTCACCGGCGCGTGGTTTCTGCAGCTCACCGGCCTGAAGATGCAGCACGTGCCGTTCCGGGGCGCCGGCCCGGCGCTGCAGGCTGCCCTCGCCGGCGACATCCAGATCCTGTTCGACAATCTCTACCCGTCGCTGCCGCAGGTGCTCGACGGCAAGCTCACCGGCCTCGCCGTCACCACGCCGGAGCGCAACGCGCAGGCACCCAATGTTCCAGCGATGCGCGAGACCGCGCCGGAGCTCGCCAAGTTCGACGTCTCGTCGTGGTTTGGCGTGTTCTATCCGAAGTCCACGCCGAGCGCCGCCGTCGATTCGCTGAACGGTGAGATCAAGGCTCTGCTGGCGCGCGCCGATATCCAGAAGACCATTACCGCCATGGGCGCCGTCTCCGACTACGGCACGCCGGCGCAGTTCTCCACTTTCATCGACGCCGAAATGGCGAAGTTCAAGACCATCATCGACAGGGAAGGCCTGCAGATGGAGGTGAAGTAACGCCGCACGCTTATGGCGGCATTGCCTTGATCCAGTTCCAGACAAGCAGCACGGCGGCGGCAAGGCCAACTGCGATCATGACCCGCGGCTGATATGGATTCGCGCGCGCATTGGTCTTCTGGTCGCCGCCGCAGCTCGGACAGGTCGCCGCGTCCTTCAGCATGGTTGTTCCGCACCAGAAGCATCTGGCGGTTTCAAACGTCATCGTGACCTCCGCGACGGCGACGATGCGTCGGATACACGTCCGTCGTCGTCGACCGAGCCAAGGTTCAGGAGAGCAGCGCGTTCAGTACGCGCCGCCTCTAGCGCTTCGCGCCGTACTTGCCGGCGAAATCCCGCCCCGCCCGGGCCAGGCAGACCGCGGCCTGGCCCTGATACATCGAGCCCTGGTTCTTTTCGGCAATCTGGTTGCACTTGTCGCGCGCCTTCTGATAGGCGGCCATCACCGCGGCAGTGGCCTTGGCCTTGAAGCGCGGTTCGCATTTCGACAGCACGATCTCCGACAGCGCATTGTCGCCGGATGAGCCAAGCTGGCAGGTCTCGAGAATCTTGTAGGCGCCTTCACAACTCCAGGCGGTCTTGATCGCCGTCGTGACGGCGCCGGCAAAGCTCGCGGCGTTCTGGTCGCCGCCGCCCACCGTGCACTGGTCCGCCCGTGCGGGTGCGCCAAAAGCAACGACCGCGACAAGCAAGGCGGCGAAGGCCGCAATCATTCGCGTCATCATTCCCGTCAATTCCCTCACAAAAAAACCCCGCAGCTCGCGCTGCGGGGTTTGTGGTCCGAAGCCAAACGATCCTAATGCGCCAGGATCGCCAGCAGCAAGAGCGCCACGATATTGGTGATCTTGATCATCGGGTTGACCGCCGGGCCCGCCGTGTCCTTGTAGGGATCGCCGACGGTGTCGCCGGTCACGGCAGCCTTGTGGGCGTCGGAGCCCTTGCCGCCGAAGTGGCCGTCCTCAATGTACTTCTTGGCGTTGTCCCAGGCGCCGCCGCCCGAGGTCATGGAGATCGCCACGAACAGGCCGGTGACGATGACGCCGAGCAGCATGGCGCCGACCGCCGAGAACGCCGCCGACTTGCCGTCGGCGCCGCCGCCGGCGATGGCGTAGATCACGAAGTACACCACCACCGGCGACAGCACCGGCAGCAGCGACGGGATGATCATCTCCTTGATCGCCGCCTTGGTCAGCAGGTCGACCGCGCGGCCGTAATCCGGCTTGTCGGTGCCCTGCATGATGCCCGGCTTCTCGCGGAACTGGCGACGCACCTCTTCGACGATGGCCGACGCCGCACGGCCCACCGCGGTCATGCCCATCGCACCGAACAGGTACGGCAGCAACCCGCCGAACAACAGGCCGACCACCACATAGGGATTGTTCAGCGAGAAGTCCGGCAGCACGCCCTTGAAGTAGGGATACTTCGCGGCATTGGCGATGAAGAACTTGAGATCTTCATTGTACGCGGCAAACAGCACCAGCGCGCCGAGACCGGCGGAGCCGATGGCGTAGCCCTTGGTCACCGCCTTGGTGGTGTTGCCGACCGCGTCGAGCGCGTCGGTGGCCTTGCGCACTTCCTTGGGCAGGCCGGCCATTTCGGCAATGCCGCCGGCATTGTCGGTGACCGGGCCGAAGGCGTCGAGCGCCACGATCATGCCGGCCAGCGCCAACATGGTGGTGGTGGCGATGGCGATGCCGAACAGGCCGGCCAGGCTGTAGGTGACCAGGATGCCGGCGATGATCACCAGCGCCGGACCGGCGGTGGATTCCATCGAGATGGCGAGGCCCTGGATCACGTTGGTGCCGTGACCGGTGACCGACGACGCCGCGATCGACTTCACCGGGCGATACTGCGTGCCGGTGTAGTATTCGGTGATGACGATGATCAGCGCCGTCACCACCAGGCCGGCGACGCCGCATTCGAACAGCGCCAGACCGGTGTACTTGACGCCGGCGAGCGGGCCGAAGCCGACCAGCCAGTAGATCACGGCCGCGACGCCGAACAGCGACAGCACGCCGGTGGCGATCAGGCCCTTGTACAAGGCACCCATGATCGACTGCGAAGGGCCCAGCTTGACGAAGAAGGTACCGGCAATCGAAGTCAGGATGCAGATGCCGCCGATCGCCAGCGGCAAGGTCATCATGTTGACCAGCAATGGCGAGGTGGCGAAGAAGATCGCCGCCAGCACCATGGTGGCGACGGCCGTCACCGCATAGGTCTCGAACAGGTCCGCCGCCATGCCGGCGCAGTCGCCGACATTGTCGCCGACATTGTCGGCGATGGTCGCGGGATTGCGTGGATCGTCCTCGGGAATGCCGGCCTCGACCTTGCCCACGAGATCGCCGCCGACGTCGGCGCCCTTGGTGAAGATGCCGCCGCCCAGTCGCGCGAAGATCGAGATCAGCGAGGCGCCGAAACCGAGCGCCACCAGCGCGTCGACCACGGTGCGGCTGTTCGCGGCGAGTCCGAGGTAATGCGTGAGATAGGCGAAGTAGAGGGTGACGCCGAGCAGCGCCAGACCCGCCACCAGCATGCCGGTGATGGCGCCGGCCTTGAAGGCCAGTTCAAGCCCGCCGGCCAGCGACACGGTCGCCGCCTGCGCGGTGCGGACATTGGCGCGCACCGACACGTTCATGCCGATGAAGCCCGCGGCGCCCGACAGCACTGAACCGATCACGAACCCGACCGCGACCAGCGCGCCGAGGAAGTAGTACAGCAGCGCGAAGATCACGACGCCGACGATCGCGATCGTCATGTATTGCCGCTTCAGATAGGCCTGCGCGCCCTCGCGGACTGCCGCCGCGATTTCCTGCATCCGCGCGTTTCCGGCGTCCGCCTTCAACACCGATGCCGTCGCCCAGATCGCGTATACGATCGAAAGTGCTCCGCAGAGCACGATCACCCACAATGCTGTCATGGAATGCCTCAGTCCTTCCTGCCCCGCGCCCGGTTGAGGACGCATAAAAAGGAGGCCTGCCCAGACGTGAGGACGGCCTCTCGTGACCGAAGCATGGCAAAATCGCCCCGGCCACGCAACGCTGCGAACGGCTAACACATGCCCTTTTTCCCAACAGGCGGCAGGCTAGCCGGCGCGCGGCCCCGTCCGTTTGATCCAGGACAATTGATCCGGCACAATCCCCGGACCGCCGGCCGCCCCGGCGTCAGAAATGGCTGTAGGACAGCCGTGACAGGACGAGGTCGCGGCCCTGCGCGTCGACGAAGCGCGGCCCTGCCCCCGCCGAGATCGTCCCGATGGCGGTGACCGGCACGCCGGCACGCTGCGCCTCGTCTGTGAAGGCCGTGAGACGGCTCGGGGGAATCGTGCACAGAATTTCGTAGTCGTCGCCGCCGGAGAGCAGCGTTTCCAGTTCCACCGTGCCGCGCTCGAGCAACAGCCTTGCCGGCGTCGACAGCGGGATCGCCGCCGTGGAGATGCTGGCCGCGACCCCGGAGGCGGCCAGCAACTTGGTCAGATCGCCGGCGAGGCCATCCGACACGTCCATCGCGGCCCGGGCATGGTCGCGCACCGCTTTCGCCAGCGCGCTGCGCGGCTGCGGAATCCGGTACCGCGCGATCA
>DATCUS010000165.1:0-1823 GCA_036561845.1 Tardiphaga sp. | reverse complement strand
GGCCTTCCGCGAACGTGGCGGCACCGTGTGCTTCATGCCGCCGACGCTGGTCTACATGCTGATGGCGTTGCCGGGCGCGAGCCGCGCCGACTTCCCGCAGCTGCGCCGGCTGATCTACGGCGGCGCGCCGATGCCGCCGGAAAAGATCCGCGAGGTGCGCGCCTTCTTCGGCCCGGTGCTGGGCACGACCTATGGCCAGACCGAGGCGCCGCAGATCCTCACCGTGATGCGCCCCGAGGACTTCGAGGACGAGCGCAACTGGGCTGCGGTCGGCCGCACCGCCTGGTTCAGCGACGTGGCCGTCATGGCGCCCGACGGCCGCCTGCTGCCGACCGGCGAGGTGGGCGAGGTGGTGGCGCGCGGCGACCTCCTCATGACCGGCTACTGGCGCCTGCCCGAGAAGACGGCCGAGACGCTGGTCGACGGCTGGCTGCACACCGGCGACCGCGGCCTGATCGACGCACGCGGCTACCTCTACCTGAAGGACCGGCTCAAGGACATGGTCATCACCGGCGGCTTCAACGTCTACCCGGTCGATGTCGAGAACGCGCTGGGCCAGCACCCGGCGGTGCACGAGTGCGCAGTGTTCGGCATCCCCGACGACAAGTGGGGCGAGGCGGTGCAGGCCGCAGTGCAGCTGCGCCCCGGCCAGCAGGCGAGCGAGGCCGAGCTGATCGCCTTCGTGCGCGAACGGCTCGGCCCGGTGCAGACGCCCAAGCGCGTGCACTTCCACGACAGCCTGCCGCGCTCGCCCGTCGGCAAGGTGTTGAAGACCGCGGTGCGCGAGCAAGCACTGGCCAGCGCCTGATTCCTTTCACGAACACGGAGACACCCATGGCCACGCCAACCAACCCGCCCGTCACCCGCCTGTGCACGCACACGCTCACCAGCCTGCACTACCGCGACGCCGATCTGGTCGAGGACCTGATGGGCCAGCGCACCTTCACCGAAGTGATGCTGATGCAGATCCTCGGCCGCACGCCGCGCCCGGTCGACCTGCGCATCACCGACGTGGTGCTGATCGTGCTGATGGAACACGGCCTCACGCCCAGCGCCATCGCCACGCGGCTCATCTACATGAGTGCGCCGGAGAACCTGCAGGGCGCCGTGTCGGCCGGCCTGCTGGCCGTGGGCAGCTCCTTCGTGGGCACGATGGAGAACTGCTCGCGCCTGCTCGACCGGATCACCGCCGCGGCCGACCCGGCCGCCGAGGCACTGGCGATCGCGCGCGAGCACAAGGCGACGAAGAGCGCCATGCCCGGCTTCGGCCACCACCTGCACAAGCCGGTCGATCCGCGCGCCTACAAGCTGCTCGAGCTGGGCCGCGCCGAAAGCGAGCTGACGGGCGACAAGATCCGCGCGCTGGAGACGCTGTCAAAGGCGGTGGACGAAGTGGCCGGCCGGCCGATCACCATCAACGCCACGGGCGCCGTGGCCGCGCTGCTGGGCGAGATCGGCGTACCGACGAACGTGATGCGCGGCTTCGCCGTGATCTCGCGCGCGGCCGGGCTGGTGGCGCACATCGTCGAGGAACAGCAGAGCCCGTCGGGCCGCTTCATCTGGGACACGGTGGAGCACGCCATCCCGTACGTGGGCGAAGGCGGCAAGGCATGAGCGCCGCCCGGCCGCCCGAAGGCGCTCGCACCGCAGCCCGTAGGGCGGAGGTCATTCAATGACCACCATGCTCCCTCCGGCGCTGCCGCTCGACTTGAGCGGCCGGGTGGTGTTCGTCGCCGGCGGCGGCTCGGCCGGCCCGGGCTGGAGCATCGGTCGCGCGTCCTGCGTCACCTATGCGCGCCAGGGTGCACGCGTGTGCGTGGCCG
>DATCUS010000164.1:0-3495 GCA_036561845.1 Tardiphaga sp. | reverse complement strand
GCGCGATCGCCGCAGCGAGGCCGGCGGGGCCGCCGCCGATCACCACGACATCGTAAATAATGGGATTTTCAGCTTGGTCCGTCATGGCCGGACCATCGGCCTTTGCGGCGATATTTTCAAGGCCGCGGGGCGCTGCCGAGTGTTCCATCGCATCCGCGCGGCCGAACGCCGCAAGCCGGAATGTGCAATTGCGGGGGAATCCTGATAGCACTGGCCGGCAAATGACCGCCAGCCCGCACGATGTCCCGACCTCGTCCCGATCCGCGCGCGCGGCGGCATTTTCCGTTCACGTGTTCACCGCGCTCGGCGCCGGCGTGGCGCTGATCGCCATGCTGGAAGCGGTGCGCATGCACTGGGCGGGCATGTTCGGGTGGCTCGGCGTAGCGCTGGTGATCGATGCCATCGATGGCCCGATCGCGCGACGGCTGAATGTCGTGAAAGTGCTGCCGGACTGGTCCGGCGAGGCGCTCGATTTCGTGGTCGACTTCATCACCTACGTGTTCGTGCCGGCCTATGCGATCACCGCCAGCGGCATTCTGGCGCCGATGACAGCCGCGCTGCTCGGCGTCGGCATCGTGGTGTCCAGCGCGCTGTATTTCGCCGACCGGCGCATGAAGACGTCGGACAATCATTTCCGCGGCTTTCCGGCGCTGTGGAATGCCGTGGCGTTCTATCTGTTCCTGTTGCATCCCGCGCAATGGGTCGCCAGCCTCGCAGTGCTGGCGCTGATCGCGCTGACCTTCGTGCCGCTGCATGTCATTCATCCCGTCCGCGTGACGCGGCTGCGGCGGCTCAATCTCGCGCTGATCGTGCTGTGGGGCGTGCTGGCCATCGTGGCGCTGGCGCAGGATTTCAAGGTCGCCATGCCGGTGACCGCCGCGTTGTGCGCCATTGCCGTCTACATTGTCTGCGGTGACAGCGTCATCCGCCTGCTGAGGTCCGCCAAATCATGATCGACCTTCTGACCAGTCCCGAAGCCTGGGCTGCGCTGTTGACCCTGACTGCGCTGGAGATCGTGCTCGGCATCGACAACGTGATCTTCCTGTCGGTGATCGTGTCGCGGATTCCGGAGGCGCAGGCCAAGCGGGCCCGGCAGATCGGCCTGGCGCTGGCGCTGCTGTTCCGCATCGTGCTGCTCAGCCTGCTGGTGTGGCTGATCGGGTTGACCGAGCCGGTCATCACCATCCGCGACGTCGCGCTGTCGTGGCGCGATCTGATCCTGATCGGGGGCGGACTGTTCCTGATCGCCAAGGCGACCCACGAAATTCATGCCGAGGTCGAAGCGCGCGAGGGAGGCCCGGAGGAAAAACCGAAGCCCGGCGCGTTCTTCTGGGTGATCGTGCAGATCATCATCGTCGACCTGGTCTTTTCACTGGATTCCATCATCACCGCGATCGGCATGGCGCAGGACCTGGAGATCATGATCGCCGCTGTCATCATCGCCTGCGCCGTGATGTACGTCTCGTCGGGGCCGGTGGCGAGGTTCGTCGCGGAGCATCCGACCACCAAGATGCTGGCGCTGGCGTTCCTGGTGCTGATCGGCGTGGCGCTGGTCGCCGACGGATTCAAATTCCACATTCCGCGCGGCTATATCTACTTCGCGATCCTGTTCTCGGCAGCGGTCGAACTGTTCAACGTGATGGCCAAGACCAACCGCAGGAAGAAGGCCTGAGGCCGTACGCGCCACGGTGTGGTTGACAAGAATGGCTTGTCGGCTATCGCTGGGCGACGAAGAAACTTGAGGGAGCTCCGTGATGACCAAGGCCGTGCGCGTTCACAAAGTCGGGGGCCCCGAGGCTCTTGTTTACGAGGCCGTCGATGTGGCGGCACCCGGCCCGGGCGAGGTCCGCATCAGGCAGCAGGCCATCGGCGTCAACTTCATCGACGTCTACTTCCGCACCGGCCTCTACAAGGCGCCGCAGCTGCCGTTCATCGCCGGCAACGAGGCGTCCGGCGAAGTGATCGAGGTCGGGCCGGGCGTCACCGGTTTTCATCCCGGCGACCGCGTCGCCTATTATTCCAACCTCGGCAGCTACGCCACTGAACGCGTCTTCGCCGCCGACCGCCTGGTCAAGCTGCCGGACCGCATCACCTACGAGCAGGGCGCGGTCCTGATGCTCAAGGGCCTGACGGTGTGGTATCTGCTGCACAAGACCTTCAAGGTCGAGCCGGGCCATCGCGTGCTGATCCATGCCGCGGCCGGCGGCATCGGCCTGCTGGCTTGCCAGTGGGCCAAGGCGATGGGCGCCAACGTCATCGGCACCGTCGGCTCCAAGGAGAAGGGCGAGCTCGCACTGGCCAATGGCTGCGACCACGTCATCTATTACAACGATGAGGATTTCGTCGCGCGCGTGAAGCAGATCAGCCGCAACGAACTCTGCGACGTGGTCTATGACGGCGTCGGCAAGACCACGTTTCCCGGCTCGCTGTCCTGCATCA
This sequence comes from Tardiphaga sp., assembly GCA_036561845.1. Lineage (GTDB taxonomy): Bacteria > Pseudomonadota > Alphaproteobacteria > Rhizobiales > Xanthobacteraceae > Tardiphaga. The sequence continues at coordinate 1,056 of DATCUS010000164.1, read as the reverse complement.
AGCCGCGCGGCATGTGGGTGTCGTTCGGCAATGCGTCGGGTCCAGTGCCGCCGTTCTCGATCGCCGAACTCAACAATCATGGTTCGCTGTTCGCGACCCGGCCGAAACTCAACGACTACGTCGGCAAGCGCTCCGAATTGCTGGAAGGCGCCGACACGCTGTTCTCGGCGGTGATCGACGGCAAGCTGCACGTGCCGATCAATCATGCCTACGCACTGAAGGATGCCGCAAAGGCGCATATCGATCTGGAGAGCCGGAGCACCACGGGCGCGTCGATCCTGAAGCCGTAGGGATTGCTCGCGAACGCGGCTGTTGCTTTCCCTCCCCGCCTAGCGAAGCTTCGCTTCGCGCGGGGGGAGGGAATCCATCGGCGCTGTCGCGTCGCACGAAGTTTCCTATTCAAATGTCAAACAGCCAAGCTCTGCCGTTCTCGCGGCGCCCGGGGCGTCCGAGGTGTGAGCAGATCTCCCCTCGGGACATGAGGGGAGCGGCGCGCCGGCAGGCGCGGGATGGTGGTTGGGACGCGATCCATCTCGCGATGGATCGCGGCGCCTGCGGGCGCGCCACCGCGGGGTTTAGGGCCAGGGGACCGTTCTTCCGGGACAGCTTCCGGCGGGCTTTCCCCGCCTTGTCACTGTCCCGTCCAGCCGGCACAGAGCGGCAGAGCCCCGTAGTGGGCCCGGACGGTGACCCCCGGCCTCCCGGGGTGTGCGTGCGAGGCACACGCGCGGGACACCGCATCCGGCTCCGCTACCAAGACGCCTCATGACAGCGCCCCTCGCGAACCGGACGATCTGCTTATAGTCCTAAAGCGGACTAAAGGCAATAGGCGGATTGATCTTCACGATCCTTTTTCCTGCGGGGCGGCGCAGTGCCCGGCAGGAACGCGCCTCATCCCACACATCTGGCCACTCCCATCCGCGTCAGGATCGCATCGAGCATGGCGATCATCTGGCTGATCTCGGCGCGGGTGACGTTGAGTGCCGGCATCAGGCGCAGCGTGTCCGGCCGCGGCGCGTTGAGCAGCAGGCCGTCCTGCAGCGCGGCGCCGACCAC
>DATCUS010000163.1:0-9972 GCA_036561845.1 Tardiphaga sp. | reverse complement strand
GTGCGGCTGGCGAGGCGCGGCGCCGCGGGGCGCGGTGCCCGACGATAATCGGAGACGGGCGGCAGCGGGCCGACCGGCCCGTAGCTGGTTACCGTCTCTTCCCCCATCCGGTCGCCCATGCGGTAGGCCGGCATGAAACGCACAATGCGACCGTTGCGGGCGTCGATCACCAGCCGGCCGTCCTCGCCGCGGCGGTCGATCACCGAAACCGTATAGAACAGCCCACGCTGCTGCGGTGCGCCGAGCGGCAAGAAGCCATTTTCGCGGGCAATGGCGTGGATTTCCTGCGGCGGCAGCACCATTGGCGCGTAGCGCGGCGGCGGCGGCATCTCTGGCGGAATCGCCGCATAGGGGCCGCCGAAATCGGAAACGGTCTCGATCAACGCGGAACTGATCCTCAGCGGCAGCAACACCTGCGCTTGCGTGGCCGTCGAGACCAACATCCCCGCCGTCGCCACCAATCCCATGAAAACCTTCATCACATGCTCCTTTGACGCCCCCGCGCCCGGAGCGCGGTCAGTCTCCTGAACCCGGCGCTCCCTTGCGGTCTGCCCGGCCTGCACGGCCTGGCAGACCAGACAGCAACCTGTTCGCCGAATCCGGCAGCGCTTGGGCCGGATCGCGGCACCGCTGCATCAAATCCGCGACCCGCCGGCGCATTTTTACGGCCGCCGGTTGCGATGCGACAGAGGACTCGCGCGCGCTTGTGTGATAGAAAAAAATTTGGCAAGGTCCGGGTTAGGACAGCAAAGCTGTCTCAATTTCGCGGCGCGAACCCGGCTTAGGGTTTGCAAACAGAACAGGCGCCAAGACGCCTGGATTGCAAGGCAGGGGTGGCCGCCGGGGACGATGGGCACCACAGCCTGAATTCTTAAACAGCGGCTCGCGCGTGCGAGCGGTGGCCCGGTGGGTGCCGCGAACAGCCAAGGTGCGCGACGACGGCAGAACCCTTGACGGGGTTGAGAGGACGAAGATGAGCGGGTCTAACCACGAGCGCGACATGATCGAAACCGATGCGCTGTCGGCGGACCTGGCGTTGAAACCCACCGAATTCGCCCGCGAACTGCACACCTGGCGGCCGCCGGCCGAGGGCATGTATGATCCGTCCGGGGAAAAGGATGCCTGCGGCGTCGGTTTCATCGCCAACATCAAGGGCAAGAAGTCCCACCAGATCGTTGCCGACGCGATCAATATCCTGTGCAACCTCGAGCATCGCGGCGCCACCGGCGCCGATCCGCGGTTCGGCGATGGCGCCGGCATTCTGGTGCAGATTCCGCACACCTTCTTCGCGCGCAAGACCGCCGAACTCGGCTTCACGCTGCCGGCGCCCGGCGAATACGCCGTCGGCGCGCTGTTCATGCCGCGCGAGACCAACTGGCGCGCGGTGATCAAGAGCATCATCGCCGACCAGATCAAGGCGGAAGGCCTGTCGCTGCTCGGCTGGCGCGTGGTGCCGACCGACAACTCGTCGCTCGGCGAGACCGTCAAGCCGACCGAGCCCGCCAACATGCAGGTGTTCATCGGACGCGGCGCGCACATCACCAACGAGGACGAGTTCGAGCGCCGGCTCTACATCCTCCGCAAGTCGATCTCGCAGGCGATCTACCAGCGCCGCGAGCGCGGCCTCGCCGGCTATTATCCGTGCTCGCTGTCGTGCCGCACCGTGATCTACAAGGGCATGTTCCTCGCCGACCAGCTCGGCAGCTACTATGCCGACCTGCACGAAGCGGATTTCGAAAGTGCGCTGGCGCTGGTGCATCAGCGCTTCTCGACCAACACCTTCCCGACCTGGTCGCTGGCGCATCCCTATCGCATGGTTGCGCACAACGGCGAGATCAACACGCTGCGCGGCAACACCAACTGGATGGCGGCGCGCCAGGCCTCGATTCATTCCAAGCTGTACGGCAAGGACATCAGCCGTCTGTGGCCGATCTCCTATGAGGGACAGTCCGACACCGCCTGCTTCGACAACGGACTCGAATTCCTGGTGCAGGGCGGCTATTCGCTGCCGCACGCCGTGATGATGATGATTCCGGAAGCCTGGGCCGGCAATCCTCTGATGGATGAGCAGCGCCGCGCTTTCTACGAATATCATGCCGCGATCATGGAGCCGTGGGACGGCCCGGCCGCGCTCGCCTTCACCGACGGCCGCCAGATCGGCGCCACTCTGGACCGCAACGGCCTGCGTCCGGCACGCTATCTCGTCACCAGGGACGACCGCATCGTGATGGCGTCCGAAATGGGCGTGCTGAAGATTCCGGAAGAGGACATCGTCACCAAGTGGCGGCTGCAGCCCGGCAAGATGCTGCTGGTCGACCTCGAACAGGGCCGCCTGATTCCCGACGACGAGATCAAGGCATCGCTGGCCTCGATGCATCCCTATGCGTCGTGGCTGAAGGCCACCCAGATCGTGCTCGAAGAACTGCCCGACGCGCCGGTCAAGGGCCAGCGCTCCAACCTGCCGCTGCTCGATCGCCAGCAGGCGTTCGGCTACACCCAGGAAGACGTCTCGATCCTGATGACGCCGATGGCCTCGATCGGCGAGGAGGCCTCCGGCTCGATGGGCAACGACACGCCGATCTCGGCGCTGTCCGACAAGCCGAAGCAGCTGTTCACCTACTTCAAGCAGAACTTCGCCCAGGTCACCAACCCGCCGATCGATCCGATCCGCGAGGAACTGGTGATGAGCCTGGTCTCGATCATCGGCCCGCGGCCGAACCTGTTCGACCTCAAGGGCGGCACCGCCGGCACCAAGCGCCTGGAAGTGCGGCAGCCGATCCTCACCGACAGCGACCTGGAAAAGATTCGCTCGATCACCGACGTGGCTGACTCGCATTTCGTGTCGCGCACGCTCGACACCACCTTCCACGCCGGCTTCGGCGCATCGGGCCTCGAGCAGGTGCTCGATGAACTCTGCGCCCGCGCCGAGGCCACCGTCCGCGAAGGCGTCAACATCATCATCCTCAGCGACCGCATGGCCGGCTCGGACCGCATTCCGATCCCGTCGCTGCTGGCCTGCGCCGCCGTGCATCATCATTTGATCCGCGTCGGCCTGCGCACCTCGGTGGGCCTTGTGGTGGAATCCGGCGAACCGCGCGAAGTGCATCACTTCGCCTGCCTCGCCGGCTACGGCGCCGAGGCGATCAACCCCTATCTGGCGTTCGAATCCATCATCGCCATGAAGGACAAGCTGCCGTCGGCGCTCGACGACTACGAGATCGTCAAGCGCTACATCAAGTCGATCGGCAAGGGCCTCCTGAAGGTGATGTCGAAGATGGGCATCTCCACCTACCAGTCCTATTGCGGCGCGCAGATCTTCGACGCCGTCGGCCTGAAGGCGGAATTCATCGCCAAGTATTTTGCAGGCACCCACACCCGCATCGAAGGCGTCGGCCTCGCCGAGATCGCCGAGGAGACGGTGCGCCGCCACACCGAAGCGTTCGGCGACATCCAGATCTACAAGACTGCGCTCGATGTCGGCGGCGAATACGCCTACCGCACCCGCGGCGAGGACCACGCCTGGACCGCGGAATCGGTCTCGACGCTGCAGCATGCCGTGCGCGGCAATTCGCTGGAGCGCTACAAGGCGTTCGCCAGGATCCTCAACGAGCAGTCGGAGCGGCTGCTGACCTTGCGCGGCCTGTTCAAGATCAAGACCGCCGAGGACGAGAAGCGCAAACCGGTGCCGCTGGACGAGGTCGAGCCCGCCGCGGAGATCGTCAAGCGTTTCGCCACCGGCGCCATGTCCTATGGCTCGATCTCGCGTGAGGCGCACACCACGCTGGCCATCGCCATGAACCGCATCGGCGGCAAGTCGAACACCGGCGAAGGCGGCGAGGAATCCGACCGCTACAAGCCGATGCCCAACGGCGACTCGATGCGCTCGGCGATCAAGCAGGTCGCCTCCGGCCGGTTCGGCGTCACCACGGAATATCTCGTCAATTCCGACATGATGCAGATCAAGATGGCGCAGGGTGCCAAGCCCGGCGAAGGCGGCCAGCTGCCCGGTCACAAGGTCGACGCCACCATCGCGGCGGTCCGCCACTCGACGCCCGGCGTCGGCCTGATCTCGCCGCCGCCGCATCACGACATCTATTCGATCGAGGACATCGCGCAGCTCATCTACGACCTCAAGAACGTCAACCCGACCGGCCAGGTCTCGGTCAAGCTGGTGTCGGAAATCGGCGTCGGTACGGTCGCCGCCGGCGTAGCCAAGGCGCGCGCCGACCATGTTACCATCGCCGGCTTCGAGGGCGGTACCGGCGCCTCGCCGCTGACCTCGATCAAGCACGCCGGCTCGCCATGGGAGATCGGCCTTGCCGAAACCCACCAGACGCTGGTGCGCGAACGGCTGCGCAGCCGCATCGTCGTGCAGGTCGACGGCGGCTTCCGCACTGGACGCGACGTCGTCATCGGTGCCCTGCTCGGCGCCGACGAGTTCGGCTTCGCCACCGCGCCGCTGATCGCGGCCGGCTGCATCATGATGCGCAAGTGCCATCTCAACACCTGCCCGGTCGGCGTCGCGACGCAGGACCCGGTGCTGCGCAAGCGCTTCACCGGCCAGCCTGAGCACGTCATCAACTACTTCTTCTTCGTCGCCGAGGAAGTCCGCGAGATCATGGCCGGTCTCGGCTATCGCACCTTCAACGAGATGGTCGGCCAGACCCAGATGATCGACCAGTCGACGCTGGTGTCGCACTGGAAGGCCAAGGGTCTCGACTTCTCCAAGCTGTTCCACCGACAGCCGGAACTGCCCGGCCAGAAGATCTATCATTCGGAAATCCAGGATCATCACCTGGAGGCCGTGCTCGATCGCAAGCTGATCGCGCAGGCGCAGCCCGCCATCGACCGCGGCGCGCCGGTGAAGATCGAAAGCGAGATCAACAACACTAACCGTTCCGCCGGCGCCATGCTGTCCGGCACCGTGGCCAAGATCTACGGCCATGCCGGCCTGCCCGACGACACCATCCACGTGGCCTTCAAGGGCACCGCGGGTCAGGCGTTCGGCGCCTGGCTGTGCAAGGGCATCACCTTCGATCTCGAAGGCGAGGCCAACGACTATGTCGGCAAGGGCCTGTCCGGCGGACAGATCATCGTGCGCCCGCCCGCCCATTCCGGCATCGTGCCCGAGGAGTCGATCATCGTCGGCAATACCGTGATGTACGGCGCCATCGAAGGCGAATGCTACTTCCGCGGCGTCGCCGGCGAACGCTTCGCCGTGCGTAACTCCGGCGCGGTGGCGGTGGTCGAAGGCGCCGGCGACCATTGCTGCGAATACATGACCGGCGGCATCGTCGTGGTGCTCGGCAAGACCGGGCGCAACTTCGCGGCCGGCATGTCCGGCGGCATCGCTTATGTGCTCGACGAGGACGGCGAATTCCCCAAGCTGTGCAACATGGCGATGGTCGAGCTCGAGCCGGTGCTTTCGGAAGAGATGATCGCCGAGAACAACTATCACCAGTCCGGCGATCTCGAGGCCCATGGCCGGGTCGACGTGTTCGCCGACTTGCTCGACTCCGACATCGAGCGGCTGCACGTGCTGATCTCGCGCCATGCCAGACTGGCGGGTTCGGTCAAGGCGGCGAAGATTCTCGCCGACTGGAAAACCTGGCTGCCGAAATTCCGCAAGGTGATGCCGGTCGAATACCGCCGCGCACTGAAGGAAATGAAGGCGAAGAACGCCGACGCCGAACCGAAAATCGCGATCGGGGCGTAATACACGGTCCTCATGGTGAGGAGCGCGCCGTAGCCCGGAGGGCGAAGGCGGGCGTCTCGAACCATGAGGATGGACACGCCTCATCCTTCGAGACGCGGCGAAGACGCCGCTCCTCAGGATGAGGGCTGAGCATGATTTGGGACTTCAGGTTTTGGGGCGTTAGCTTACATGGGCAAGATCACGGGTTTTCTGGAAATCGAACGTCACGACCGCAAGTACGCGCCGGTTGCCGAGCGCCTCAAGGGTTACAGCGAATTCGTCATTCCGCTGAACGAGAAGGACCTCCGCGACCAGGCCGCGCGCTGCATGAATTGCGGCATCCCCTATTGCCATGGCACCGGCTCGGTTCAGCCCGGCACGCCCGGCTGTCCGGTCAACAACCAGATCCCGGACTGGAACGACCTCGTCTACAACGGCAACTGGGAGGAGGCTTCGCGCAACCTGCACTCCACCAACAACTTCCCGGAGATCACCGGCCGCATCTGCCCGGCACCGTGCGAGGCGTCGTGCACGCTGAACATCGACGACAACCCGGTGACCATCAAGACCATCGAATGCGCCATCGTCGACAAGGCGTGGGACAATGGCTGGCTGAAGCCGGAGATCGCCCCGGTGAAGACCGGCAAGAGCGTCGCCGTGGTCGGCTCTGGCCCGGCCGGCATGGCCTGCGCCCAGCAGCTGGCCCGCGCCGGCCATGACGTCCATGTCTACGAGAAGTTCGCCAAGGCCGGCGGCCTGATGCGCTACGGCATTCCCGACTTCAAGATGGAAAAGCACGTCATCGACCGCCGCGTGACGCAGATGGAAGCCGAAGGCGTCACCTTCCATTACGGCAAGGCAGTTGGCGGCACCTCGCCCGGTGCCATCGATCCGCAGGAACTGCTCGGAAAGTACGACGCCGTCGCTTTGACCGGCGGCGCCGAGGCCGCCCGCGATCTGCCGATCCCCGGCCGCGACCTCAAGGGCATCCACTTCGCGATGGATTTCCTGCCGCAGCAGAACCGCCGCGTCTCCAGCGAGCCGCTCGGCGCCGTCTCCGACATTCTCGCCGGCGGCAAGCATGTCGTCGTCATCGGCGGCGGCGACACTGGCTCGGACTGCATCGGCACCTCGTTCCGCCAGGGCGCGCTGTCGGTGACCCAGCTGGAAATCATGCCGGCCCCACCAGAGCACGAGAACAAGGGCCTGTCGTGGCCGAACTGGCCGCTTAAGATGCGCACCTCGTCCAGTCAGGCCGAAGGTGCCAAGCGCGAATTCGCCGTGCTGACCCAGAGCTTCTCCGGCTCCGACGGCAAGGTCGAACAGCTCAACTGCGTGCAGGTCGACGACAAGTTCAAGCCGATCCCCGGCACTGAATTCGTGCTCAAGGCCGACCTCGTGCTGCTGGCCATGGGCTTCGTCCATCCGGTGCATGAGGGCCTGCTGAAGACGCTCGGCGTCGACCTCGACCCGCGCGGCAACGTCCGCGCCGCGACGACGGATTTCGCCACCTCGCTGCCAAAGGTGTTCTCCGCCGGCGACATGCGCCGCGGCCAGTCGCTGGTGGTGTGGGCGATCCGCGAAGGCCGCCTGTGCGCCCGCGCCATCGATCAGTTCCTGACCGGCGGCACCACGCTGCCTAAATAGGCTCGTCCAGATACTTCCAGCAGCGCTTCCTATCCCTCCCCAGCATCTTCGTGCGGGAGGGATAAGAAGGCGCCCGCCTTCGGCGATGACATCGTGTCATCGCGCGGAACCTGCGCATCGATCACATGTGGAAAACTCCCGTGGCGATCACCCCACCACACAAAAGCGGGAATGCTGCGCGAACCGGGAGCCGTGCCGTTCTCATCTCGCGATTTCCCAACGCCAATGTTCGAACTTTCCTCCGCCCAGCGGACCGCATCCGCGGGCGAACCTCGTTCTGACCGGACATCATCGACCAAAGGCCGATTGATCCCCACCACCCGCGCGCTAGAATTTCGACCGACGGCAGCGGGCGTGAGGACAATGGGGCGCTGGGCATGGGTCATGCTGCTCGGCCTGTGCGGCACGCCCGCAGAGGCGATGCCGTCTCGCGTCGCGCTCAGTGCCGGGTCGTTCTTCGCCGCGGCGACCCGCTGCGAGGTGCAGAATTTTATCAGCCCGGGACAGACCAAGCTGCTGCGCGAGGCGCTGAGCCGCTATCTGTCGCCGCTGGACCAGAAGAATATTGAAGCCGGCTATGCCCGTGGCCTGCAGGACTCCACAGTCTACGTGGTCGAACTCAAACGCTGGGCGCCGTTCACCCCGGACTCTGCAAGTTGCTACCGCGTCCAGGGCGTGCTCGACGACTACAGGGGCCAGCTCGACGCGGGGTGAAGGCACGTTCTTTTCGCTCCCCACTGCGCGCAGCTCCGCTGCGCTTGGGGGAGGGATAAGGATCCCCTACTCCGCGGCCTGCTGCGCCACCGTCGGCGCATCGCCGGCGACAGTGGCGCGGCGCATGTCGCGGGGCTGCGACTGGTCGTAGCGGCGGACCCGGTGCATGGTCTGGCGATTGTCCCACATCACCAGGTCATGCAGCGTCCATCTGTGGACGTAGACGAATTGCGGCTGGGTGGCGTGCTCGTTGAGATCGCGCAGCAGCAGGCGGGCTTCCGGCACGCTCATGCCGAGAATGCTGCCGGCATGCGACGACAGGTACAGCGACTTGCGGCCATGGACCGGATGGGTGCGCACCAGCCGCTGCCGCACCGGCTTGAACATCTCCCTTTCCTCGTCGGTGTAGTCGACGAAGCCGAGTACGCCGCGCGAGGTCATCAGCGAGTGCTCGCAGATCATGTCTTCGATCTCGGCGCGGGTGGCGTCGTCGAGCGCGTCATAGGCGGCGCGCATGTCGGCGAATTCGGTGTTGCCGCCGTTCGGATTGACCACCCGTGCCGACAGCAGCGAGAATTTTGCGGGGATCGCCCTGAACGAACTGTCGGAATGCCACAGGCAGTTGCCGAGGTTGAACAAATGGGTGCGGTTGTCCTTCGGCAGCGGCTTGCCGTCCTTGCCGAGGTTGGAGACGTCGGCGAGGCCGGAGGTCAGCCGGTAATCCTCCTTCTTGGTGACGGTGCCGCCCTTCCTGTTCTCGCGCTCGCCGAAATTCTGCGCGAAGGCCAGTTGCTGTTCGTCGGTGATGTCCTGTTTCGGGAACACCAGCACGGCATACTCGTCCATGCCGGCCTCGATGGCGGCGGCGTCCTCGCGGCTGATCGGTTGCGTCAGATCGACACCGGTGACTTCGCCGACGAACAGGGGATGCAGCTTGCGGATGGCCACGGGCATCGGCGTACTCCTCGGTATGGAATGGTTGATCCATTCGATGGCGGCCGTCCGGCATCCGGGCCGCGTTTGGTCGATAAAATTCTGCCGCCGCGGACATCTTGTCAACGCGCACTGCGGCAAGTTGCCCGGAACCTGATAGGATCTGGTGACTTATATGAGCGAGAATTTCCTCACGGAGTAGCAACGATGGACAAGGACCGGATTGCAGGCGCGGCCAAGGATGTGGCCGGCAAGGTTGAAGGTGCGGTCGGCAACATGGCCGGCGATGCGCGGACGGAAGCATCCGGCCGCGCCCGCGAGGCTGCAGGCACCGTGCAGAACCTGTACGGCCAGGCCAAGGACGCCGCCCGCGACGTCTCCGACGCCGCCGTCAGTTTCGCCAAGGATGCCATCGACGGCGACACGTATCGCGAGGGTTCCGAGGCGGTCGCCAAGACCGTGCGCGACAATCCGCTTGGCGCGCTGCTGATCGCCGGCGGCATCGGCTTTGCGCTGGCCATGCTGATGTCGCGGCCGCCGCGCCGCCCGCCGAGCCGCTGGGGCTACTGACCTTCACGAGATTGCGTGAGCCAAGCGCCTCCGGAACCATCCGGGGGCGCTTTTGCGTGCCCCAGCCAATGCGCTACCGCGCGTAGAAATTCGGTGCCGAGGCCGAGGGCCCGACATTCGCCGGCGGTCGCGGACCGCTGCGGACGCGTTGCTGAGGCGGCGGCTGTCGCGCCGGCGTATTGAAGCCGAAGAAATTCCCGATGGACGGCTCGGCTTCCACCACCGGCCTGGGCTTTTTCGGCTTCGGCGGCACCACCGGCGCCATGACCGGGGTGACGACGTCGGTGCCCACGGCAGCCGGCGATACTGACGCCACCGGTGTCTCGGTGGAGGCAGGCTGACGCCCGACCTCGCGGCGCGGCCAGGCGAAATCATCGGCGCGGCCCGCCGGTGCGGCCAGCGCCTCGCCCTTC
>DATCUS010000162.1:0-11465 GCA_036561845.1 Tardiphaga sp. | reverse complement strand
TAGTCGCGCACCAGCGCCGCGCCGAGCGCGCAAGCGCGCCGGGCAAAGGTCGCGTAGTCCGCCTCGACCACAGTGCCGCTCAGCAGCGCCGGCGCGTTGGGGTGCAGCCGCGCGGACGCCGCCAGCCAGTCGGCCACGTTCATGGATGATCCTCGCCTGTGTCGGGCTATTTCGCGGGCTCGAGCAGCGACACGTAGTTCGCCACCGCCGCGCCGCCCATGTTGAAGATACCGGCGAGTTTTGCATTCTTGATCTGCATGCCCTCGGGCGCATGACCGAGCAGTTGCATGGCGCTCAGCACATGCATGGAGACGCCGGTGGCGCCGATCGGATGACCCTTCGACTTCAGTCCGCCGGACGGATTGATGGGCAGCTTGCCGTCCTTGTGGGTCCAGCCTTCCTTGATGGCGCGGGCGCCCTGCCCGCGCGGCGTCAGGCCCATCGCCTCGTACTCGATCAGTTCGGCGACGGTGAAGCAGTCATGGGTTTCGACAAAGGAGAGATCGTCAAGGGTCACGCCGGCGGAGGTCAGCGCGCGCTGCCACGCCACCGAGCAGCCCTCGAAGGCCAGGATGTCGCGCTTCGACATCGGCAGAAAATCCTGGGCATGCGCGGTGGCCTTGATGGTCACCGCCTTGCCCATGGTCTTGGCGGTTTCGGAGTCCGTCAGCACCAGGGCCGCCGCGCCGTCCGACACCAGCGAGCAGTCGGTGCGTTTCAGGGGGCCGGCGACGAACGGGTTCTTCTCGCTCTCGGAGCGGCAGAACTCATAACCAAAATCCTTGCGCATCTGCGCATAGGGATTGGAGACGCCGTTGTGGTGGTTCTTGGCGGCGATCATCGCCAGCGCGTCGGACTGGTCGCCGTATTTCTGGAAATAGGCCTGGGCGATCTTGCCGAACACCCCGGCAAAGCCGGCCGGCGTATCGCCGTCCTCCACCAGGTAGGAGGCGCGCAGCAGGTTCCTGCCGATCTCGGCCGGCGGCGTGCGGGTCATCTGCTCGACGCCGACCACCAGCACGATTTTCGCGGTGCCCGCCGCAATGGATTTGACGCCGGCATGCACGGCGGCAGAGCCGGTGGCGCAGGCATTTTCGACCCGGGTGGCCGGCTTGAAGCGCAGCGCCGGATCGGCCTGCAGCACCAAAGCGGCCGTAAAGTCCTGCGGCGAGAAGCCAGCATTGAAATGGCCGAGCACGATCTCGTCGACGTCAGCGGCTGCGATCCCGGCGTCGGCCATGGCGTCGGTGGCAACCTTGACGATCAGGCTCTCCACGGTCTCGGTGTCGAACTTGCCGAACGGCGTATGCGCCCATCCGACGATGCTGGCGGTCATGCGGTTTCTCCCTGGTGCGATGTTGGCGCCAATATAGACACGGGAGCCGGCAGATCAAACCGTCATTGCAGGATGCGCTTCAGCTCTGCATTTGCACTCCGACCTCCGTCATGCCCGGCCTTGTGCCGGGCATCCACGTTCGTGCGGAACATCGTGGATGGCCGGGACAAGCCCGGCCATGACGGGGAGAGAGCTGTGTTACGCCACAAACTTTCCGCCCAGCTCGTCCTCGATATGAATCCGGATGATGTCGTCAAACGTCTTTTCCGCCGTGGTGAAGCCGAGCTTGAGGGCGCGGTCGGTGGTGAAATCGCGTGGCCAGCCGGACACGATGCCGGTGATCACCGGATCGGTCTCGCGCTTGATCCGGGCCACCACGCTCCTGCCGGCGACCCGCTCCAGCGCCGCGATCTGTTCGCCTACGGTGACGGACATGCCGGGCATGCTGAGATTGCGCCGCGCGCCCATGGCGGCGGTGTCCATGGTGCCGGCATGCAGCAGGAAGCCCACCGCAGAGCGCGGCGAGGCGTGCCAGTGGCGGACATCCTCCGAGACCGGCAACACCGCTTCATGGCCGGCCAGCGGCTCGCGGATGATGTTGGAGAAGAAGCCGGACGCCGCCTTGTTGGGCTTGCCGGGCCGCACGCAGATGGTCGGCAGCCGGATGCCGATGCCGTCGAGAAAGCCCTTGCGGGAGTAGTCGGCGATCAGCAGTTCGCAGATCGACTTCTGCGTGCCGTAGGAGGTCAGCGGCGTGTGGAAGAACTCGTCGCCGATCTTGTCCGGGAACGGCGCGCCGAACACCGCGATCGACGAGGTGAACACCAGGCGCGGCCGGTAGCCGCCGCCGACTGCGCGGATGGCGTCGATCAGATAGCGGGTGCCGTCGAGGTTGATGCGGTAGCCCTTCTCGAATTCCGCCTCCGCCTCGCCGGACACGATGGCGGCGAGGTGGAAGATCACCTCGGGGCGATGCGTCAGCAACGGTGCGGCGGTGGCGGGATCGGCGAAATCCGAGGTGACCACGCTGATCGGCAGCGCGGCACCGGCCGGCTTCGCTGGCGCGACCACATCCTGCAGCGTCATGCGGGTGATCTCTCTGCCGCCGAGATGGCCGTCTTTCACGAGCTTTTCAGCCAGCTTGCGGCCGACCATGCCGGCGGCGCCGAGGATGAGAATGTGCAAGGGAAACTCCGTTTCTTGGTTTTGATGTCGACAACGTCTCGGCTGTCATCCCCGCGAAAGCGGGGATCCATAACCACAGGCCTGCCCGCTCTGGCAAGGGCCTCACCTACGGCGTTTTGAGCCGAGAGGACGGAGGCTATGGGTCCCCGCTTTCGCGCGCGCCAAAGGCGCGCTAGGCGGGGACGACACCGGAGTGGGTTATTCCTTCACCGCCCCGGTCATTGCCGACACATAATGCTCGACGAAGAACGCGTACAATATCACCAGCGGCAATGAGCCGACCAGCGCGCCGGCCATCAGCGAGCCCCATTTATAGATGTCGCCGTCGACGAATTCGTTGACGATGGCCACCGGCACGGTCTTGTTCTGGGTCGATTGCAGGAAAGTCAACGCGTAGATGAACTCGTTCCAGCACAATGTGAACGAGAAGATGAAGGCCGAGATCAGGCCGGGCACCGCCAGCGGCACGATGATCTTGACCAGGATCTGCCAGCGCGAGGCGCCGTCGATCAGCGCGCATTCCTCGAGCTCGAACGGGATGGTCTTGAAATAGCCCATCAAGAGCCAGGTCGAGAACGGGATCAGCAATGTCGGGTAGATCAGGATCAGCGACAGCGGCGAGTCGAACAGCCCATAGGCCTGGATCACCGAGGCCAGCGGGATGAACAGGATCGACGGCGGCACCAGATAGGCCATGAAGATGGTCGCACCGACAACTTCCGCGCCGCGGAAGCGAAGCCGGACGATGGCATAGGCCGCCAGCACCGAGGCGACGATCGACAGCGTGGTGGCCGCCGCCGCAACATACATCGTGTTCCACAGCCAGCGCGGATAGTTGGTCTCGAACAACAGCTTGTTGATGTGCTTCAGGGTCGGCTTGACGACCCAGAACGGGTTGAACTTCTCCATGTCGATGAGCTGCTCGTCCGGCTTGATGGACGTCAGCGCCATCCAGTAGAACGGGAACAGCAGGATCACCACGATGATGAACAGCGGGATGTACAGCGTGACGATGCGACTGGGCAGCGACTCCAGATAGGTCATGCCCTCGCTGTTGTCGTCCTGCTCCACGGTGGCAGCAGGCCCAACGCGGGTGTTGGCGGGTACGTCAGTCATTGTCAGTGCCTTGCTGCCACTTGCGGCGTTGCATGCCGAACCAGGAAATCGCGATCGCGGCCATCAGGAACGGGATCATCGCGGTGGCGATGGCGGCGCCCTCGCCGAGCCGGCCGGACAGGATGCCGCGCTGATAGCTCAGCGTCGCCATCAGATGCGTCGCATTAACCGGACCGCCGCGGGTCAGCGCCCAGATCAGCTGGAAGTCGGTGAAGGTGAACAGCACGGAGAAGGTCATGACGACGGCGATGATCGGCGTCAGCAAGGGATAGGTGATGAAGCGGAAGCGCTGCCAGCTGGTGGCGCCGTCCAGCGTCGCCGCCTCGTACAGCGACGGCGACACCGTCTGCAGCCCGGCCAGCAGCGTAATGGCCACGAACGGCACGCCGCGCCAGATATTGGCGAAGATCACGCTGGCGCGCGCCATGTTGCCGTCGCCGAGAAAATTGATGTTGTGGTCGATCAGCCCCATCTTGATCAGCGACCAGGAGATGATCGAGAACTGCGAATCGTAGATCCACCAGAACGCGATCGCCGACAGCACCGTGGGCACGATGAACGGGATCAGCACCGCGGCGCGGATCAGCGCCTTGAACGGCATGTGGCGGTTCAGCAGCAGCGCCAGATACAGCCCGACCGCGAATTTGATGGCGGAGGCGACGATCGTATAGAGCAGCGTGTTGAACACCGACAGCCAGAAGATCGAATCGTCCTTCAGCCATTCGTAGTTCTCAAGGCCGACAAACACGCCGGCGCGGCCGATGCGGTCATCGGTGAAGCTCATCCAGACGCCGAGAAACAGCGGATAGGCCAGAAACAGAATCAGGAACGCTGCGGCCGGCAGCATGAACCACATCGCCAGCCAGTTGCGGTTGGTGCGCAGCCGATCCCAGGCAGAGGATTTCCCGTAATGCCTGGTCGGCGTCGGCAGCGATGTCGGGAGGGTGGTCATTCCATTGCAGCTCCGGTTGGTACAGTCGTCGATCTCCCGCGTCGTCCCGGCCTTTGCAGGGATGACAGGGGAGAGGCCGGCGCGAAACAATCGCGCCGGCCCTCGTCATCAGCCGCGGAAGATGCGCTTGGCCGCGCGTTCCGCCGAGGCCATCGCGGTCTTCACGTCCTCGCGGCCGGTGCAGTAGTTGGCGTACATGTCGACCACCACGAAGTCGGCAATCGCCGCCGCGGCGTTCTCGCTCATCTCGGCGTCGCCTGCCGGGGTCGAGGCGGTGGTGGCGACGTCGCGGTACGGGGTGTTCTTCGGATCGGCGGTCCAGATCGGGTTCTTCTCGTAGGCGTTGAGGAACGGCGACAGATAACCCTGCGCCGCCTCGACCCACGGATTGAACTGCTCGGGCTCCATCAGGAATGCGGTGAACGCCTTGCAGGCCTGCGGGAACTTGGTGAAGGTGAAGATCAGGATCGGGAAGCCGAGATGCAGCTCCCGGGTCTTGCCGTCAACGCCAGCCGGCAGATGCGCGTGGTTCATGTCGGCGGCGATGTCCGGGGCTTCCTTCTTCGCCGTGACATAGATCGAAATGCCGTTGGTGGTGAGATGCAGCTGGCCGGCCAGGAACGCCTTGTTGTTCGACGAGTCGTTCCACGACGCGGTGCCGGGAATGAAGTTCTCATACAGCGCCTTGACGTATTCCAGCGACTTGGCGGTCTCCGGCGAGTTGATGGTGACCTTGCTGTTCTTGTCGATCAGCTTGCCGCCATGCGCCCACAACGCCCAGTGCACCCAGCCGTTGGCATCGCCCGAAGCGTGGCCGAGCGCCATGCCGGCGGGCGCGCCGACCTTGTTCATGCCCTTGACCAGATCGAGGAAGCCAGCGAGGTCCTTGGGGAAGGTCTTGTGGCCGGCCTTTTCAGCGGCGGCGACACGGTAGTTCACCAGGCCGCCGGTGGCGGCGACGGGAACGCCGATCCACTTGCCGTTCAGCATGCCGTACTTCTTGCCGGACTCCGCCCAGCCGCCGTTCTTCTTGCCGAGATAATCGGCAACGTCGGTCACGTCGAGACACTTGCTCGGAAATAGGAACGGCAGCGAGTACAGGCCCCATACCATGTCGAGGCCCTGCCCGGTGTTGGCGGCGACCGACGCCTTGGGCTGGATGTCGTCATAGGATTCGTTGGAGACGTTGATGGTCACGCCGGTGGCCTTCTGGAAGGCATCGACGATCTTCATGAAGGCGACGTCTTCGGCTTCGACAAAGCGCTTCCAGCGCAGCAGGTTGATCTTGGCGCCGGCCTCGGGCTTGAACGGCGCGGCCTGCGCCCAGGCCTTGGCATAGCCCAGCAGCTGGTCCGCCGACATGGTGGCGGCGGTGGCCAGCGTCAGCGCGCCGCCCTTGAGCAGAGAACGGCGGTCCGGTGTGAATCCAGTCATCTTTCATCTCTCCCTTTGATTGGTTCGTTGATCGACCAATGTTTTGAAATCGCTATTCTGGCTAAATACGCTTGCCGGTATCCTTGTCGAACAGATGCGCCGAGGCGGCACGCGGCCGCAGGTGCACCTTGTCACCCGGCTCAACACGACGGCGATCGCGGAAGATCGCGATGATGTCCTGGGTGCCGATCCGCGCCACGATCTGGGTTTCCGAACCGGTCGGCTCCACCACCACGATCTCGGCCTCGATGCCGTCATCGGCAAATTCGAGATGCTCGGGACGGATGCCGTAGATCACCGCCTTGCCGTTCGACGCCGCGGGCGCCTCGGCGACCGGCAGGCGCGCGCCGCTGGCGGTCTCCACCCACGGCTCGCCGCCGTTGACCTTCAGCGTGCCCTCGAGGAAGTTCATGGCCGGCGAACCGATGAAGCCGGCGACGAACTTGTTGTCCGGATGATCGTATAGCTCGAGCGGCGCGCCCATCTGCTCAACGATGCCGTCCTGCATCACCACGATCTTGTCGGCCATGGTCATGGCTTCGATCTGGTCGTGGGTGACGTAGACCGTGGTGGTCTTGAGCCGCTGGTGCAATTCCTTGATCTCGGCGCGCATGGCGACGCGCAGCTTGGCGTCCAGGTTGGACAACGGCTCGTCGAACAAGAACACCTGCGGATCGCGGACGATGGCGCGCCCCATGGCGACGCGCTGGCGCTGGCCGCCGGAGAGCTGCCGGGGGTAGCGATCAAGCAGGCGACGCAGGTCGAGAATGTCGGCGGCCCGGTTGACCTTCTCGTCGATCTCCTTCTGATCGGCGCCGCGTAACTTGAGGGAGAAGCCCATATTCTGGGCAACCGTCATATGCGGATAGAGCGCGTAATTCTGGAACACCATGGCGATGTCCCGCTCCTTGGGCTGGACATCGTTGACCACGCGATCGCCGATCGAAATGGTGCCGGAGGTAATTTTTTCCAGCCCCGCCAGCATGCGCAGGAGGGTCGACTTGCCACAGCCCGACGGGCCAACCAGAACGACGAAGGCGCCGTCCTCGATCGGGACCGATACGCCGTGCAATACCTCGAAACCACCGAACGATTTACGCACGTCGTGAATCTGCACTGACGCCATCTAGTTCCCTCCCGAATATCCCGCGTCTCCGGCAAAAAGCCGGTGCGCGTTTTGATTGCCAACGTCATAACAGAATATTTTGCAAATGTCGTTGGATCAAAGTCGTAGTGACAACGGGGCGCCGCAAGCGTTGCGAACGCCGCAACGACATGCAAACATCGGGCGCCAAATCAAATATGACGCACAGGGTATAATGTGTGCGGTGCGGGAGAAACTATGAACAAGCCGATCACCGGGGTCACCCGGCGCAAACTCCGCTCCAGCGAGTGGTTCAACGACCCTCACAATCCGGCGATGACCGCGCTCTATCTCGAGCGCTACCTGAACTACGGCCTGACCCGCCACGAACTGCAGTCCGGCAAGCCGATCATCGGCATTGCCCAGACCGGCAGCGACCTGTCGCCGTGCAACCGCCATCATCTCGAACTGGCCAAGCGCGTCCGCGAGGGAATCACCGCCGCCGGCGGGCTGGCGATGGAATTTCCGGTGCATCCGATCCAGGAAACCGGCAAGCGGCCGACCGCGGCGCTCGACCGCAACCTGGCCTATCTCGGCCTCGTCGAAGTGCTGTTCGGTTATCCGCTCGACGGCGTGGTGCTGACCACCGGCTGCGACAAGACGACCCCGGCGTGCCTGATGGCTGCGGCGACGGTGAACCTGCCAGCGATCGTGCTGTCCGGCGGGCCGATGCTCAACGGCTGGCACGAGGGCGAACGCACGGGCTCCGGCACGGTGGTCTGGAAATCCCGCGAGCGGCTGGCCGCCGGCGAGATCGACTATGAGGAATTCATGTCCATCGTGGCGTCGTCGGCGCCGTCCGTCGGCCATTGCAACACCATGGGCACGGCGTCGACGATGAATTCGCTGGCGGAAGCACTGGGCATGTCCCTGCCCGGCTGCGCCGCCATCCCGGCGCCCTACCGCGAACGCGGCCAGATTGCCTACGAGACAGGCAGCCGCATCGTCGAGATGGTGTGGGAGGACCTCAAGCCCTCGGACATCCTGACCCGCGAGGCGTTCGAGAATTGCATCGTGGTCAATTCGGCGATCGGCGGTTCGACCAACGCGCCGATCCATATCAACGCGCTGGCCCGCCACATCGGCGTCGAGCTGGACATCGACGACTGGCAGAGCGTCGGCCACAAGATTCCGCTGCTGGTCAACATGCAGCCGGCCGGCTTCTATCTCGGCGAGGAGTATCACCGCGCCGGCGGCGTGCCCTCCGTGGTCCGCGAGTTGATGACGCACAAGAAGATCCACGAAGGCGCCATGACGGTCAACGGCAAGACCATGGGCGAGAATTGCGCGGCTGCACCGAAGCCGGACAACGACGTGATCTGGTCCTACGACAAGCCGATGGTGAAGGATGCCGGCTTCCTGGTGCTGCGCGGCAACCTGTTCGATTCGGCGATCATGAAGACGTCGGTGATCTCGAAAGAGTTCTTCGACCGCTACCTCGCCAACCCGAAGGACCCCAATGCCTTCGAAGGCCGCGCCATCGTGTTCGAGGGGCCGGAGGACTATCACCACCGCATCGACGACGCCGACCTCAACATCGACGAGCACTGCATCCTGTTCGTGCGCGGCACCGGGCCGATCGGCTATCCCGGCGGCGCCGAGGTGGTCAACATGCAGCCGCCGGCGGCGTTGATCAAACGCGGCATCCACTCGCTGGCCTGCATCGGCGACGGCCGCCAGTCCGGCACCTCGGGCTCGCCGTCGATCCTCAACGCCACGCCGGAGGCCGCTGCCGACGGCGGGCTGGCGATCCTCAAGACCGGCGACATGGTGCGCATCGACCTCAACAAGGGCGAAGCCAACATCATGATCGCCGACGAGGAGTTGAAGCGGCGGCGCGCCGAGCTGAAGGCCGCCGGCGGGTTCAAGTATCCGGCCAACCAGACGCCGTGGCAGGAACTGTACCGCTCCACCGTCGGCCAGCAGGCCACCGGCGCGTGCCTGGAACTGGCGACGCGCTATCACGACATTGCCGGCACGGTCGGCACAGCACGGCATAACCATTGAGTGGCACATGAGCCTTCATGCGCAGCGGCTCATGTTCATCGCTCCCTCCCCCGCAAGCGGGAGAGGGAGCGCGCCGCCGGTGCCAGATTTCGAATAATTCGATCACAATAACGACAAGGAGAACCACATGTCCGATCGCCTGAAAGGCAAGCGCGCCTTCGTGACCGCGGGAGCGGCCGGCATCGGCCGCGCCTGCGCGCTGGCCTTCGCGCGCGAGGGCGCCACGGTGTTCGCCACCGATATCGACGAGAGGGGTGTCAGCCTGCTGACCAAGGACGGCGTATCCAAAACGGCCAAGCTCGACGTCCGTGACACCGCCGCCGTCGACGCCATGGCCAATCGTGTCGGTCCGATCGACATCCTGCTCAATGCCGCCGGCTTCGTGCATCACGGCACGGTGCTGGACTGTGACGACGAGGCCTGGGAGTTTTCCTTCGACCTCAACGTCAAGTCGATGCACCGCACGATCCGCGCCTTCCTGCCGGGCATGCTGGCCTCCGGCCAGGGTTCGATCGTCAACATCGCCTCCGCCGCCGGCGTGTTCAAGGCGGCACCGAACCGCTACGTCTATGGCGCCACCAAGGCGGCAGTCGCAGCGCTGACCCGCGCGGTGGCGGCCGACTTCATCACCAAGGGCATCCGCTGCAACTCGATCTGCCCCGGCACCATCGAGACGCCCTCGATGCTCGACCGCGCCGCGGCGGCCGGTCCGCAGGGACGCGAGCTGTTCGTGTCGCGGCAACCGATGGGCCGGCTCGGCACCGCCGACGAGATTGCCTCGCTGGCGGTCTATCTCGCCAGCGACGAAAGCTCGTTCACCACCGGCGTCGCCCACATCATCGACGGCGGCTGGACGCTGTAACTGTCGCGTGCCCCGGACGCGATGCGATACCAGGCGATGCGCGGCATCGCCGCCAGTGTCGCTTCGCAGATCCGGCGCCCACAACTGCACTTTTCATTTCTGGGTCCCGGATCTGCGGAGCGGCATAAGAATGCCGCACCGCATCCGGGACACGAGAGATGAGAGCTTCACCGCTCAAAGGACAATCCCATGAATACCATCGATCTCAACGGCCGCTGCGCCGTGGTCACGGGCGGCGCCCAGGGCTTCGGCCGCGCCATCACCGAACGCTTCGTCGCTTCCGGCGCCAAGGTGGCGATCTGGGACCACGACATCGCCTTTGCCGAACGCACCGCCAAGGCGATCGGCGCCGGCGTCATCGCCATCGGCGTCGACGTCACCGATCCCGCCGCGGTGGAACAGGCTCGCGACGTGACGCTCAAGGCCTGCGGCAGGATCGATATCCTGGTCAACAATGCCGGCATTGCCGGCGTCAACAAGCCGGTGTGGGAAACCGAGCTCGATGAGTGGCGCAAGGTGCTGCGCATCAATCTCGACGGCCCGTTCATCTGCTGCAAGGCGATCGTGCCGACCATGATCGCGCAGAACTACGGCCGCATCGTCAACATCGCCTCCATCGCCGGCAAGGAAGGCAACCCCAACGCCTCGCACTATTCGGCGTCCAAGGCCGGCCTGATCGCTTTGACGAAATCGCTCGGCAAGGAACTCGCCGGCTACGAGATAGCGGTCAATGCGGTGACCCCGGCGGCGGCGAAGACCGCGATCTTCGACCAGATGACGCAAGCGCACATCGACTTCATGCTGTCGAAGATCCCGAAGAACCGTTTTGTCCTGGTGCAGGAACTCGCCGCGATGGCAGCGTGGCTGGCCTCGGAGGACTGCTCGTTCTCGACCGGCGCGGTGTTCGATATTTCCGGCGGCCGCGCGACGTATTGAGGCTGCTTCTTCTTTCCTTCTCCCCTTGTGGGAGAAGGTGGCGCGGCTTCAGGCCGCGTCGGATGAGGGGTTACTGGGCGTGGAGCTCGTGGCTCCCCCTCACCCGGCCGCGCTTCGCGCGTCCACCCTCTCCCACCTAGCGAAGCTTCGCTTCGCGCGGGGGAGAGGGAAGAAGCAGTGCCCCTACCCTTTGCCCTTGACCCGGAAGATCACCGGCAGGGTGAAGCTCAGGCCCTCGTCGGCGACCAGCGGCGGCGGTTGCGGCACCGGGTCGGAGCGGCGGACCATGGCGAGCGCGGCCTCGTCGAAGGCACTGTCGCCGGAGCCCTTGACGATGCTGACCTTGAGCACGTGGCCGACCCGGTCGATCTCGAAATTGACGGTGATCTCCGCGGTCTTCTGCTGGCGCTCGGCGGGATAACGCTTGTGCTTGTCGAGATGCGACACCAGTTCCTTCTGCCAGGTGGTGCGCGCACGCCGGGCGGCCTCGCCC
>DATCUS010000161.1:0-2241 GCA_036561845.1 Tardiphaga sp. | reverse complement strand
GGCATCAACAGCCCGGCGCTGCTGCTGCGCTCCGCCGCGCCGGACCCGCACGGGCGCGTCGGCAAACGCACCTTCCTGCACCTCACCAACTTCTGCGCGGCGCAGTTCGACGAAGTCATCAACCCGTTCTACGGTGCGCCGCAGTCGATCTATTCGGATCACTTCCAGTGGCGCGACGGCGCGCGTGGTCGCATGTCCTACAAGCTCGAAGTGCCGCCGCTGCATCCGGCACTGGCCGCGACCCTGTTCGGTCGCTTCGGCGTCGACAACGCCCTGCGCATGGCGCAGCTGCCGCACACCCACGCGATGATCGCGCTGCAGCGCGACGGCTTTCACCCGGACAGCGCCGAAGGCCAAGTCGAACTGCGCAGCGATGGCACGCCGGTGCTCGACTACCGCATGACCGCCTACAGCTGGGACGGCATCCGCCGCGCCTTCCACAGCATGGCCGAGATCCAGTTCGCCGCCGGCGCGCGCGCCGTGCTGCCGCTGCATGCCGATGCGGACTATGTGCATACGCCGCGCGCGGCGCGCGAACTGATCGATCGACTCGATCTCGCGCTCTACCGCACGCGGCTCGGCAGCGCGCACGTGATGGGCGGCTGCGCGATGGGTGACGATCCGCGCCAGGCGGTGGTCGACAGCCGCGGACGCCATCATCAGCTGGAGAACCTGTCGGTTCACGACGGCTCGCTGTTCCCCACCAGCATCGGTGCCAACCCGCAGCTGTCGATCTACGCGCTGTGCGCGAAATTCGCCAGCCAGCTCGGCGAAGACTTGCAGAACGCCTGAGATCGGCAGGTTATCCGCGCAGATCGCCACACGACCATTGAGACTTTACGCTGCCGACATGCAGCCGCTACCATCCACACCCCCACGCCTGCGTCAGGACGCCGCGATGAATCGAGTGTTGTATCCGGGAACCTTCGATCCCATCACCATGGGCCACGCCGATCTGGTGGAGCGCGCTTCCCGGCTGTTCGATCATGTGATCATCGCCGTGGCAGCCAACCCGAAGAAGAACCCGCTGTTCCCGCTGGAACAACGCGTCGAGCTGGCCCGCGAAGTCACCAAGCACCTGCCGAACGTCGAGGTCATGGGCTTCTCCACGCTGCTGGCGCATTTCGTCCGCGAGCAGAACGCCAATGTGCTGCTGCGCGGCCTGCGCGCGGTGTCCGACTTCGAGTACGAGTTCCAGCTGGCCAACATGAACCGCCAGCTGGCGCCGGAGGTCGAGAGTCTGTTCCTCACGCCGTCGGAGAAGTACTCCTATATTTCCTCCACGCTGGTGCGCGAGATCGCCTCGCTCGAGGGCGACGTCTCCAAGTTCGTCCATCCGGCGGTGATGGACGCGCTCAAGGCGCGCTTCGGCCAGCGCTGAGGGATCCGCCGGTGGGCAGCAGGCCCACCGATGCGGCACAATTGCGCGTCGTTATCTGCTGTGCCGCGGCCTGAGCCGTGGCAGGAGTTCGCTGGATGTCCCTGAAAATCACCGATGACTGCATCAACTGCGACGTGTGCGAGCCCGAGTGCCCGAACGGCGCGATTTCCCAGGGCGAGGAAATCTACGTCATCGATCCCAACCTCTGCACCGAATGCGTCGGTCACTATGACGAGCCGCAGTGCCAGCAGGTCTGCCCGGTCGACTGCATCCCGCTCGACGAAAACAACGTCGAGAGCAAGGACGAGCTGATGCAGAAGTACCTGATCATCACCGGCAAGGCCTGATGCCCGCGGTGCGGCCGGCTCGCCGACGCGCACTGCGCGAGGGCGTGCGGGCCTGTCTCGCCGTCTTCCTGCTGTTCTCCTTCTGCGCCCAGGCGCAACCGCCGGCACAGGGCGCCGTTGCCACCGCGCACCCGCTCGCCAGCGCAGTCGGCCGGGAAATTCTCCAGGCCGGTGGTAACGCGTTCGATGCCGCCGTGGCGGTCAGCGCCGCGCTGGCGGTGGTCGAGCCCTATGGCTCGGGCCTCGGCGGCGGTGGCTTTTTCCTCCTGCGCGAAGCCGGCGAACCAGCTCGTTTCAGCTTCCTCGACGCCCGCGAGCGCGCACCGCTGGC
Organism: Tardiphaga sp.; assembly: GCA_036561845.1. Taxonomy (GTDB): domain Bacteria; phylum Pseudomonadota; class Alphaproteobacteria; order Rhizobiales; family Xanthobacteraceae; genus Tardiphaga. Next base: position 182 of record DATCUS010000161.1, on the reverse strand, counting down.
AGCCACTCCCGATCTGTATCTGCGCGACGGCGAGGTGCAGCGCAAGCTGTCGCTGGATGGTGCGCTGGCGGCGGCGATTCCCGGCACCCCGGCGGCGCTGACGGAACTGTCGCAGCAGCGCGGCCGGCTACCGCTGGCGCAAACCCTGGCGCCAGCCATCGCCTTGGCGCGCGACGGCTTCA
>DATCUS010000160.1:0-9668 GCA_036561845.1 Tardiphaga sp. | reverse complement strand
GGTGCCGACGCCCACCGGCGTTGCCACCGCAGCAACCACCGGCGCGCCAACCCGCGCCACGCAACCCTGCGGCACGCCGGCGGTCTTGCACACCACCACCGCCTGGGCCTGTCCTGCGCCCAGCGAAATCGTGGCCACAGTCGAAAGCGCCGTCGTGATCAGTCCGGCGCGCACCCATCCTGTCTTGCTCAGCATGTCATCTCTCCTGTTTGGCGTGCAGCGATGCGTGGGACCGATCGGTCGCCGCAGCCGACGCGGGGTGATCCTTGCGGCGTCGGCGCACGATGGAAAATCCCATGAAGATGGGAGAACGATCGCGCAATGCTGCGGGTGCGCGATCAACCGTGCCATGAATATGGCATTGGTCGACATCGCCTGCCTCGCGATGATGGGACGGTCAAACCGCGAGTCAGCTCAGCAACAACCGAAAGGTCGCTCCATGATCTGGTCCATCATCAGGAATTCCGTCGGCATCGCCATCGTGCTGGCGGCAGCCGCATCGTCAGCGCTGTCGCAATCCGGACCGAGCCGCGAGGAGCAGCTGGCCTGCCGCTCCGACGCCGGCCGGTTCTGCGCCGAACATATCGGCAAGCCGCCGGAGATGAATGCCTGCCTGCGCGCCAACAAGCCCAAGCTGTCGGACTCCTGCCGCAAGGTGGTGGAGTCGCGGGGCGGGTAGAGGCGTGACTGTCATTCCGGCCCCCTAACCTCTCCCCGCAAAGGGCGGGGAGAGGTTAGAGCCGCGTCTAGTGTATCCCCACACCCACCAGCCGGTCGACCAGCGCGCGGTCGGACCGCAGCGCGTCCGGTGCGCCGGACCAGCTCATGCGGCCGCGTTCCATCACCATCACGCTGGCGGCGAAATCCAGCGCGCGTTCGATCTGCTGCTCGACCAGGATGATGGTGACCTCGCCGCTGTCGGCGAGCCGCGTCAGCAGCGCCATCAACTCGTCGCAGATCACCGGCGCCAGACCTTCGAGCGGCTCGTCGAGCAGCAGGATGGAAGGCTTGCCGAGCAGCGTGCGGGCCATCGACAGCATCTGCTGCTCGCCGCCAGACAATTGCTTGCCGTAATTGCCGCGCCGCTCGCGCAGCCGCGGAAACATCGCATAGGCCTCGTCGAGCGCCGATGGCGGGCGCCCCTTCAGCCCGGTGCGCAGATTCTCCTCCACCGTCAGCGACGGAAAGATGTCGCGGGTCTGCGGCACGTAGCCAATGCCGCGCGCCGCGCGCGCCGAGGTGCGCCGGGATGTGACGTCCTCGTCGCCGATGCCGACGCGGCCGCCATGGCGTGTGGTCAGGCCCATCAGCGTCGCCAGCAGCGTGGTCTTGCCCATGCCGTTGCGGCCGAGCACCGCGAGGCGATCGCCGGCCTTCACCGCGAACGAGATGTCCTCGATGATCCGGGTCGGGCCGTAGCCGGCGCACAGGCCGGTGACCTCAAGGGGCGCGGCGGGCATCGGCATAGCTCCCCAGATAGGCGCGGCGGACTTCGTGATCGGCGGTGACGTCTTTCGGCGAGCCCTCGAAGATCAGGCGTCCGGCCGCCAGCACCAGCACGCGGCTGGCGAACTTGAACACCAGATCCATGTCGTGCTCGATCATCAGCACCGCGATGTCGGCCGGCAGCGCATTGATGGCGTCGAGAATGCGCGGCGCCTCGTCATGGGGCACGCCGGCGGCCGGCTCATCGAGCAGCAGCACCTTGGGCTTCAGCGCGATGCCGATCGCCAGCTCGATCAGCCGCTGCTGGCCGTAGGCCAGTTCGGAGACCCTGCGATAGGCCAGCATGTCGAGGCCGACCCGGGCGAGGATGTCGCTCCATTCGGCGCGCACGTCGGGCCGTTCGGTGGCGCGGGAGAAGAACCGCCGGGTGATGCCGCGGCGCTGCATGATGGCCAGCGCGACGTTGTCGGCGACGGTGAGGGTCTGGAACAGCCGCGTGGTCTGAAACGTGCGGACCAGGCCGCGCTGCACGCGCGCCGGAATGCTCTCCGCGGTGATGTCGTCGCCGGACATCAGGAACTGACCGGCGCTCGGCGCGATGTCGCCGGTGATGAGATTGACCAAAGTGGTCTTGCCGGCGCCGTTCGGGCCGATCAGCGCGACGCGGTCGCCGGGCTGCAGCGCGAAGCTGACATTGTTGGTGACGTGCAGCCCGCCGAAGGCACGGGAAATGCTGCGGGCCTCGAGCAGGGCCGTCATGACGCCCTCCCCTTGCGCAGCCGGTGCGCCAGCGTCAGCACGGGCTCGATCAGACCTTTCGGCGCGAACACCACGATGCCGATCAGCAGCAGCCCGACCAAAGTCATCCAGTGGAACGGATTGGCGGCGGCGACGATGTGCTCGAAGATCTGGAAGATCAGCGCGCCGGCGAGCGCGCCCCACAGATGCCCGGCGCCGCCCAGCACCAGCATCACCAGCACCTCGGCCGAGCGCTCGAAGCTGACGCTGTCGAGCCCGACCACGCCGGTGCTCATGGCGGTCAGCGCGCCGCCGACGCCGGCCACCGCGCCGGACACGCCATACATGACGACCAGGCGCGGATAGACCGCGACGCCGATCATCCTGGCGCGCAGGTCGTCGTCCTTGATGCCGCGGCACATCAGGCCGAACGGCGAGCGCACCAAGCGCGACAGCGCCACGAATACCACGACGAGAATCGCCAGCGAGAACAGGAAGGCGGTGCGGCTGTACATGTCGAAATTGAAGATGCCGAACACTTTTCCCGGCGCGATGCCGGACAGGCCGTCGCTGCCGCCGGTCAGCCATTGCAGCTTGTTGGCGAGCGCTGCCACCAATTGCCCGACGGCAATGGACAGCACCAGTTGCGGCAGGCCGCGAAAGCGTGCGATCAGCGCGCCGGAGATCAGGCCCACCAGCGCGCCCGCGACAATGCCGATGCCGAGAAGCGCCAGCGGATCGGTGATCCCGCGCACGCAGGCAATGCCGGCGGCATAGGCGGCCGCGCCGAACAGCGCCGCATGGCCGAGGGTGGCGATGCCGCAATAGCCGGTCACCAGATCGAGCGACAGCACCAGGAAGGCGAGGCCGATCAGCCGGGTGAGGAAGGCGAGGTCGTCGGGAAACAGGAACCAGCCGACCGCGCCGAGCGCGACGATGGCGAGCGCGCCGAGCCCTTCCTGCGCGAAGGCAATGCTGCGCCGGTGCGGCACGCGGTTGAGCGCGATGTCGGTCATGCGTGGGCCCTGCCGAACAGACCGTGCGGAAACAGGAACACGATGACGATCACGGTGAGATAGAAGAAGAACTCGCCGAATTCCGGCGCCAGATATTTGCCGGTGGTGTCGGCAAGGCCGAGCAGCAGCGACGCCGACAGCGCGCCCATGATCGAGCCGGCGCCGCCGACGGAGACCACGACCAGGAACGTCACCATGTAGCGCAGCGCGTAGAACGGCTCGATCGGCAGGATCTCGGCGCCGACCACGCCGCCGAAGGCGCCGAGGCCGATGGCCAGCGCAAAGGTCGCGGCATAGATGATCTCGGTGCGGATGCCCAGCGCGTCGGCCATGCCGCTGTGATCGACCGAAGCACGCAGCTTGATGCCGAATTCGGTCTTCTCGATCAGCCACCACAGCGACAGCGCCGTCACGACGCCGCAGGCGATGACGAACAGCCGGTGGGTCGGCACCGAGCGGAAGCCGATATCGAGCGGCCCGCTGAGCAGCGCCGGCAGCGGGATCGTCTTCAGCGACGGCCCGAAGATGAAATTGACCACGCCGATGATGAAGAAGGTGATGCCGATGGTCATCAGCACCTGGATCAGCGGATCGGACTTGCGGTAGATGCGGCGATACAGCAGCAGTTCGAACGGGATCGAGACGATGATGGTGCCGAGCACCGCCAGCAGGATCGCCACGCTGTAGTGCACGTGCAGGTCACGGATCGCATAGGAGGCGAGATAGCCGCCGACCATGGCGAAGGCGCCGTGGGCGAGATTCACCACGCGCATCAGCCCCATCATGATGGACAGGCCGATCGAGATGATGAACAGCACCATGCCATAGGCCAGGGCGTCGGTCGCGATGCTGAGGGCGAGGCGCATGGGTTACTTTATACTGCGAAGAAAGCGGTGCGGGGCCATAATACTGTCATTCCGGGATGCATCGGACGGCGAAGCCGGCCGATGCAGACCCGGAATCCCGAAATGTGGATCACCATATCGAGGTTCCGGGTTCGCTCGAGCTACGCTCTCGCGCCCCGGAACGACAGTTTTAGTTTTTACTTCTTGCTCAGCGCCCAGTCCGGCTGGTCGAGGAAGACTGTGTCGCCTTCCTTGTTGATCAGCTTGCCGTCGACCTTGGTGACGGTGCGCAGATAGACGTTCTGGCGGATGTGGCGGGTATCCGGATCGATCGACACCGGGCCGCGCGGGCTGACCCACTTCATGCCCTTGACCGCGGCGATCGCCTTGTCCGGATCGCGCTTGCCGTCGGTGGCCTCGATCATCTTGTAGATCACGCGGGCGCCGTCATAGGCGGCCAGTCCGGTCATCGCGACGTCTTCGACCTTGCCGCCATTCTTGACGATGGAAGCCAGGAACTGCTTGTTTTCCGGGCTCTCATGCGACACCGCATAGTGATAGGTCGACAGCATGCCGAGCGCGCTGTCGCCGATGCCCGGCAGGTCGATCTCGGTGACCACGTCGCCGGTCGACATCAGCTTGACGCCGTCGGCCTTCAACCCGTTGTCGACATAGGCCTTGATGAAGCCCAGCGTCGGCGGACCCGACGGCAGGAAGGTGAAGATGGTGTCGGCGCCGGCCGACTTGATGCGCTGCATGATCGGGCTGAAGTCGGTGGTGTTCATCGGGATGCGGATGGCCTCGACCACCGCACCGCCGTCGGCCTCGAACGTCTTCTTGAAGGCGGCCTCGGCGTCGATGCCCGGACCGTAATCGCTGACCGCGATGGCGACCTTCTTCGAGCCGGTCTTCCAGGCGATGTTGGCGGCCGGCACGGTGTTCTGCCACATGGTGAACGAGGTGCGGACGATATAGGGGCTCTTCTCGACGATCGACGAGGTCGCGGCGTTCAGCACCACCAGCGGCGTCTTGGATTCCTCGAGCAGCGGCGCCACCGCCATCGCGTTCGGCGTGAAATACATGCCGGCGAGATACTGCACCTTGTCCTTGACGATCAGCTCCTGCGCCAGCGCCTTGGATTTCGCCGGGTTCGGACCTTCCTCGTCCTTGTAGATGAATTCGACCGTGTGGTTGCCCACCTTGTTGCCGTGCTCGGCGACCCAGGCGTCGATGCCCATCTTGTAATTGGCCCCGAACAGCGCGTAGGGACCGGACATGGTGCCGATCACGCCGACCTTGATGACGTCGGCGGAGGCGGTGCCTGACATCAGCGCCAGGATGGCGAGCGACAGGATCGATTTGGCGGGGCGGTTCATGGATGGTCCTCTGCGTTTCAAGACTGACAAACTGTATTCAATAAACGTGCCGAACCGGACGGCAGGCTCACTCCATCCGCGTCGAATGATGCCAATGCAGCACAGCGCGCTCCAGCATCAGAAAAATGCGGTTGAGAAGGTAGCCCGCCGCGGCGAGGCAGATCACTGCGGCGTACATGGAGTCGGCGCGCATGGCGTACTGCATCGACATCAGGTAATTGCCGACGCCGCTGGCGCCGGAAATCATCTCGCCGATCACAGCCATGATCAATGCCAGCGACAGCGCGATCCGCATGCCGGCCGTCATCGCCGGCAGCGCCGCCGGCAGCACGATCTTGCGCAGCGTGTCGAACCGGCTGAGGCCGAACGTCCTCGCGGTCAGCAGCAGCGTCTCGTCGAGGCCGCGCACCCCGCCATAGGTATTGACGAACACCGGCGGAAATACCGCCAGCATGATGATGAAGATTTTCAGCGTGTCGTCGACGCCGAGAAACAGGATCAGCGGCGGGATGATCGCCGGCGACGGCAAGGTACGCTGGATTTCGATCAGCGGCCGGAGGGTCCAGTCGAAGTAGCGGTTGCTGCCGAGCAGCAGGCCGAACGCCACGCCGAAGATGCAGCCGGCGACATAGCCGACCAGGGTGCGGTACAGGGTCGAGCCGAGGATATCGGCGAGTTCGCCGGACAGCAGGCCGCGCCAGGCCGCCGCCAGCACGGCGCTGAAGCGCGGCCAGTTGTCGCTGACGATCCAGCCGCGCGCCGCCGACACTTCCCAGAGCAGCAGCAGCACGACGATGAGAACGGCGCCGCTCAGCCGCGTGCGAGCGAGATCGCGGAACGGCTTGCGCCGCACCGGTGCCTGCACTTTCAGTTCGGCGGTGAGCGACGACGCGATGCTCATTTCAGCGCTTCCGGCGCCGTCATGGCCTCAAGGTCGATATCGCTGGAGATCAGGCCGTTCTCCTTCATCAGCTTCACGGTCGTCGCCACGGCGCCGAGGTTGATGACCTCCGGCAATTCCTGCAGGCTCAGCTTGGCCACCAGTTCCGGCTGCATCTTGGTGAAGCCCGAGATGATGCGGACCAGGTCGGGATCCTTGAGATTGGCGTTGTACCACTGTACGCCCTTGCGGAACGCGCGAATGTACTTGGCCATGGTTTCCCGGTTCTTCCTGAAGTATTCCTGCGTCGAAATGTAATGACCGACCTCGACGTTCGGCTGCACCTCGCGATAGGGCGCAGCGACGAATTCGAACGTGTCGGTGTCGATGACCGACGCCGCGAAGAACGGGTTGACCATGAAGGCCGCGTCGATCTGCTTGCCGCGCAAGGCGTCCGGCATCTGCGGAAACGGCACTTCCTTGAAGGTGACCTTGCTGGCGTCGCCGCCCGACTTGGCGATCCAGGCGCGGGCAAACAGCCAGATGATGCCGTTGCGGGTGTTGACCGCCACGGTCTTGCCCTCGAGATCCTTGCCGGTCTTGATGCCGGCGCCCTTGCGGGCCAGCATGCCGTTGGTGTTGGCGGGCGTATCGAACTGCTTGGTGCCGGCGCTGATGACCTCGAGCTTGAAGCCCTGCTCCTGCGCCAGCATGGTGGAGACCACATTGCCATACATCACGTCGAACGCGCCGGCCATCAGGCCCGGCACGCCGGCGGCGCCGCCGGTGGACGGCGTCGGCACGATGGTCAGGCCTTCATCCTTGAAATAGCCCTTGTCGATGGCGACGAACAACGGCGTCACATCCGTGATCGGAATGTAATTGACGCGCACGGTCTGCGCGGACGCGGCGGTCGCAAGCGCGGTGAAGGCTGCGACCAGCGCCGCACGGCTTAGAACTGTCATCGAAAACATGCGAGGTCCTCTCCTGAGATATCGATCAGTGCACGACGATTGATTCATTTGGCGCGCCACGGCACGGCACGGTCCTCGACCATTTCGAACAACGTGTTCAGCACCAGGCCGACGGCCGCGAGGATCGCGATCCAGGCATACATCGGCCGCACCTGGAACGAGCGTTGCAGGTCCAGGATCAGAAAGCCGATGCCGCTCTCGGCGGCCAGCATCTCGGCCAGGATCACCAGCACCAGCCCCATGCTGAGGCTGACACGCATGCCGGTGAGGATCATCGGCAGCGACGCCGGCAGGATGATCTTGCGGATGGTGGCAAAGCGCGAGCAGCCCAGCGTGCGTGCCGTGGCGAGCAGCACGGGATCGACGCCGCGGACGCCTTGCAGCGTGTTGATCAGGACCGGAAACAGCGCCGCGAGCGCCACCATGGTGATCTTCATGCCGGCGCCGATGCCAAGGAACACGACCATCGCCGGGATCAGCGCCGGCTTCGGAATCGGCCTGACTACCTCGATCAGCGGTTCGAGCAGGCCGTAAAAATAGTCGCTGCAGCCCATCAACAGGCCGAGCACGACGCCGGCCACGCAGGCGATGGTGTAGCCGATCAGCAGCATGCCCAGGGTCTGGCCGAGCGGCACCAGGAAGCTGCCCGAGGCCAGGATCTTCCACAGCGCCGGCGCGATCTGCGACGGAGGTGGCAGCAGGAACAGATTGACCAGGCCGGCGCGGCAGATCAATTCCCACAGCAGCAGCACGCCGAGTACTGACAGCAGTCCGAATCCCTTGCGGCCGAGTTCAGGCATCGACGCGCCCCGCATTCTGGCGGTTCAGCAGGTGCTCGACCAGTTGGTGACGCAGTTGCAGGAAGCGCGGCAGTTCGCGCGTGCCCATGGCATCGCGCGGCCGCGGCAGTTCGGTCTCCACCACCATTTCCACGGTGGACGGCCGCGACGACAGCACGGCGATGCGATCGGCCATGAACACGGCCTCATCAACATCATGGGTGATCAGCAGGATGGTCAGACCCTGGCGCGCCCACAGGTCGAGCACCAGCGACTGCAATTCGATCCGCGTCAGCGCATCGACGGCGCTGAACGGTTCGTCGAGCAGCAGCACGCGCGGCTGCGCGGCCAATGCGCGGGCAATGGCGACGCGCTGCTGCATGCCGCCCGAGAGCTGCCACGGATAGTGGCTGCGAAAGCTGGCGAGACCGACCATGGCGAGATATTCGCCGCAGCGTTCGGCGATGTCGCGCTTCTTCATGCCCTTGGATTCGAACACCAGGGCGACGTTCTGCTCGACGGTGCGCCACGGCAGCAGCGACTTGCTGTATTGCTGGAACAGATAGACCATCTCCGGCGGCGGCGCGGTCACCGGCTTGCCATTCAGCACCACCGCGCCAGCGCTGCTCTCGATCAGGCCGGCGACGATCTGCAGCAGGGTTGACTTGCCGCAGCCGGACGGGCCGAGAATGGCGAGAAACTCGCCCTGCTTCACCTCCAGCGAAATGCTCTTCAGCGCCGTGGTGGCCTCGCCATGGCGGCCGCCATAGACCTTGTTGACCTCGCGAATGCTGAGATAGGGCGCGCTTGCGTTCATCGGGCCGCCTCCAAAGTCATCGCCGGCAGCCGCCGGAACCAGGATCGCGCGCGCTCCAACTGACCGGCGAGCTGGAACAGCGTGCCCTCTTCCGCAAAGCGGCCCCAGAACTGCACGCCGACCGGCAGGCCGGCGGCATTCCAGAACAGCGGCACCGACATCGCCGGCTGACCGGTCATGTTGGCCAGCGCAGTGAAGCTCGATACCCGGCGCCGCAACGCGCCGGCAACGTCATCCTCAAATTCGTGCCCCAGCGTAGCGGTCAGGAACGGGCCGGACGCCGTGGTCGGCGACAGGATCATATCGTAAGTGGTCATGAACTGCGCGACCTGCTGGTGCAGCACAAACATCGCCTCGCGCGCGCGCATCACATCCTCGCCGGTGAGGGTGAGGCCGAGGCGATAGGCTTCCCAGGTGGCGGCCTCGAAATCCCGGTCGGTGGCCTTGCGGCCCAGGGCGCGCTCCGCGCCATGAATGCCGGTGGCCGCGGCGGCACCCTTCAGCACCTGACGCGTCCGCGCATAGAGCTCGGCATCGACCGCGGGCGCGGCCTCCTCGACCACATGGCCGAGCGAAGCGCACAGCGCCGCGGCGTCGGCCACGGCAGCCTGACAATCGGTTGCCACCTCGTCGCCGAACAGCGACTGCGGCATGACCGCGATGCGCAGCGGCTTGGGATCGCGCTGCGCGTCATCGAGAAACGGGCGGTCCTGCGCCGGACTGGCATAGGATGCGCCGGGCTCGATACCGGCAACCGCATCGAGCAACGCAGCGCAGTCGCGCACCGAACGGGTCAG
>DATCUS010000159.1:0-33297 GCA_036561845.1 Tardiphaga sp. | reverse complement strand
ATCATCCCGACCCCGATCACCATGGACGAGCTCGAGGACATGCTGATGGAGCACGGCATCATGAAGCCCGTGGACGAAAGCGTCGTCGGCAAGACCGCAGCCGAACTGGCGGCCATGTCGGCCTGAGGTCACTCACTGCCAGTGTCTGGTCTCTCCCAGGAGGGGCCGGACACGGCACCGCAAACGGATAAAGCGAGGAAAATCAGATGAGTCTAGCAAAGACGGAGAGCGTTGCGGAAATCAAGGCTCGCAACAAGGAACTGATCGCAGAAGTGCTGGCGGTCTATCCGGAGAAGACTGCGAAGCGCCGCGCCAAGCACCTCAACGTGCACGAAGCCGGCAAGTCCGATTGCGGCGTCAAGTCGAACCTGAAATCGGTTCCTGGCGTCATGACCATTCGCGGCTGCGCCTATGCCGGCTCGAAGGGGGTGGTGTGGGGTCCGATCAAGGACATGATCCATATCAGCCATGGTCCGGTGGGCTGTGGCCAGTATTCCTGGGCCGCACGCCGCAACTACTACATCGGAACGACGGGCATCGACACCTTCGTGACCATGCAGTTCACCTCCGATTTCCAGGAGAAGGACATCGTCTTCGGCGGTGACAAGAAGCTCGCCAAGATCATGGACGAAATCCAGGAACTGTTTCCGCTCAACAACGGCATCACCGTACAGTCGGAATGCCCGATCGGTCTGATCGGCGATGACATCGAGGCCGTCTCGAAGCAGAAGTCGAAGGAATACGACGGCAAGACCATCGTCCCGGTGCGCTGCGAAGGTTTCCGCGGCGTGTCGCAGTCGCTAGGTCACCACATCGCCAACGACTCGATCCGTGACTGGGTCTTTGACAAGATCCCGGCGGATGCACCGGCGAAATTCGAGACCACGCCCTACGACGTTGCCATCATCGGCGACTACAACATCGGCGGCGACGCCTGGTCCTCACGCATCCTGCTGGAGGAAATGGGTCTGCGCGTGATCGCCCAGTGGTCGGGCGACGGCAGCCTGGCCGAGCTCGAGGCGACGCCCAAGGCGAAGCTCAACGTTCTGCACTGCTACCGCTCGATGAACTACATCTCGCGCCATATGGAAGAAAAGTACGGGATTCCGTGGTGCGAATACAACTTCTTCGGGCCGAGCAAGATCGCCGAGTCGCTGCGCAAGATCGCCGGCTTCTTCGACGACAAGATCAAGGAAGGCGCCGAGCGCGTCATCGCCAAGTACCAGCCGCTGATGGATGCGGTCATCGCCCGCTACCGGCCGCGTCTCGAAGGCAAGACGGTGATGCTGTTCGTCGGCGGCCTTCGTCCGCGCCACGTGATCGGCGCCTATGAAGACCTTGGCATGGAAGTGGTCGGCACCGGCTACGAGTTCGGCCACAACGACGACTATCAGCGCACCGCCCAGCATTACGTCAAAGACGGCACGCTGATCTACGACGACGTCACCGGTTACGAGTTCGAAAAGTTCGTCGAGAAGGTGCAGCCTGATCTGGTCGGCTCGGGCATCAAGGAGAAGTACGTATTCCAGAAAATGGGTGTGCCGTTCCGGCAGATGCATTCCTGGGACTACTCCGGCCCATACCACGGCTATGACGGCTTCGCGATCTTCGCGCGCGACATGGATATGGCCATCAACTCCCCCATCTGGAAAAAAGCCAAGGCACCGTGGAAGACGGCGCCGAAGCAGACCCTGATGGCCGCGGAATAACCGGGCGAACCCGGCCCTCCCCACATTTGGGAGGGCCGGCGTCCAAACCGACACAGCGATTTGAAAAGGGTGCTACCATGACGCAGAATGCAGACCACGTGCTCGATCACTTCGAGCTTTTCCGCGGTCCGGAATACCAGCAGATGCTGGCGAACAAGAAGAAGATGTTCGAAAACCCCCGCGATCCCGCTGAAGTCGAGCGCATTCGCGAATGGGCCAAGACGCCGGAATATCGCGAGAAGAATTTTGCCCGCGAGGCACTGACGGTGAACCCCGCCAAGGCGTGCCAGCCGCTCGGCGCCGTATTCGCAGCAGTGGGTTTCGAGCAGACCATCCCCTTCGTTCACGGCTCGCAGGGCTGCGTCGCCTATTATCGCAGCCATCTTTCGCGCCACTTCAAGGAGCCGAGTTCCTGCGTGTCGTCGTCGATGACCGAAGACGCCGCGGTGTTCGGCGGCCTCAACAACATGATCGACGGGCTGGCCAATACCCATGCCATGTACAAGCCCAAGATGATCGCCGTTTCCACCACCTGCATGGCGGAAGTGATTGGCGACGATCTCAACGCGTTCATCAAGACGGCGAAAGAGAAGGGTTCCGTGCCAGCAGAATACGACGTTCCGTTCGCACACACGCCTGCCTTCGTCGGCAGCCATGTCACCGGCTACGACAATGCGCTGAAGGGAATCATCGAACACTTCTGGGACGGCAAGGCCGGAACAGCACCGAAGCTGGAGCGACAGCCGAACGAGAAAATCAACTTCATCGGCGGCTTCGACGGTTATACGGTCGGAAACACCCGCGAGATCAAGCGCATCTTCGAGACGATGGGAATCGAGTACACCATCCTCGCCGACAATAGCGATGTGTTCGATACGCCGACGGACGGCGAGTTCCGCATGTATGACGGCGGCACCACCCTGGAAGACGCGGCGAACGCAATCCACGCCAAGGCGACGATCTCGATGCAGCAATATTCCACGGAAAAGACGCTGCCGTTCATCGCCGGCCATGGCCAGGAAGTGGTCGCCTTCAATCATCCGGTCGGCGTGACGGCGACTGATGAGTTCATCATGGCTCTGTCGCGGATCTCCGGCAAGGAAATTCCCGAGGCGCTGGCGCGCGAGCGCGGACGCCTGGTCGATGCCATGGCGGATTCGAGCGCTCATATCCACGGCAAGAAATTCGCGATCTATGGCGATCCGGACATGTGCCTCGGCCTGGCCGCGTTCCTGCTCGAACTCGGCGCCGAGCCAACCCACGTGCTGGCCACCAACGGCAGCAAGGCCTGGGCTGAAAAGGTCCAGCAACTGTTCGACAGCTCGCCGTTCGGCCAGAACTGCCATGTCTATCCGGGCAAGGATCTGTGGCACATGCGTTCGCTGCTGTTCACCGAGCCGGTCGACTTCCTGATCGGCAACACTTACGGCAAGTATCTCGAGCGCGACACCGGCACGCCGCTGATCCGCATCGGCTTCCCGATCTTCGACCGGCATCACCATCATCGTTACCCCGTCTGGGGTTACGCCGGCGGCATGAACGTCCTTATCAAGATCCTCGACAAGATCTTCGACGAGATCGATCGCAACACCAACGTGCCGGCCAAGACCGACTTCAGCTTCGACATCATTCGCTGAGGTGACACAACCGAGGCTCCATCGTCTCCAACAGGAGGCGATGGAGAAGGTCCTGATCAGAAGTTCGTTCTGCATGCTTGAGCAACCGGTTTCGCGCACAGGAGAGACGAATGAGTTCGCTGTCGGCTACCATCCAGGACGTCTTCAACGAGCCGAGTTGCGGGAAGAACGCGAACAAATCCGAGGCCGAGCGCAAGAAGGGCTGTACCAAGCAGCTTCAGCCGGGCGGAGCCGCGGGCGGCTGCGCCTTTGACGGCGCAAAAATCGCCCTGCAGCCGCTGACGGATGTCGCGCATCTCGTGCACGGGCCGATCGCCTGCGAGGGCAACTCCTGGGACAATCGCGGCGCGCGATCTTCCGGCTCGAATATCTGGCGTACCGGTTTCACCACGGACATCAACGAGACCGACGTGGTGTTCGGCGGCGAGAAGCGACTGTACAAGGCGGTCAAGGAAATCATCGAAAAATACGATCCGCCGGCAGTGTTTGTCTACCAGACCTGCGTTCCCGCCATGATCGGCGACGACATCAATGCCGTGTGCAAGGCGGCCTCGGCGAAATTCGGCAAGCCCGTGATCCCGGTGAATTCGCCAGGCTTCGTCGGCCCGAAGAATCTCGGCAACAAGCTGGCCGGCGAGGCGCTGCTCGATCATGTCATCGGGACGCAAGAGCCGGATTATACGACGCCCTATGATCTCAATATCATCGGCGAGTACAATCTGTCGGGCGAGCTGTGGCAGGTCAAGCCGCTGCTCGATGAGCTCGGCATACGGATCTTCTCTTGCATTTCCGGCGACGGCAGATATCGCGAAGTGGCCTATTCGCACCGCGCCAGAGCGGCGATGATGGTGTGCTCCAAGGCCATGATCAACGTGGCGCGCAAGATGGAGGAGCGCTACGGCATTCCGTTCTTCGAAGGTTCGTTCTACGGCATCCAGGATTCCAGCGACTCGCTGCGCGAAATCGCCCGGCTGCTGATCGAGCGCGGCGCGCCGGACGAGTTGATGGCTCGGACCGAGGCGGTGATCGCTCGCGAGGAGGCCAAGGCGTGGGCGTCGATCGAGCCCTACAAGCCGCGCTTTGCCGGCAAGAAGGTCCTGCTGATCACCGGCGGCGTGAAGTCATGGTCGGTGGTGGCTGCGCTGCAGGAAGCCGGCCTTGAGATGGTCGGCACCAGCGTCAAGAAATCCACCAAGGAAGACAAGGAGCGGATCAAGGAGTTGATGGGCCAGGATGCCCACATGATCGACGATATGACGCCGCGCGAAATGTACAAGATGCTGAAGGACGCCAAAGCGGACATCATGCTCTCCGGCGGCAAGTCGCAATTCGTCGCCCTCAAGGCCGCGATGCCTTGGCTCGACATCAACCAGGAGCGCAGCCACGCCTATATGGGCTACGTCGGTATGGCGAAGCTGATGGCCGAAATCGACAAGGCACTTTACAATCCCGTGTGGGAACAGCTACGTCGCCCCGCCCCGTGGGAGGACACGTCCAAGAACTGGCAGGCCAAGGCGCTCGCCCAGATGGATGCAGAGGCCGCGACGCTGGCGGCCACGCCGGAGCTTGCGGAGAAAGCACGTCGCGCCAAGAAGATCTGCAATTGCAAGACGGTTGACATCGGCACCATCGAGGATGCGATCCAGGCTCATGGCCTGACCAACGTGGAGGGCGTCAAGCAGCACACGAATGCGTCCGGCGGCTGCGGCGCCTGCGCCATCCGGATCAGAGACATCCTGGCCGTATCGCCCGCCGCGGTTGCCCCCACGCCCGTGCCGATCATGCAGGCGGCAGAGTAGGACGCAGGATGGCGAAGGTCACGGTCGGAAAGAAAGCCTGCGCGGTCAACCCGCTGAAGATGAGCCAGCCGATTGGCGGGGCGTTCGCCTTCATGGGACTGCGCGGCTCGATGCCGCTGCTGCATGGCTCGCAGGGTTGCACGTCATTCGGCCTGACGCTGTTCGTGCGCCATTTCAAGGAAGCCGTGCCGCTGCAGACCACGGCGATGAGCGAAGTCGCGACCGTGCTTGGCGGCTATGACAATGTCGAACAGGCCGTCCTCAACATCTTCAACCGCACCAAGCCAGAGATCATCGGCATCTGCTCGACGGGTGTGACGGAAACCAAGGGCGACGATGTCGAGGGCTATATCCGCCTGATCCGCGACAAGCATCCGCAGCTCGCGAAATTTCCGATGGTCTATGTGGCGACGCCCGACTTCAAGGATGCGTTTCAGGATGGCTGGGACAAGACCGTCGCGCGCATGGTCGAGGTACTGGTGGAGACGCCGTCACCGGGCGCGGAGCGCGATCCCAGCCGGGTCAATGTTCTGCCGGGCTGTCACCTGACGCCGGGCGATCTCGACGAGATCCGCACCATCATGGAGGATTTCGGTCTTGTGCCGTCGTTTCTCCCCGATCTCGCCGGTTCGCTCGATGGCCATATCCCAGACGAGTTCGTGCCGACGACCATCGGCGGTATCGGTGTAGAAGAGATCGCGACCATGGGGCAGGCGGCGTGGACCATCGCCATCGGTGCGCAGATGCGCCGTGCCGCGGAGGCCATGGGGAAGAAGGCCGGTGTGCCGTTCAGGCTGTTCGAGCGGCTGTGCGGTCTCGCGCCGAATGATGAATTCATCATGTTCCTCAGCGAGATCAGCGGCCGGCCGGTGCCGCTGAAATATCGCCGTCAGCGCGGCCAACTCGCCGACGCCATGCTGGATTCGCATTTCCATATCGGCGGCCGAAAACTGGCCATCGGCGCGGAGCCCGATCTGCTGTTCGACCTGTCAAGCATGCTTCACGAGATGGGCGCCAAGGTGAAGGTGGCGGTGACGACGACCCAGTCGCCGGTGCTGGAGAGGATCGAGACCGAGGAGGTCCTGATCGGCGACCTCGAAGATCTGGAAAATCTCGCCAAGGATCGGGACTGCGATCTGTTGATCACCCATTCCCACGGCCGCCAGGCGGCGGAGCGACTGAGGATTCCGTTCCATCGCGCCGGCTTTCCGATGTTCGACCGGCTCGGTGCCGGGCACCAGCTGTCCGTCGGCTATCGCGGCACCCGCGATCTGATCTTCAGCATCGCCAATCTCATCATCGCCGATCACGAGGACAATCATCAGGCAACGCCCGATACGTGGAAAATCGACAGCGCCGGATCCCTTGGCGGACATCCTGCGCTTCCATTGCATTGACGCCACACTGGAGAGGACGACGTCATGAAGATCGCATTCGCAACCCAGGACCTCAAGCGCGTCGACGCTCATTTCGGCTGGGCGAAGAATATCGCGATTTACGAGATCGGCCCGCAGGGACACCGATTTCTTGAAGCGATCCAGTTCGATGGCGACCTCAAGGAAGACGGCAACGAGGACAAGCTGGCGCCGAAGATCGATGCGATTAAGGACTGCGCCATTCTGTATGTCGCGGCCATCGGTGGCTCCGGCGCAGCACGGGTGGTGGCGAACAACATCCACCCCATGAAGGTCAACCAGCCGGAAGAAATCACCGATCTCCTGGCAAAGCTGGAAGACGTGCTGCGCGGCACGCCGCCACCGTGGCTGCGCAAGGCCTTGTCGAAGAGCCAGGAACGTAACCTCGATTTTGAGGATTAGGGATCGCCATGACGGACGTAGCTGCAGTACTCGAACCGAACCCCGCGGTGGACAACCCGTTCATCAAGGAACTGATCAAGGTCTGGCGCGCCCAGGACAGCCATGGCGCCTGGGAAGGCAAAAGCGATCTGACGCTGATCGAGCCCTACATTCTCGACAAGGAGGCGCGCCGGGCGCTGCCGATCATCGGCGACCCGGATCCGGAGACGATCTGGCGGATGGAGCTGTTCTTCAACGCGATCTGCCTGATGATCGAACGCGCCACCGGCGTCATGATCACGCCGATGATGAAGATGAGCCATGAGGGCTTCGGCCGGATGGTGCTGATCGGCGGCCGCCTGATCGTCGTCAACAAGCAGTTGCGCGATGTTCACCGCTTCGGCTTCGACAACCTCGGCAAGCTCGCCGAGGAAGGCGAGAAGCACGTCAAGGCGGGCATCGAAATGATCCAGAAGTTCGAAGAAGTCGCAAAATACTGAGGGCCCCATGAGTGACCTGGAAACGCTGAAAGCCGAAATCAAGAAGCTGTCCGCCAAGGCGACGCAGGCCAAGATGGACCTTCACGACCTGTCCGAGGAGCTGCCGATCAGCTGGGAGACGATTTTGACGGTCGCCCAGCGGGCCCACGATGCCTATGCGGAGCTGGAGCAGAAGCGTGCCGCCCTGAAGACCCTCGAGGCTGCATAACTCACGCCGAAACGGAGGCCGCAGGCCATGTCCAACGCAACCCGCGACGGCCGCGACTGGAAGCCGGAATTCCTGCTGGCCATCGATGCCAAGAAATGCATCGGGTGCGGTCGCTGCTACAAGGTGTGCGGTCGGGAGGTGATGACCCTGAAGGGGATCAACGAGGACGGCGAATTCGTCGAACTCGATGACGACGAGGATGACGAGGTCGAGAAGAAGATCATGGTGATGAACGACGACGGCGCCTGCATCGGATGCGGTGCCTGTGCCCGCGTCTGTCCGACCAACTGCCAGACCCACGCGCCGGCGGGCTAGGATGCCATGCTGAACATGCTGGAAACGCCCGTCCGTCAGCCCCCGATTCGATCATGAGCAAAACGTCGATCGCCAAGTTCAATATCGGCCAGGTCATCCGGCACCGAACGCATGCGTTTCGCGGCATCGTCTTCGATGTCGATCCGGAATTCGCCGACAGCGAGGTCGCCTACCAGACGATCCTGATCGAGGCGCGACCGCGCAAGGATCAGCCATTTTACTATCTGTTGGCCGAAGACGAACGTACGCCGTACATCGCCTATGTGTCGGAGCAAAACCTGTTGCCAGATACGTCCGGCGAGCCGGTTCGCCATCCGGAGATCGATGATATCTTCGAAATGGACGAAGATGGCGGCTATCGATGGCGTAACGCCCATATCAACTAGGACGGCCCCACGCGACGACGGTGCACCCGGATCTGCGGCGACGCGCGAAAGCTATTCAATGCCGATTTCGCGGGCCTTCCACATCGCCGCGATCCGGAATCGTTCGTTGATGGCGGCCGGGCTGGCGAGAATTTGCGCCTCGGCTTCCTTGAACGCGGCGACGACGATGTCGGCTTCCTCGCTCGTCAGCGCCACGCGTCCGGCCATGTGGGTCGCCTCCGGCACCGCGGCCCAGATGGCCCGCCTGTTCGGGTGCAGCTTGACCTCGATCAGTTCGAAGGCCTCGAGCTCGCCGTCGAGACAGATGGCCAATCCGACCACCTCTAGCTTGCGTCCATCCTGCGTGGTCTTGACGAGTGTTGCCATGGTCATTCTCCCTCTTGCGCCGCAAGCCAGCTGTAGCCACCCTGGTCCCAGAGCTGGGCGAGGGTCTGGTCGGGTTTCCACATTGGATATTGCAGCCTGATGGCTTCGTAATCGGCACGAAACCGCGTCGCATCTTCACCGCGCAGATGCGCAACGAAGTAATCGGCCTTCGAGCGCAGCACAAAGGACGTGCCGTCGTCGCAGCTCAAGAGCTCATAGTGCTGGCCTTCAGCCAGCAGTTCCGTCGCTTGATGCTCGCTCAAGGAACGTTCCCTCTCTTGCGTGTGGCGGTCATGCTGCGACTGCTGCCGGTGTACCGTCGGCAAGTCCCCACTCCGCCCATGAGCCGTCATAAACGGCGGCGGTGGTGTGTCCGAGCAGATAGAGTCCCAGCGTGACCACACAGGACGTAATGCCGGAGGCGCATGTCGTCACGATCGGGCGCTGCAGGTCGATTCCCGCTGCTGCAAATCGGGCCGTCAGCGCCTCCGGCGGGATGAAAGCGCCGCTTTCGGCATCGACGAGGTCGGCCCAGGGGAGGTTGATCGAATCCGGAATATGGCCCTGCTTCTTGACCGGAAATGGATCTTCCTGGGTGCCGGCGAACTTTGCCGGCCCGCGCGCGTCGATCACCTGCTCGGCGGAGCTGCCGAGATTAGCCTTCATGTCACCCAAGCTCCGCACGAGCGCCGGAGTGAAGGTCGCGGTGAAGGTTCTGGGCTCTGGCCGGACCGGCGACATTTCGGCGGGGAGCTTTTCCTTGGCCCATTTGCCGAACCCGCCGTCCAGCATGGAGACCCTGTCGTGGCCGAAGACGCGGAACATCCACCAGGCGCGTGCCGCGGCGGCGCCGCCGCAGAGCCGGTCATAGACGACGACGTGGTCGCTGTTGGAGATGCCGAGCAGGCCGGCCTTGTTGGCGAAGTCGGCGGCCATCGGCAGCATGTGCGGCAACGGGTTGGTCTTGTCGGCAAAGTGGTCGATGTCGAAATGCACCGAGCCGGGAAGATGGCGCCCGCGATACTGCGTGCGGCCATCGAGATTCGTGCTGGGGTGATGCCATGTGCAATCGAGGATCCGGACGGCGGGATCGGCCAGATGCTCGGCCAGCCACCCGGTGCTCACCAGCGCTTCGGGATTTGCAAAGGTCATATGTAATTGCTCTCCATGTCAGCAAACCAACAACTGTCGCCAACCAGACACCGGGAAGTGCTCCGATATCGGAGCCGGCGCGGCTGTTCAGGCGGTCGGCATTGCGAAGCCGGTGCGCGGCCTTGTGTCATAATATTCCGGCTGCTCCGGCCATCCGCCTTCCGGCTTGAACCTGAAGGTCGTGATCCTGACCGGTGCACCCTGCGAGAACGACACTTCGTTGAACTTGATCTCGCGATCGCCCGGGCCCGCGGAAAAATCAGCGATGACAGTGCCGTCAGCCTTGGTAGCGCGCGCAAATCCCGGCGTTCCCACGCTGCTTGCCGCAACCGAAGCGGCGGCGAAGACCGGTGTTTCGAGACCGTCGGTCTCAGCTCCGAAAGCCGGAGAAGCAAAGGTGAATGTTGCCAGCGCGCCGCTGCGCTCGACTGGCCGGTCGGCGGTGAGCGGACGCGCCACCGAATAGACGGTGAGCGTGGCGCCGGCGAGCTGCGCCTTCAACTCATCCAGGGTACACGCGATAAAATCCGTTGTGACGATCATACCATTCTCCATCCGTCGGTGTTGGACATGGAATATCAAGTTCTGTGCCAATTCGGATGCGGGCCGCTGGCGGCTGAAGTATTCCAGGCCTGGCCTGGAGTGCAGTCCGGGACGTTGCGCGAATCTTGCAAGGTCGCTTGCGGATGCAACGTGAAGGCCAGCCCTATGTTGGATACGGTCATTATTGGCGGCGGGTTGTGCGGTCTCGCGCTGGCGAGGAACCTGCATCGGCAGGGCCGATCGGTTGCGCTGTTCGAGGCGCGTCAGCGGCTCGGCGGCCGCATCCTGTCGGCGTCCGGGGCCGGCATGGTGATGGATCTCGGCCCGACCTGGTTCTGGCCGGCGACCCAGCCGCTGATGACGGGTCTGATCGACGAACTCAAGCTCGCGAGCCTTGAGCAGTATGACGACGGCGCGATGCTTCACCTGCGCGATCCCGACAAGAAGCCGGAGCGCGTCGAGGGAAAAAGGGTGCACGAAGGCGCTCGCCGCCTCGCGGGCGGCATGGCTGCCATGATCGATGCGCTGGCTGCGGAGCTGCCGGCGAGCCTGATTCATTTCGAGCATATCCTGACCCGGCTTCGCGATCGCGGCGATCACATCGTTCTGGAGTTTGTCGCAGGCGACGATGTCGTCGAATATGCAACACGACACGTGGCGCTGGCGATCCCGCCCCGCCTGCTGGAACAGAACGTCCGCTTCGAGCCCGACCTCGAGGAGCCCGTGAGGGAGGCCATGCGTGGCGCCGAAACTTGGATGGCATCGCAGGCCAAGGTGATGGTGGGCTATGACCGCCCGTGCTGGCGCGACGCCGGACAATCGGGTAGCGCATTCGTCACCCACGAACAGGCGGTGATCGGCGAGATCTTCGATGCATGCAACGACGCCGGGAGTCAGGCGGCACTGGGCGGGTTCGTGGCACTGTCGCCGGAGTTACGTGTCAGTTTCAGTATCGGTCTGCCGATCCTGATAGCCAACCAGATGGAGCAGGTGTTCGGCCCGGCGCTCGGGGAGGGAGAGCAGCATGTTCAGGATTGGGCCACGGAGCCCTTCACCTGCAGTGCACTCGACATCACTTCTTTCAGCGTCGAGCACGCGGACATGGCCAACCCGATGCTGCGCCGGGCGCAATGGGGCGGAAAGCTGCACATGGGCGGCTCGGAGACCGCCGCCCATGGCGCGGGATACATGGAAGGCGCGCTCGATGCCGCGCGACGCATTGAACGCGAGTTGAACCGCAGCCTCGCGGCCATGTCCGCAGTGCAGGCTGCCGCTGGGCGTCCCGCTCCGACCGTGGACGCCGTCCTGTCGCTGAATGCGACAAGTCTCGCGCGCTTCGCCGCATGGGTGGCCGGCCAAGGCGATGTGGTGTTCGATGGCTACCGGCAGCGGCTCAATCGCAGCCTCGCCATGCAGCAGACCGATCAGCTGACGCAACGGGCCATTCTCGAAGCGATCGAAGACGCGTTCGATCGGGCGCTCGATGCCCTGGAGGAGCTGGATTTCGATATGTCCGCGGCGACGGTGGAGCGCGGCCGGTCATCGCTGATGCCTGAGTTGCAGGCGCCGTTTCGCGAGTTCCTCAAGTCGGCGCTCGACGACGTGATCGCCTTCAATCGGACGTCATGCGCGCTGTCGAACTTCCCGGACGAGCATCGGTTGTCGAAGGACTATGAGCGCGTGATCCTCAGGGATATCGCGGCTGCATGGCAGGAATTCCTGCTGTCTGCCAATCGCTTGCTGCTGGCCAAGGCCGGCGCGCCGAGCCGTGCCGCGCGGGGGCGCGGACTGACCAACCTGCGACCGTGAACGAGGGCCGGATGGACACCAATGTGGCTTACGCAATCTGCCGTATGAGCGATATCCCGAGCCAGAAGGCGCGCGGGTTCCAGCTGCTGACCGTCGGCGAGGACGGCGCTCCGCGGCCGTGGTCGATCCTGGTGGTGCGCTGGGGCCGGCAGGTGTTCGGCTATGTCAACAAGTGCCCGCACGACGGCGTGAATCTCGATTGGGAGCGCAATCAGTTTCTCGACCCTAACGGCATCAGGCTGATGTGCGGCAAGCACGGCGCCCTGTTCGAATTGGGCACCGGCATGTGCGTGGACGGCCCTTGCAAGGGGCGCGGCCTGACACCGGTGGCCTTGTCGATCATCGATGACGACGTCTGCGTCACCGGTGTCACTCTGGTCGAGGAGGAAGAGCAACTTCCCGATGGTGATCGGGAAGAAGCATAATCGGAACGGTCGCTCAGACCGGACGGTTCTCATTGCGGTTTTTCACGGGTTCCATTCGCTTGAGGCCTTCTTCGAAACTGATCGCCTCGTATTTTTCGTCGAAGCCGCGGGCGGCGTCGAGCAGATGGTCCAGTTTGCCGGCGGTATTGAGCTTCTTCACGTCGTTCTTGTCGATGCTCATCAGATCCATCATCTCCTTCCACACCGTGGATTCATCGCAGGGAAGGATAAAATAGGTAATGTCCCGTAGCGTAACGCGATACTTCGCCAGCAAATCGATATTATTGCAGAATACGAAATAGGTGCCGGTCGACCTGAGCAGCCCACTCAAGACTTCCGACAACGGTTCCAGATAGGCGAAGGAGTGGAGGTACCCCACGAGGATCGGAATGGTATCCTCGTTGTCCTCGACGACGGTGAGGACCTGCTCCATCGAGAATTCCGGCGGCCGCTTTTCGTCGGCGAGCTGGGTCTGGAACTTGAGCGCAATGTCGCCGCGGAAGCCGAACCGCCCAGGCTTCGTCGTCGGCCCCTTGAACACCGCATTGAGCAGGCGTCCCTCCCGGTCAAGCCGGCCGAGGGCAGTCTTCTCGATCGAGACCGGCGCGGTCGTTTCAAGAGTCGTCATGGGAGATTCTCCGATTCCATACAATCCAGCGGCGCATCGGCACCGGTTCTCCCTGCTATGCAAATTGTCTGCCGGTTTTCCTTGGCGCAAACCATGCATGCTGGTCGCGCGGATGCCAAATTCCCGGAGCTGGCGCATCAGATGAAGCTTCAGATCGAGCGGCCTTTTATCGAAGCGATGGTCACGATCTTTCCGGGCCTTGCTTCGCTCAGGGAGCAGCTGCGTTTTGGCGACAGGGCCGAGGTATCCTTCGGACAGCTGTCCGCCGCGGAACTGGACTTTCTGCAGGACCTCTATCGCCAGGCCGGGCCGGAGATGCGGGTGCGCTCGGCGCAGATCGCCACGCTGCAGCGCGCGTTTTGTGACGGCGGCGTCAGGTTTACGGCGCAGGACCTCGAGCAGGTGCTGCCGGCGATAGCGCGCTTCCTGGCGGCCGATGCGCTGCGCGGCTGGATGTTCACCGCGAGCACGGCAAGCCGGCCGCTGCCCTATGTGGTGTCCCGGCTGGACTACACGCCGCCGTCGAACGACGAGACCGGCCGGGTCTTCATCGAGCTCAAGGCCAATGCCAAGGCGACGATTACGACGACGACGCTGCGGATTTCTGCGACCGACATCGTCGGCAAGACCGTTGCGGAGATCTTTGCGGCCAAGGGATTCCTGAAGGAAACGCCCGAACTGATCGACGCCTATGACGCGACCGAGCAGGCGTATTTCGCCTGGCGCGGCCAGTATGGTGCGCAGTTCTCCGGCAAAGGCACCGGCTTCTTCACCGAAGACCCCAATTCCTCGCACCGGGATACGGACTGGTCGCGTAAGGATATCGTGGTGCTGTCGTCGGGCGGCAGTTCCGGGCGGCTCGTCAACGACGAGGGGATTCTCAACACCCGCGCGCTGGCGCTGGAAGCGACCGGCGATATCGTCGGCCAGTACCTGCGCAAGGCCGCTAAGAGCAACCTCTACGACGCAGAAGCCGAGGTGGAGGAATCAAAGGCCGCCATTCCGAAAGGCCTGTTTTGTCGGATACCCATCCATCCCTACATGCTGATGTTCCATCTCGAACTGCATCATCATGTCTGGGTGCATGTCGACGACATGAAGCCCTATGTCTACCGGCCCGATCTGAAACAGAAGCTGGTGCTGCCGGAAGAGCATACCGATCTCATCGATATCCTGACCGCCGAGATGGACGTCCTGATGGACGACATTGTGGCCGGAAAATCCGGCGGCACCACGGTGTTATGCGCGGGCCCGCCGGGCGTCGGCAAGACGCTGACGGCCGAGGTCTACGCCGAGATCATCCGCCGGCCGCTGTACCGGGTGCATTCCGGCCAGCTCGGCTTGAGCGTCGCCGCCATGGAGAGCGCGCTCAAGGATGCGCTGATGCGCGCCCAGCGCTGGGGCGCGGTGATGCTGATCGACGAGGCCGACGTCTATATCAAGCGTCGCGACGACGACATCACCATGAATGCGGTGGTCGGCGTGTTCCTGCGGGTTCTCGAATATTTCAACGGCCTGCTGTTCCTGACCACCAACCGCATCGACGATATCGACGAGGCCATCGTGTCGCGGTGCATTGCGCTGATCAAGTTCTACCCGCCGGACGGCGAGGCACGGCGCAAGATCTGGACGGTGATGGCCGAGCAGTTCGGGCTCGATATCGACGGACAGCTTGTTGACGCTCTCGTCGCGACGTTCCCCGCGACTTCCGGCCGCGACATCAAGGGCCTGGCCAAGCTGGTGGCGAAATACTGCCGGCACCGGAGTGTGCCGCCGACGCTGGATGTGTTCGAGCGCTGCTCGATCTTTCGCGGCATCGATCTGCGTCCGGCAGCGGGCGGATGAGCCGGGCAGGTGCATCGAAGCGGCCTTGTCGGAAAGCTGACACGCGTCGCAAACACAACAGGCGCGCGTCGAAAACAATCGTCATATCAATAAATTAAGGGGTGGCATAAGTCTTGCCAGTTCTTGCTCAACCGGTCTGGAAACAAGGGTCGAGCAATGATCAATATCACCGACAGCGCACTGAACGCGGTACGCAGCGCGATCGCCACGGCGGCCGAGCCAGTGGACGGATTGCGCATCATGGTCGAGGCCGGCGGATGCGCTGGCCTGAAGTACAATATGGGCCTCGTCAACGAGCCGGAGCCCGATGACACCATCATCGAACGCGATGGTGTGAAAGTGTTTGTCGACATGAAGAGCCACGAATTCCTGGCGGGCGCCACGGTCGATTTCGTGGTGGCGCTGGAAGGATCTGGCTTCACCTTCGAGAATCCCAACGCGAAATCGAGTTGCGGCTGCGGCAAGTCGTTCGGCTAGTCGCGCGAATAAGCAGGCGCGGTCGCGAAATGCGTTCCAGGGCCTTTCTGAAATCGACACGTTTAATTCGCGATCATGGAAAGAGATCAAGATCATGCTGGTTGAATCCGAGCTTCCGACGCAATTGCCGGCCGCGGGCGACGAGCGCACCCGGATCATCAGGGCGGTGATCGAGGAGATCCGTCCGAACCTGCAGCGCGACGGCGGCGACTGCGAACTGCTCGAGATCGACGGCAACAAGGTGATGGTGCGGCTGACCGGCGCCTGCATGTTCTGCAAGCTTAGCAGCGCCACGCTTGAGGGAATCCAGGCGAAGATCGTTGAGAGGCTTGGCGAACTGGTTCGTCTGATCCCCGTCGCGGGCGCCGCCAAGGCCCGGCATTGATTGAAAGAGACGCCCGTGCAGCCGATCTACCTCGACAACAATGCGACGACGCGCGCCGATCCGGCCGTGGTCGCCGCCATGTTGCCGTTCTTTTCAGAGCAGTTCGGCAATGCGTCGTCGGCGCACGCGTTCGGCAACGAGGTAGCGGGCGCGGTCAGGCAGGCGCGCAAGAGCGTCCAGGCGTTGCTCGGCGCGGCATTCGATCACGAAATTGTCTTCACGTCGGGCGGGACTGAGTCCGATAACACCGCGATTCTCTCGTCGCTTGATACCCAGGACGGTCGCGACGAGATCGTGACGACGGCGGTTGAGCATCCCGCCATTCTCGCACTGGTCGACCATCTCGCCACGTCGCGCGGGATCAAGACACACTTTGTCGGCGTGGACTCCCATGGCCGGCTGGACGTCGAGGCCTATCAGCGCGCGCTCGGGCCCCGCACGGCGCTTGCGTCGGTGATGTGGGCGAACAACGAGACCGGGACGCTGTTTCCGGTCGAGCGACTTGCCGAGATGGCCCATGACGCCGGGGCGCAGTTTCATACCGACGCGGTGCAGGCGGTCGGCAAGATCGCCGTCGACTTGAAGACGACGGCCATCGACATGCTGTCACTGTCCGCACACAAGCTGCACGGTCCGAAGGGCATCGGTGCATTGTATGTTCGCAAGGGTACGAAATTCAGTCCGCAGATCCGCGGCGGGCCGCAGGAACGCCGGCGCCGTGGCGGAACGGAAAATGTGCCGGCCATTGTCGGGCTGGGCAAGGCTGCGGAACTCGTCGCCACGCATATGGATGACGAACTGGGCCGGGTGCGTGGTTTGCGCGACCGCCTGGAGCAGGGGATCCTGCAGCAGATCGGCCATTGCGGTGTCGTCGGCGACGTGCAGAGCCGGCTGCCGAATACATCCAATATCGCTTTCGACCATCTCGAAGGCGAAGCCATCATCCATCACATGAACCGGGTCGGTATTGCCGCCTCGCTGGGCTCGGCCTGTGCCTCCGGCTCCATGGAGCCATCCCACGTTCTGCTCGCCATGAATGTACCGATAACGGCGTTGCGCGGCGCCATCCGGTTCTCCCTGTCCCGCGACAATACCCTCGCCGATATCGATCGGGTGCTGCAGCAGTTGCCCGACATCTTTGTGAAGCTGAGAGCGTCGTCGCCGTCGTGGCTGACTCGCGCACAAACTCCGCTGGCGAATTCATCTCAATCCTCGGAGTTGGCTTTATGAAAATCATGATCCGCCGTTCGCCGGACTCGGGGCTTTCGATCTACGTGCCGAAGAAGGACCTCGAGGAGCCCATAGTCGAGTCGGAGCACGAGACATTGTTTGGCGGCTGGATTCGCATTGCCAATGGCTGGATGCTGGATCTGCCGGAAATGGCCGCAGGCACCACGCTTCCGATCACGATCAACGCCCGCAAGCGCGGCGACAGTGAAGTCGAGGACAGCCAATGAACGCGCCGATTTCTCCCGTCGAATTCATCAAGGCTGGCGACGCGGAAGCCGCACTCGCCGATGTTGTCGCCCGGTTGCGTGCCGGCACCATGGTTCCCTATCTCGGGCCCGGCCTGACCGAACTGTCGAAGCCGAGCATCCCGATGAACCCGGAGGCGTTGGCAGCGTTTTTCGGCACCAAGGTGGCGCTGCCGCGGCGGGCGAAAGGCAATGCCTGGGCTGCGGCCCAGCATATCGAGAGCATGAAGCATCGCTCGACCGTGACCGCGCTGATGAACGAGGCGTTCAGCCCGGTCGTCGAACCGACGCCACTTCATCGCTATCTCGCCTCGCTCGGCCTGCCGATGATCGTCGACACCTGGTATGACGGCGCGATGCGGTCGGCGCTCGGCGAGCGCAGCGACTGGGGCGAAGTCCAGGGCATCACGCGCGCCGGCATCGGCGAAGACCGCTGGTACCGTTTCTACGATGCGGCGGGAGCGGAATCCGACAGGGCGGGGGCGCAGAAGTGGCCTACCATCCTGTACAAGCCCCATGGCAGCATCGCGCCCGCCAGGAATTTCCTGATCTCGGATGCCGATTATGTCGAGGTTCTGACCGAGATCGATATCCAGACGCCGATTCCGGATGTCGTGAAGGATCGCCGCACCGAGCGCAGTTTCGTCTTCATCGGCTGTCGCTTCAACGATCAGCTGCTGAGAACCTACGCGCGCCAGATCACCAAGCGTTCTTCAGCTCTGCATTATGTGATCGTCGAACCGGAAACGCTTTCAAAGAATGAGCTGAAGTTCTTCGTCAGCCAGGGGTTCACGCCGATCGCCGTTCCACTGCAGCAGGCGGTGGATATCATGCTCGCGGCGGTCTGACACCTGCAGTGAATTGGTATGTGGGAGCCGCAGTGGCGTTGCGCCGCTGCGGCTCAAACGCGTGTGAGCCACGTCGCCGGTCGATCGGTGCATCGTGCTGTGCGGAGCGCATCCGCTCGCGATCTGTAACGTTTCTAACATGGCTCAAAGCATTCGTTGCCGCGTGTTGATTATGCGACAGCCCGGCGTCACCTCATAACCTCTTGAAATATCGTCGGAACGCGATGCCGCCGACGGTGGCACGCGAGTTGCTAAATCTCTTTCGGAAGTTTTGCATTTGGCCACCAGCGAGGAACGGACATGCAGGTGTTATCTCAGCACGAAGGTGCCACGGCCGGAACGATTGCGAACGTTGAAGACATCATGCAGGCGGTTGCCGATCACAAGGGGTGCGGCACCACGGGTGGCAGCGGCAAGGCGAGCTGCGGCTCCGCCGCCGGCCAGGGCGACCTCCCGACCGAGATCTGGGAAAAGGTCAAGAATCATCCGTGCTACAGCGAAGAGGCCCATCACCACTACGCGCGCATGCATGTGGCGGTGGCGCCGGCGTGCAACATCCAGTGCAACTACTGCAATCGCAAATACGACTGCGCCAATGAATCGCGCCCGGGCGTGGTCAGCGAGAAGCTGACCCCGGAGCAGGCGGCCAAAAAGGTGCTGGCCGTGGCTTCCACCATCCCGCAGATGACCGTGCTCGGCGTCGCTGGCCCCGGCGATCCGCTCGCCAATCCGGAGAAGACCTTCAAGACCTTCGAATTGATCGCCAGGACCGCGCCGGACATCAAGCTGTGTCTGTCGACCAACGGACTGGCGCTGCCGGATCACGTCGATACCATCGCGGGCTTCAACGTCGACCATGTCACCATCACCATCAACATGGTCGACCCGGAGATTGGCGCCAAGATCTATCCCTGGGTGTTCTGGAAGCATAAGCGCTACACCGGCGTCGAGGCCGCCAAGTTGCTGACCGATCGTCAGCTTCAGGGCCTCGAAATGCTCACCGAGCGCGGCATTCTGTGCAAGGTCAACTCCGTGATGATCCCGGGGATCAACGACAAGCATCTCGTCGAGGTCAACAAGGCTGTGAAATCGCGCGGCGCCTTCCTGCACAACATCATGCCGCTGATTTCCGCTCCCGAGCACGGCACCGTGTTCGGCCTCACCGGCCAGCGCGGCCCGACGGCGCAGGAACTCAAGGCGCTGCAGGACAGCTGCGAAGGCGAGATGAACATGATGCGGCATTGCCGGCAGTGCCGCGCCGATGCGGTCGGCCTGCTGGGTGAGGATCGCAGCGCCGAATTCACCACCGACAAGATCATGGCAATGGAGGTGAACTACGACCTCGATTCCCGCAAAGCCTATCAGGCCAAGGTCGAAGTCGAGCGCGTCGCCAAGGTGGCCGCCAAGCAGGAGGAACTGGAGACACTCGCCGGTGAGATGAGCGACATCAAGCTGCTGGTTTCGGTGGCGACCAAGGGATCCGGCCTGATCAATGAGCACTTCGGTCACGCCAAGGAATTCCAGGTCTACGAACTCTCCACGGCCGGCGCGAAGTTTGTCGGACATCGCCGTGTCGATCTGTACTGCCAGGGCGGGTTCGGCGATGAGGAAAGCCTGGAGACTGTCATTCGCGCCATCAACGACTGCCACGCGGTTTTCGTCGCCAAGATCGGCGGCTGTCCAAAGGCCGATCTGCTGGCAGCGGGGATCGAGCCGGTCGACCAGTTCGCGCACGAGTTCATCGAGAAATCGGCGATCGCTTGGTTCAAGGCCTATCTCGACAAGGTCAACAGCGGCGAGATCGAGCACGTCGAACGCGGCGATGCCGAAATTCGCCAAGGTGCGCTGATCTCGGCGGCGTAAATCCACAAAACAGAGAAGCCGCTTAGGAGCAACGAATGGCACTGAAGATTATCTCCTCGCAATGCACGAGTTGTTCGGCGTGCGAGCCGGAATGCCCCAACGTCGCGATCACGGAGAAGAACGGGACCTTCGTGATCGATCCGAAGAAATGCACCGAATGCATCGGGCATTTCGATTCTCCGCAATGCACCGCCGTGTGTCCGGTCGATGACACCTGCGTCATCGACAATTCCTACCCGCGCTATCAGCCAACTGCATAGGAGGCGTCGATGAACTTTACGATTACCCCGGCGGCGGAAAAATTCATCCGCCTCATGATCCGCGCCGACGGCGATGCGTCCAGCGGCTTCCGTCTGGCGGTTACGCCGGGCGGCTGTTCCGGTCTTGCGGCTGACATCAGCGTCCGTCGTGAGCCGGCGGCCGGCGAGGCGGTCGTGGAGCGCAACGGCGTCAAGCTGTTCCTTCCGGCAGAGAGCCGCATTCTGCTCGACGGGGTCACCATCGACTTTGCCGACACAGCGTCACAGACGGGACTGGTGTTTCGCGACCCGAAGCAAACGTCCTGTTCCAGCCATGCGGCCGGGGCCATTCCGGCTCATTAGGAGCGCTTGATGATGGAAGCCGCCGGCCACAGCGAGCCGCAATCCGTCATGGAAGCGGCGATGCTTGCGAATCCACTGCTGGGCGGCGGACTGCCGCCCGAGGCGGAGTTCCATCTGTGGGAAGCCGGGCTCTCCTATCACCTCGACGACGTGGCGGAGGGGCATCTGCAGGAAGCGCAGGCGCTGGCGCCCGGGCACGCCGCCGTGCTGATCGGCCTCTACCGATTCTACTTCTACAAGGGGCGGCTGGCCGATGCGCTCGCGGTGGCCAAGCTGTGTCTGGAGAAGGCGGCGCGCGAAAACCGCCTGGCGCCGGATTGGCGGGACGTCGGCGCCGGCGATGCCGACTTCGGACAGTACGAGAACATGCTGCCGCGGTTCTACCTGTTCACCCTGAAGGGCTACGCCTATCTGCAGATGCGGATCGGCGATCTCCAGGAGGGTGCCGCCGCGGTCAGCAAGCTGCTTGAGCTCGATCCGACCGACAAGATCGGCGCCAAGGTCCTTCTCGATGTCCTGCAGCGGATGGGGCAGGACGATGAGTGACGAAATCGACGAAGCCTGCGACTGGCAGGGCCACGAGATCGATTGCAAATTCTGCACGCATCAGGCGCTGAAAGATGCCGGACGCTGCCGCCTGCGACATGCCTGCGTGCATGATCGCTACGCACGACGGATCGACCGCTTCTTCAACTGGAACCCGGATCTGGCGAATTCCTACATTGCCCATCCGCATTTCGAGGTGCGTGCCATTGCTGCCAAGCATGCCAGCGTCTTCCTGCTGCCGCCGCTGCTCGACGATGCCGAGGAGACCGTGCGCTGGAACGCAGCCCGGCGGTTGCCGAAGCGACTGGTACTGCGGTTGCGGACAGACGTGCATCGCGAGGTGAGGATCCGCATCGTCTCGCTGCTCGACGATGCGGAACTGATCCCGATGATGAACGATCCGGATTACTACGTCCGCCTGGTCGTCGCCCGGCGCATCGGCGAGTCCCTGCTGGGATCGATGATCGGCGACGAGGAGGTCGAGGTCCGGCGTGTGGTGGCGCGGCGGATTCCGAAGGAATGGCTGCTGCGCATGGCGAGCGATCCGGATGGGCTGGTTCGGCTGGAGATCGCCCAGCGGCTGGCGCCGGATCTGCTGTCCAGGCTGCGCTACGATCCGGACTGGCGGGTGCGCTACGAGGTCGCGAGCCGGGTCACCGTTGGGGAGATCGCCGATCTCGCCGATGACAGCGATGGATTTGTGCAGGAGATGGCGCAGGCGCGCTTGACCGGGCGGCAGGAGCGATCAAGGGACGTTCCGATATGAGCAACATTTCACGCGACAGCGACGTGGTGGAGATTTCCGCGGCGCCGTATTTCACCTTCGGCGAGAAGGTTCGAGCCAAGCGCGCCATTCGCAATGACGGGACCTATGCCGGCAAGGAAATCGGAGAGGTTCTCGCGAAGAAGGGCGAGGAGGGATACGTCGTCAGCATCGGCACGTTCCTCCAGCAGTTCTACATCTATGGCGTCGAGTTTCTGGAGAGCGGCAATCGTGTGGGAATGAAGCGCAAGGAGCTGGAACCGGTCATCCCGCGCGACGAGATGATTGATCTGCCCTTGCCGGGAGCAGGTGTCTGATGTTCGAACCGAGACTGCCGCGATTTCAGTGGGGCCAGCGCGTCAAGGCGCTGGTGGATCTCCACAATGATGGAACGTTTCCTGACAGGCCGGAGGATGCCCTGCTGGTCAATACTGGCGACACCGGCGAGATTGTGCAGGTCGGAACCCATGCCGAAGCCAACCTGCCGATCTATCTGGTCGAGTTTGGCGAGCGCCTCGTGGTGGGCTGTCTCGAAGAAGAGATTCTTCCGCTGTAGAGGGAGAGCAGGCAGTGAGAGCTGCAGTCGTGAATACGACAGTCGTCGGGCCGTTCGCTCACCCGAACGATCTTGACCGCAAGCGGATCGAGCGCGGGCTGAAGGCACGCCGACGCTATCGCTATGTCTCGCCGCATGTCGAGAAGGTGCCGGGCGGCTATCGCATCACGAGCCCGTGCTGTTCGCGAAACATCGATCCGGATGGCGGCATTATCGACGTCGCCCTTCTGCTGTACGATCCCGGAAGCGTGGAGTGGCACTTGTACCGGAAGGACCACGGCAACGATGCCTGGCAGCTGCACAGCAGCCACGAACGGCTTGTCAATGTCCTCGAATATCTCAGCGCCGATCCCGAGCGAATGTTCTGGCAATGAATTTGCATAGACCATGTTTGCAGTCCTCAAGTGCAGAGTTGTCGCAATGGCCCTAGGTGCAGACGAATTGTCGGAGATCGACCGGGTGCTCTCCGGACCCGAGGCCGGCGCGAGCGCCGTTGCGGAGTTGCGCCGTCTGTTTCCACATTTGTCGTGGACCCGTTGCGATGCCAGCGACGTGACCGACGAGCCGTTCCGCGTCTATTCCGAATTCGACATGCACCTGCTGGATCGTACAGATCACTGCGTCCAGATCACGACCGACCCTGCACGGGCGACCGGCATCGTTCTCGCGGCGCGGAGTGCGACGACATGATGAAACCCGTTCTGGTGCACGATGCCGATGCGATCGACGACGACCTCGTCGATGATATCGACAATTCATTCATTCCGCTTTCGGATCCCGACATCACGGTGGCCGAGATAGAGGCGGTCGATGGGATCATGCGTTCGCCGCGGCTATCCAGCGGTGCGACGGTCGAGGCCTTCGAGGCGGCGTTCGCGGCCTATCTCGGCCGCAAATATGCCGTCGCGGTTCCCAGCGGCACGCTCGGGCTTCTCTTTGCGCTGCGGGCCTATGGTATCGGTCCAGGCCATGACGTCATCGCGTCGCCCTATTCGTTCCGCGAGACGGCGCACGCCATTGGCATTTCCGGTGCGCGGCCGGTATTCGCGGATATCGACTATTGGGCGGGGACACTGGTCCCGGCAAAGGTCGAAGCCCAGATTACGGCGAACACGCGGGCCATCGTCGCCTGCAACAACAACGGGCATCCAGCGCAATGGTCGGAGTTGCGCGCGATCGCGACGCAGCACAATCTCGTGCTGATCGAGGATTCCACCGAAGCGATCGGCTCGCGATACAAGGGAAAACTTGTCGGATCGTTCGGCGACGCCGCGGTGTTCGATTTCTCGCAGCCGTCGGCGCTGACATGCGGCGAGGGCGGCATGGTGGTTACCGACGATGTCGACATCGCGGTGGCGTTGCGGCGTCATCGCTCGCACAGACTGGAAGAGCGCTCGTCCGTCGTCGTCAGCGCGACGCCCACCTACCAGGCGAGCATGAGCAATATTGCGGCCGCTCTTGGCCTGGCGCAATTGGCGCGTCTGGATGAAATCCTCGAGCGCCGCCGGCTGACCGAGCATCTCTACTACAAATACGTCCAGTCGTTCGAAGGTATCAAGGATCCCTATGTCGGACCGGATGTGACCGAGATCAACTGGTTCCTCTATCTGGTCCATCTCGGTACACGGTTTTCGCGCTCGAGCCGGGACGCGATCGTGGACGACTTGCGCGTGGAACAGGTGGAGGCCGCGGGATACTGCAATCCCCTGCATCTGCAGCGTTTCTATTTCGATCTCGGCTATCGCCGCGGCAGCTATCTGGTCACGGAAAAAGTCGCAGATCGCGCGGTGGCATTGCCGTTTCACACCCATCTGACCGAGGATCAGATCTCCTTCATCGTCGAGACCATGAAGGAAGCTTCGATCAACGTCGGCGCCGGCGCAGCGATTTACTAGGACGAGTGGGTCAGATGATTCAACAGGAATTGAAAGGGAGAGTTCAAATGTCGATCGTGACTGTCATGCCATCGGGGAAGACGATTGAGGTGGCCGAGGGGACGACATTGCTGGCGGCGCTGCTTGGCGCCGAAATGGACATTCCCCACAAGTGCGATGGAAAGGCCAAGTGCGGGTCCTGTCATATCTACGTGCAGGAGGGACGCAAGGGCATTTCGAAGATCGCGCGTGAGGAAAACGAGCGGCTCGATACCATCGTCGGCATCGGCTCCAAATCGCGACTGGCCTGCCAGTGCGTCGTGCTCGGCACCGAGAATATCAAGATCGAATTGCTGAGCTTCGGCTCGGGCATCTAAATCCTACGGAGGACAAAATGGAATCCCAGAGTGTGATGATCCATCTGCGGTTCGCGCCGAACGGCACGGTCGTCGAGATCAGCGAGCGGCCGACGTCGCTCAGTCCGCAGGAATGGTTCAATCTCCTCAGCGACAAGCACGGCGACGCCTATCAGCCATTTTCCGGCGGACGCGGCGTGTTTAGGCTGACGAGGGCTGAGGTCGATCAGCTCGAGGCGGAAAACACGGCGACCGCGGCCTGATAGGCGCCGCGTGTCGCGGCGCTGAAGATGAGCCGTCTGCCGTATGGCAGACGGATGCGGACGTGCTGAGGTGGCTCCCAGCTTCAGCCGAGGAACTTGATCTGGAACAGTGACATCTTCTCGGACGTGTCCAGACCGCGCTGTACGGACCACTTGTTCTGGAAAAAGAAATTGTTGACGTCACGCGTCACTTCCTTCCCCCGAATGTACCATCGCTGTACCCCGTCGGGGGAGATCACCGCCGGTCCGTCGGCCCGGTGCACCAGATTGTCCTCGAGCCAGAGCTGGGTGTCGGCGTAAAGGTAGCAACCGGCCTTTCGCGACAGGTCATCCTGATTGCGGTCTTCCACCACGATCATTTCGGTCATCCACATATCCTTCGCGCTTGTTCGAATGCTGCCATGTACGTGCAAGAATCGTGCGCGGACGTGGCGGCGCGCAAGGTCTATGGCGCTGGCGTCGACCCAGTTGCATCGGATCGGCACAGGCCGAGCGTCGCCGGATTGTAGCCCTCCTCGCGCAGCACGCGCTGCACGGCCGGGCGCGCCAGCATCCGCCGATAATGGGCGAGCAGATTGTCGGGCAGCGCCATGCCGGTCTTGTCCGCCCAGAATTCGACATAGAACAGGATCGGATCCGCGACGGAGAAGGCGCCGGCCAGATAGTCCTTCGTTCCCAGTGCTTCATTCAGGATAGCGAAGCCCTTCTCGATGATGTCGCGGCCGAGCTGGCGGATGGAGTCGTGGTCGGCCGGATGGCGGGCAAAGGTATCGGTTGCAAAAATCCGTGCGAAGCCATGGCCATGGATGGTCCCGACAACATGGGCCATGATCTCGATCAGGCGGCTGGCGCCTTCGATATCCTCCGGCCACAGGCCCGCGCGTGGATGGCTCCGCGCCAGCCAATAGGCGATGGCCTGGACCTCGGTGAGCGAGCTGCCGTCCGGGCGCACCAGGGTCGGAATTGTCGATTTTGGATTGATCGCCACATAGTCCGGCCTGAAGTGGTCGCCGGCCGGCAGGTTCACGATGTAGGCTTCGAAGACCTCATCGAGCTCTTCAAGGATAATGTGAATACCGGTCGAGCACGACCCGGGGGTCATGTAGAGCTTCATGGCGGACATGCGTTGATCCCAACCTGATGTGAACCGGGAAGCCGGCGGCGCCGCGATGTCGCGTTCGGCCAGCCCGGCATGCTTCATGCAAATATCAGGTCAACCGTCGATTCCGGTTTGCTGATGGGGTGAGTCCGACAGCAATGTCGTGGTTGTGACAGGGGCAGTCATGGTGATCGATCTGACCAGGGAATGGTCCGCGGCCGATATCAGCCAGTTGCTGGCATCTGTTGCCGATGACCGAAGCTGGCGGCTTGAGGTCAGCGGCGAGGGAATCGTCACACTGAACGATCTCACCACCGTTCCGGACCAGGCGCACGAGGATGCGTTGCATTGCTTCTTTGAGATCTGGGATGAGGGGACGGACTTCGTCGGCCCGGGTGCGGCTTCCGACAAGGAACTGTGCAGGAAGCTCGAGAGAATTCTTCGCGACAATTATCCGGCGCTGAAGGGCGCGCGGACGCTGTCGGCGTTGTGAGGATGCGATGAGTCAAATCGAAGTCGATGCCGGGGAGCAGGCAACGTCCACTGGAGATCCCGAAGTTTTCGTCATTTGCGATGCGGTGGAAATCGAGAAGGGTGACGCCAGGGCGTTCAGCTTGGCGCGTCTGGATGATGCGGGCGACAGCAGGCCCTTTCCGGTGGTCATCGTCCGCACCCACGCCAACGAGTTCTTCGGCTATGTCAACGTCTGTCCGCACGGCCGCACCTGGCTCAACATCGGCGATGGCGAATTCTTCAGCCGCGATCGGGCATTTCTCAGGTGCGGGCGGCACGGCGCCATGTTCGAGATCGAGACCGGCGTGTGCGTCGAGGGCAAGTGCAAGGGACAGAGCCTCGAGCCGATCGCCATCACGGTCGCCGACGGGGAGGTCTGCATCTGCGGTGTCACTTTGGCAGAGGACGAGGGGCCGAACCCGTTCGAGGACCTCGACGACACCATGGAAATCATGATTCATCCGGATTGATGCGGTGCTGGGCCGGGAAGGACGATCGGATCGTGAAAGAGACAAGTCACCAGTGCCGGTTCTTCGTCTCCTACAGCGGCGTCAGGCTGCCGTTCAATCTCGTCAATGCCATCGAGCCGGACGCGCTTTCCAACCGCAACACGTTCATCCGAGCCTGGTTCGACGAGGCCGGCCTGCTGACCGGATTCGACAAGGTGGTCTACAACGAGGTCGAGCTCTCGCATCGCTACCGCTATCATGGCAATGGCCGCTTGAGTCACGCCGAGATCGTGATGCTGGACGAGGAGCCGACGGCATTGCGCTTCGACGAGTCGGGTGCTCCGGTGTCAAGTCCATGACAACGCAAGGCCATCGCGGGCATCTTCGATCATGACCGTCGCTCAATTGATCGAGGCGCTGTCGAAAATGCCGGTCGAGGCCGTTGTTCTGATCGAAAGCGGTGGCGGGCTGTCGCGCGTGGATGCGCTCGACTTTGTCGAGGATCAGGGGCCGGGGGCACCGGCAGAGGTCATCCTGCTTCCGAGCATGGATGAATAGGCGAGGCGGAGGCGTGCGATGGCTGAATCGCGATTTGAGAGGGACCGTCTCGGGGCCGAACCCGATTTGCGCCAACGCAATGACGGCCCTGTGGACGTTCAAGTATCGGGTATGCAGATGCTCCCCATGTCGAGCAGGGTCGAGATGTGCCAATTGTCGAACAGGCTGGAGTGTGAATAATGTCTGACGTCGCAGCGGAGACTTCGATGTTCGAGCGGATCGGCGGGGCCGTCGTCATCGATCGCCTGGTCGAGGCGTTCTACCGCCGGATGGATACGCTGCCGGAGGCCAGGGCGATCCGCACCATGCACGCCGATGACCTGGGCGTCGTCAAGAGCACGCTGAAGCGTTATCTCAGCGAATGGACCGGCGGACCGAAGCTCTATTCGCCCGAGAAGGGGCATCCCAGGCTGCGGCAACGACATATGGGATTCCAGATTGGCAACGCCGAGCGTGACGCGTGGCTGCTTTGCATGCGTGGCGCGCTCGAAGAAACCGTCGCGGA
Source organism: Tardiphaga sp. (assembly GCA_036561845.1). Classification (GTDB taxonomy): domain Bacteria; phylum Pseudomonadota; class Alphaproteobacteria; order Rhizobiales; family Xanthobacteraceae; genus Tardiphaga. The sequence goes on along the minus strand of DATCUS010000159.1, from coordinate 5,047 downwards.
CGCGGCTGCGCGGCAGGATCTCGATGCGGCGATGACGAAGCTTGCCGACTGGATGCGTAACCAGGCCGGCAATCCCCATGATGCCGGCGCCGGCCGCCCCTGACGCGACGACGCCCTCGTTCAGAGCGGCGTACCGAAGAAGTCCTCGTCGTTGCCGCCCCACGCCTTGTGCAGGGCCAGGGCGTTGCGCCACTTCGTCGCCTCGGCCTCCTCGGCAATGCGGTGGGCGATCTTGCCGTCGGGATTATCGGCCAGCAGGTATTGCTTGCCGTTGCGCAGGAAGCGGGTGAGATCCTTCATGTCGGTCGGGCGCACGACGCAGCGTGGCGCCTCGTCGATCAGGATCGTCGTCGGAAGCATGCTCTGGTCTCCCTTCTGCAATCGCCGTCTCAGAGCCCGTCCTCGGGGCGGCCCCAGGGATGCGAACCTGGCACGAATGGCGCCTTGATCCCGGCCTTCTCGATGTCCGCTAGGCTTCGATAGAAGGTGCCCTCATGGACGAGGGCGCCGCTCTTGCTCATCACGGCGACGTAGCGGGCAACCGGATCGGTATCGCATTGATAGCCGCCGCCCGGCTCCAGCGTGCTGCGGGCGTTGCCGTCCCAGTCCACAAAGAACCCCTCGATCGACATGACAAATCTCCTGATTGCTCAATCCATCGGCGGGCCAAGGTCATCACCGCCGGCCGGCTTTTTCTTTTTCTTTTCGACCTTGGCTTGCGCATAGGCGCCTGAATTCTTCAGCGCGATCGGCGGCTGGCCTTCCACATACTGGAAGATCCACAACAGCGTCCGCTCGAGCGCTTTGTCGGCGGCGTCCTTGTTATAGCTGCCGCGTTCGTCACAATTGAAGCCATGCGCCGCGCCGGCATAGGTGAATGCGCTGACGTCGGGTCGCGATGCGCGGAAATGCACCACCGCGTCAAGCGGGATATGCTCGTCGTTCTCGGCAAAGTGCAGCAGGGTCGGGACCTTGCGCTTCTGGCCGTACTCGTCGGCGATTCCGCCACCATAATATCCGACGGCGCAGGCCAAGCCGGTGACATGATTTCCGGCCGTATAAGCGAGGTATCCGCCCCAGCTATAGCCGACGATCGCGGCCTTGCCGGCGTCTCTGACGGAATCCACCGCGGCCTGGATTTCGGCCAGCGCGCGTTCCCTGCCGAGTTGCTTCGCAAGATCCAGTCCCTCGGCGATGCCTGCCGCATCGTAGCCGAGGCTGACGCCGGGCTTCACGCTGTCGAACAACGACGGCGCGATGGCGACATAGCCGCGGGCAGCGAACATGTCGGCGACCGCACGGATGTGGGAATTGACGCCGAAGATCTCCTGCAGGACCACGACGGCGCCCTTCGGCGCGCCGTCGGGATCCGCGCGGTAGGCCGAAAATGGAACTCCGTCGCCTGTGATCAGCTCGATCATATCATCCCCGTTCAAGATAGCGCGATGCTCGTTGAGGCTGCGGCGCTGGTTTTGCGATCCGTCAATGGAGCCTGGTACGTGATACTTATGCAGTTTAGGTGCCAGTCGTCGCGGTGGTGGCGGGCCAACTCGAATTTCCGATGCTCCTTCGATCGCGTCGGGATTGCGCTCTAGATCAGACCCAGCTCGAGTTGCACATCTTCCGACATCCGGGACTTGTCCCATGGCGGGTCGAAGACAAGGTTGACGTTCACCCTGGTAATGCCGGCGACGGCGCCGACCGCCTTCTCGACCATGCTGAGCATCTCGCCGGCGACGGGACAGCCCGGCGCCGTGAGCGTCATGTCGATGTCGATAACGCCGTCATCCTTCGGCTCGATCCGGTAGATGAGTCCGAGGTCATAGAGGTTGACCGGAATTTCGGGATCGAACACCGTGCGCAGCGCCGCGATGATGTCATCGGTGACGGCTGCGACATGCGAGGCTGATGACTGCTGCCCGCCGTCGGCGGTCGGAGCGGATGAAGCGATTGTCGCTTCGACGATATCGATCTCCGTCATGCGCATACAACCTTCCTGCTGATCGTTCGGCGATGGCCGTCATATGCAGTCTGCTGCAAGCGCGATGCCATGATGCCGAACTCAGGAAATTCCCTCAGCCAGAGCGGCGACCACCGGCCATCCGACGGCGCCGGCGGGGTCCAGCCGCTTCAACGCATCAAGCATCTCCCAGGCCTGGTGCGGGTCGTTCTGCCTGAGGTGGATGAAGGCCAGCGCCTTGAGCGTATAGAGGGCGAAGCGGCCAGGCCCCTCGGGCAATGGCACCTGCGGTTGCCAGCATTGCCAGTCGGATTCCCAGCCGGCCTGCCGGGCCGCCTCGCGCAGGCCGCTTTCAGCCGCGCTTTGCGCGTCCGCAAGGTTGCCCTGATAGGTGTGGATCTTATACAGACAGAAATAGGTTGGCAGTTGCGTTGGCGCGGATGCCAGAGCCTGGCGAAACAGCTGCTCGGCCTGCGCATGATCGTGACGATAGGCTGCAACACCTTGTTGGAGCAACTCGTCGACCTCGTCGGGAATATCGCCGAAGTTGATCGTCTCGCGCTCGAACAGCAAGGTGGTCATGGGATGCCCGAAATGTTGTGGCCGGCCCCGCCGTCGCTCATTTGACGAGATGCAGCGTGCGCCCGGCCTTCTGGGGCAGGCTGACCTCGCGTGCCGACAGTGCTTTGACCACTGCCCTGGCGATGACATTGATCCGTGAGTCGAAGCTGGCCGCATTGGCCCGGCGCCCGCGCGGATCGATCTCCAGCAGCTTGGCGCCGGCCGGCACCTCGGTCCCGTCGCGAACGACGCCGCGCAGAATGCCGTCGAACGGCGCCCGCACAGGTGCATTCCCGAGATGGCCGATGACGAAGTCCTTGAAGACGCGGGTCCCGATCTCAATGGCGGTATGCCACCTGCCGTTGGCTTCGGCGCGCGCAAACCGTTCGCCAAAGGCATTTCCGAGCCGACTGGGCAGGCCGCCGGCTGCCTCGGTCGCGCCATGCAGGATGATCCGCCCGGCCCTGTCGGGGCGTGTTTCGACGGCGACGTCGCAATTGGTATCGCCGGCGAAGCCGGGGCCGAGACCCACTGTGGACCGCGCCAGTCGACGGAGATCCGGCTTGGTTTGATACTTCTGCATACGGGCATCCACCAGGACGTCGATGGTGCGGATCACGATCAGATCCAGCAGTCCGAGTTCGGTGATCAGGACCCCGCCTGTTTGCCCGAGGCGCGCGCGAACTTCGATACTCGTGTCGACGCGCTCGGCGAGGACGCCGTCGATGGCGATCTCGTCCCCGAACAGCGCGTCATGGAAGGCCATCTTTCGCCGGATGACCGGTGGATGCGGATCATGCGACAAGATCACACGATAGCCGCGGCGGTGAAGTTGCACAGCGACGGCCGACGCAATCTCATTGGTGCCGAGGATCACGGCGCAGCGAAAGGGGAGCCCCCGTCGGCTCGGATGGTCCAACTTGCTCATCAATGGTCCTTCACATCCATTTCAGTGAAGCAAAAGTCGGGCCGTGGCCCGCACCGCGAAAACACCAAGTGATATCAGACAGGTGCGTGGGACCCCGCCGCCAATGGACGGGAGCCGCCACGCCGCGGGCAGACATCCGACATGACGTGTCGGAAGTCGGACATCGCCGGTCCTGCGAAACCGCGGGCGCCGAAGATTGACCGTATGTCGCGCGAAAGGGGATGCCGTGGCGCTCCATTCGTTGGAGTGAACCAGTTGGTTTGGACCTTGCATGGAGGTCGTCGTGATATCAGGAGCGAACACGATGGCGATGGCGGGATCCGAAATCGAACGCATGATCAAGCAGGCCTTTCCCGAGGCGCAGGTCACCGTGGTCGACCTTGCCGGTGACGGCGATCACTATGGCGCCCGCATTACCTCGGAGGCCTTCATCGGCAAGAGCCGCGTTCAGCAGCACCAGATGGTCTACGAGGCGTTGAAGGGGCAGATGGGCGGCGCGCTGCATGCGCTGGCGCTGGAAACCATCGTGCCGAAGTCATGAATGGAATCGCTTTTGCATCGCAGAAGTCCGGGCAAGTCAGCATCGAGGAAGAGTCCATGTCCGCTACAACATCCGAGCGCATCAAGGGCATCATCGCCAGCGGCGATGTGGTTCTGTTCATGAAAGGCGTTCCGGCCGCGCCGCAATGCGGGTTCTCTGCCGCCGTGGTGCAGATCCTCTCCGGCCTCGGCGTTCCCTACAAGAGCGTGGACGTGCTGTCGGACCCGCTGGTTCGCGAAGGCATCAAGGAGTTCTCGAACTGGCCGACGATTCCCCAGCTCTATGTGAAGGGCGAATTCCTCGGTGGCTCCGACATCGTCCGCGAGATGTTCCAGGCCGGTGAGTTGGCGACCTTGTTGAGTGACAAGGGCATCGCGACGGCCGCAGCATGAGCGCGATGGACACCACGGCCGACGACGCCGAATTCGAACTTCCCCAGCTCTACAGGCATCACGTATTCGCATGTCATACGCAGCGCCCGCCGAGCCATCCGCGCGGCAGCTGCGGGGCGTCCGGCGCGCAGCCGCTATGGGACCGCATGAGCAAGGCGATCGAGAGCCAGCGGCTGACCGACATCGGGTTCACGGCCTCCGGCTGTCTCGGCTTCTGCAGCGCCGGCCCGTTGATGGTGGTCTATCCGGAAGGCGTCTGGTATCGCCCGACCGCGCCGGAAGATATCGACGAAATCGTCGAGTCGCATTTCAAGCAGGGCAAGCGGGTCGATCGCCTGGTCATGGTGCTGACGCGCTGAGGGAGCTCATGCATCGCGGCCTTCTCCTTCCCCACCTCGCGCAGTTGCGCTGCGCTCCGGGGAGGGAAATCGCGGGCGCTTGCGCGTCTCACTGATTCAATTGTCAAACAGCCATGTGATGTGAAGTCATGCGATCGCAGTCCCGCGACGCCAATGCGCCCGGGGTGTGCTGCATTCCATCACCCTCTCCATCGAGAAGGCGCGCGGAACGCCGGGTGCCCGATGCACCCATGGGCTTGTGCGCAAGGGTAGAAAGCGCACAAGGCTTGCCACGGTCACACCGGACTGATCCGGCGTTCCGCGCGC
>DATCUS010000158.1:0-29148 GCA_036561845.1 Tardiphaga sp. | reverse complement strand
GGAAGCCGCGATGCACCTCGTCGGTCTGGTGGCGCTGAGCGATCCGCCACGGAGCGATTCAAAGCCGCTGATCGATCAGCTGCGTGCACTTGGCGTTCACACCATCATGGTGACCGGCGACGCGCCGACCACCGCCGCCTTCGTCGCCACCGCCGTCGGCCTCAGCGGCGCCGTGTGCCCGCCCGGCCGGATTCCCGATGAGGTGGGAGCAGACGACTATTCGGTGTTCGCCGGCGTGCTTCCGGAAGACAAGTTCCGCCTGGTCAAGGCGTTGCAGAATGCCGGCCACACCGTGGGCATGTGCGGCGACGGCGCCAACGATGCGCCGGCGCTGCGTCAGGCGCAGATCGGCATCGCCGTCTCCACCGCCACCGACGTCGCCAAGGCCGCGGCCGGCATCGTGCTGACCGAGCCCGGGCTTGCCGGAATCGTCGCCTCGGTGCGGGAAGGCCGGATCACCTTCCAGCGCATCCTCACCTATGCGTTGCGGTCGATCGTTCACAAATCGCGGCAGGTTCTGTTTCTCGGCTTCGGCCTGATCCTGACCGGACACGCCATCCTCACGCCGATGCTGATGGTCATCTCGATGATCACAGGCGATTTCCTGGCGATGTCGTCGACCACCGACAACGTCCGCCCGTCGGCGATGCCGAATTCGTGGCACATCGATACGCTGACGGTCGTCGGCATCGCCATCGGCATGTTCGATCTCGCCTTCTGCGCCTGCGCGCTCATGATCGGCGCATGGGTCATCAAGCTCGACCTCGACACGCTGCGCACCATGACCTTCGTGGTGCTGGCGTTCAACGGACAGGCGGTGTTCTACGTGGTTCGCGAACGCAGGCGGCTGTGGTCGTCGCGGCCGAGCGCGATCGTCATCGCCTCGAGCGTCATCGAGGTCTTGATTGTCGGCACGCTCGCCCTCGGTGGCCTGCTGATGACGCCACTGCCGATGGCGATCTTCGCCAGCATCCTGGCGGCTGCCGTGGTCCTCGCTTTCGTCATGGATCAGGTCAAGACATGGCTCTACAGGCGCTTCAGGATGGTCTAGGGCATCTCGTCGTGTACTTGTCCTCGATCGCCGATCATTAGGGGGTTCATTCGAATATCGCCCAATGCGAGGGGCGGTTGGTCGCGCCTATCCGGCGGTCGAAGTGCCCCGCGCCGTTAACACGCCATTTAGAATGTCGGCATCGGCGCTGGCAAATATACCACTCCGTTAGACATTCAGGGCATGTTCCCGGTCGGGGCAGTCGTGGATTGAGTTCGGATATGATGTGGGCGGCCGGAAGACGGATGATGGAGACCCTGCGCGGCCGTGTCGTTGCGATGCGCCGTGTCATGTCGTCCACAGCCGGATTGATCGGATCCGACTACACCTCGGAAGCGCAGGCGTGGGAAATGCTCGAAGGGCTCATCAGCCCGTTCGCACACGGCTTGACGGCAACGGCGATCGCCATCACCGCCTGGTACAACTGGTATTCCCACGGTTCCTTCGCGTCATTTCCCGCGGTCGCCATCGTCGCGGCGACACTGTTGCTGCGTGTGATCATGGCACGTCGCTTCCGCTTGCGCGGACCACGTGCGCGGGTCTCGCAATGGGTTCGTTCATTCGCAAGAATGAGCGTCATCGCTGCGCTTGGCTGGGGCTCCGCCCTGTCGATCCTGATGTTTACGACCGTGGGCCTGCCGCTATTTGCCGTTTTTGCGCTGATCTGTGCGCCGGTTCAAGGGGCCAGTGCACGCGCCTACGCGATGACCTCTGTCGTGATCGTCAATATCACCGTCGTGCTGGGGATGGTCGGCATCTCCGCAACCGTTTTCGGAATCGCAATCGCCATCCCGTTCTGCATTCTGTATCTGTGGTATCAGATCGGCTTCGTCATGGAGCTGGTCGCGCTGCGTACCAAAATGCTGAAGGCCGACTATGAGCGCGACCGGTTGCTGGCGCAGGTGACGGGCTACAATTCGAGTCTGGCATCCGTGAATGCGCAGTTGTCGACGTTCGCGCTCACCGATGGCCTGACCGGCGTCGGCAACCGGCGCGATTTCGATCACCGGCTGGCGCTTTTCCTGCAGTCGCTGCCGGGCAACGCTGTGCCGCTGGCCCTGCTGCTGGTCGACGTCGATCACTTCAAGAGTTTCAACGATACTTACGGGCATCTGACCGGCGACGAGTGCCTGAGACTGGTGGCCGCGGCGATCACGGGCGCTGCGAACCGAACGGGCGACTTTACGGCGCGTTATGGTGGCGAGGAATTCGCCGTCATTCTGCCAGCCACGCACCGGGCAGATGCACTCGCCGTCGCCGAACGGGTGCGGCGCGCCGTCGAAACCATGGATATCGCGACGCTGCCGAATGTCTGCCAACAGTTGACGGTGAGCATCGGCGTCGGCATGGCACAGGGCGGATCGAATACCCAGCCGCGCGATCTGATCGAGGCTGCCGATGGCGCGCTCTATCTGGCCAAACTGGGCGGTCGCAACTGCGTCAGGGATGGTGCTGCGGCACAGCATCCGCTGCGACGACTTGCCTGAGTCGATCAGCCGCCGACTGCCCCCTGCGTGTTCACATACAGCGCGTAGATCGACTGGCTCGCGGCCATGAACAGCCGGTTGCGCTTGACGCCGCCGAAGCACAGGTTGGCGCAGCGCTCGGGCAGCGCGATGCGGCCGATCGGGGTGCCGTCGGGTGCGAAGATCATCACGCCGTCGAGTTCGGCGCTGCCCATGCCCCAGCCGCACCACAGGTTGCCGTCGATGTCGCAGCGCATGCCGTCCGGCGTGCCCGGTCCGGCGTCGATCAGCACGCGTTTGTTGCTCAGGGTCATGCCGTCCGCCGCGACGTTATAGGCCAGGATCTTGCGGTTCGGCACGCCGCGCGATTCCACGATGTAGAGGATGCTCTCGTCAGGCGAGAAGCAAAGGCCGTTGGGACCGAGCACGCCCGCAGCGACGATGGTCGCCTGGCCGGTCGCGCCATCGATGCGATAGACGTTGGCGTCTATTTCGGACTCGGCCTTGTAACCCTCGTAATTGCCGAGCAGGCCGAAGGTCGGATCGGTGAACCAGATCGAACCGTCGGACTTCACCATCACGTCGTTCGGCGAGTTCAGCCGCTTGCCTTCGAAGCTGTCCATCAGCACGGTGATGCTGCCATCATATTCCGTGCGGGTGACGCGGCGCCCGCCATGCTCGCAGGTGACCAGCCGGCCCTGGCGATCCCTTGTGTTGCCGTTGCCGAAATTCGACGGTCTGCGGAAATCGTTGACCGCGCCGGTTTCTTCTTCCCATTTGACGATGCGATTGTTGGGAATGTCCGAGCACAGCAGGTAGCGACCGTCGCCGAACCACACCGGCCCCTCGGCCCAGCGCAGGCCGGTGGCGATGCGCTCGATGGCTGACAGCTTGATCCAGTATTTCTCGAAGCGGGGATCCAGCGCATGGATCGCAGGATCGGGATAATACGTCGCCGGCTGCCAGCCGGGGCGCGTCGCCGATGCATCGGACATTTGCGGGTCCTGTTGTTGTCGTTTCCTCGGATGTCGTTGCTATCATCGCGACGTTGCAGCATCAAGGCACGGACTCCGGTTTCCCGGATCTGCAGCGCATCGCTTCGTGCTCCGCAACGTCCGGGGAACGATGAACTTGAACTTTCGCCGCCTTGCTCCGTTCACGCTGCCGCGCCATACTCGCTGCAATATTGCAAGAACGAGGGATGGGAATGCCAAGAATACTGATGACCGGCGCGTCGGGCGGAGTCGGCACGCGGCTGCGGAGCCTGCTGCCGGCGATCTATCCGGACCTGGTGCTGAGCGATCTCGTGCCGCCGCCGGACCTCAAGCCATCCGAAGAATTCAAGCAGGCGGATCTGGCGGACTACGCCGCGGTGGAGGCGATCTGCGAGGGCGTCGACGGCATTCTGCACTTCGGCGGCTTCTCGGTGGAAGGACCGTGGGACACCATCCTGCAGGCCAATATCATCGGCACTTACAACCTGTTCGAAGCCGCGCGCAAACAGGGCGTCAAGCGAATCATCTTCGCATCCTCCAACCATGCGGTCGGTTTCTATCCGCGCCACAGCAGGATCGGAACCGACGTCACGGTGCGGCCGGACAGCCGCTACGGCGTCAGCAAGGCATTCGGCGAGGCGCTCGGCGCGATGTATGCCGACAAGCACGGGCTCAGCGTCACCTGTATCCGGATCGGCAATTTCGGCGACCGGCCGCTCGACCAGCGCCGGATGTCGATTTTCCTGAAGCCCGACGATCTCGTGCAGCTCTGCCAGATCGGTCTCGAACATCCCGACATCCACTTCGAAGTGCTCTACGGCGCGTCCTACAACGAGCGTGCCTGGTGGGACAATTCCCGCGCCTACGAACTGGGCTATCGCCCGACGGGGAAGTCCGAGGACTTTCGCGAGCATGCCATGGCCGAACAGGCCAAGCTTAAGCCCGATCCGGTCGGCGACTTCTACCAGGGCGGCGCGTTCTGCAGCCTCGAATTCGATGGCGATGCCGGTCGCGTCTGGAAACCGAAGTGAGCGCCGTTTGCAAGCCAACTTCGACCTCATGGTGAGGAGCGCGCTTTTGGGCGCGCGTCTCGAACCATGAGGATGTGGCACTCATCCCGGGCGAATGGCATTGCCATTCGCCGGAGACGCGGTCGAAGGCGACCGCTCCTCGGGATGAGGGAAACAGTGAGGATCGGACAGCCATATCAGGGAAGGGCAAACGCAATTCAGTTGCTCCGTGATTGACAAGATTTCTTGCGGCTTCATAACAAGCGTTCAAAACACGAAGAGTGGGAACGCGACATGGCCGACGGATTGCGCAAGGGACTGACCAGCTATGGCGATGCCGGCTTCTCGCTGTTTTTGCGAAAAGCCTTCATCAAGGCGATGGGCTATTCCGACGACGCGCTGGACCGGCCCATCGTGGGGATCACCAACACCCACAGCGACTACAATCCCTGCCACGGCAACGCGCCCCAGATCATCGAGGCCGCCAAGCGCGGCGTGATGCTGGCGGGCGCGCTGCCGATGGTGTTCCCGACCATCTCGATCGGCGAGAGTTTTGCGCATCCGACCTCGATGTATCTGCGTAACCTGATGGCGATGGACACCGAGGAGATGATCCGCGCCCAGCCGATGGATGCGGTGATCGTGGTCGGCGGCTGCGACAAGACGCTGCCGGCGCAGATCATGGCGGCGATCTCCGCGGATCTGCCGACGGTGGTGATTCCGGTGGGACCCATGGTGGTCGGCCATCACAAGGGCGAGGTGCTCGGCGCCTGCACCGACTGCCGGCGCATGTGGGGCAAGTTCCGCGCCGGCGAAATCGACCAGCAGGAGATCGACGCGGTGAACGCGCGGCTGGCGCCGTCGGTGGGCACCTGCATGGTGATGGGCACGGCCTCGACGATGGCCTGCATCACCGAGGCGATGGGCCTGTCGCTGCCGATGAGTGCCACGATTCCCGCGCCGCATGCCGAGCGTTTTCGCTCCGCGGAGGCCAGCGGCAGGGTTGCCGCGGAACTGGCGAAGAACAAGGGCCCGAAGCCGAGCGAGTTTCTCACGCCGGCCTCGTTCCGCAATGCGCAGGTGGTGCTGCAGGCGATCGGTGGCTCCACCAACGGGCTGATCCATCTCACCGCGATGGCCAATCGCTCGCCGCATCGCATCGACCTTGCCGCCTTCGACGAGCTCAGCCGCACCGTCCCGGTGCTGATCGATCTCAAGCCGTCCGGCGATCACTACATGGAGCACTTTCACCACGCCGGCGGTGTGCCGAAGCTGATGGCGCAACTCGGCGACCTCATCGACCTCGATGCAAAGACGGTGTCCGGCGCGACGTTGCGCGAGATTGTCGCCAATGCCGAGGACGTGCCGGGGCAGGAGGTGATCCGCGCGCGCAGCAACCCCATCAAAGCCGAAGGCGCGATGGCGGTGCTGCACGGCAACCTCGCGCCGCGCGGCGCGGTGATCAAGCATTCCGCGGCATCGCCGAAGCTGCTGCAGCATACCGGTCGCGCGGTGGTGTTCGAGTCGGTCGAGGACATGACGCTGCGCTGCGACAGCCCGGATCTCGACGTCACCGCCGACGATGTGCTGGTGCTGCGCAATGCCGGACCGAAGGGCGCGCCAGGCATGCCGGAGGCGGGCTATCTGCCGATCCCGATGAAGCTGGCGCGCGCCGGCGTGAAGGACATGGTGCGGATTTCCGATGCGCGGATGAGCGGCACGGCGTTCGGCACCATCGTGCTGCACATCACGCCGGAGAGCGCGGTCGGCGGGCCGCTGGCGCTGGTCCGCAACGGCGACATGATCCGGCTCGACGTCGCCGCGCGCAGCATCGACCTGTTGATCGACGAGGCGGAGTTTGCGAAGCGTGCGGCGGCGCTGCCGGCGGCCAGTACGCCGGACTGGGCGAAGCGCGGCTATGCGCATCTGTTCTATCAGACGATCCTGCAGGCCGACGACGGCTGCGATTTCGATTTCATGACGGCGAAGGGCAAGGGCGAGGGGTAGGCTGTTGCTTCTTCTTCCTTCTTCCCCGCGCGAAGCGAAGCTTCGCTAGGTGGGAGAAGGTGGCGCGGACGAAGTCCGCGACGGATGAGGGGGCTGAGCTTGCGGCTACCCCTCACCCGGCCGCGCTTCGCGCGTCCACCCTCTCCCACAAGGGGAGAGGGAAGAAAGAACTACACCGCCGCCTCGAATTCCTGACGCACCGCTGCGATGTCCGGCAGGGTGGGCAGGCCGGCCTCGTTGCCGAGGCGCTGGATCTTGAAGGTGGAGGCGGCGCGGGCGAAGGTGAAATGGTCGTGCCAGCTATAGGCGGGATTGCTGAGATAGGAATACACGTAAGCGCCGTGGAACACATCGCCGGCGCCGTTGGTATCGAGCACGCGCTCGCGCGGTATCGGCAGCGCCGGCAGCGTGCGCACGGTTCCGGTCTCGTCGTACCAGAGCAGGCCGCGTTCGCCCTGGGTGATGCCGCCGACGCGGCAGCCGCGGGCCTTGAGATAATCGAGCATCTTCTCCGGCGTGAGGTCCATCTGTTCGCACAGCCGCTCGGCGACGATGGCGACGTCGATGAATTCCAGCAGTTCGTGGGTGTTGGTGCGCAACCCGCCGCCGTCCAGCGAGGTCAGGATGCCGGCCTCGCGGCAGAGTTTCGCGTAGTGGATCGCGGCATCGGGCTGGTGGCCGTCGACATGCAGCGCGCGGCATTTGCCGAGGTTGAGCAGCGGGAACGGATGGATGTGCTCGTCGTCGCGGCAGCGCACGATGGCGCGCTTGCCGTCCTTCGGCATGATGAAGGACAGCGATGAACTCGCTACCTTCCGCGGATGAATTTCGATCGCATATTTTGCCGCCATATCCATGAACATGCGCCCGAGCCAGTCGTTGGCCACGGTCGCGATCAAATCGGGCACGATGCCGAGCTTGGCGCAGCAGAACGCTGCGGTGACCGCATTGCCGCCGAACGACACCGCATAGTCGGAGGCGACATGCTTCTCGTCACCGGTCGGCATGTGATCGGTGATGAAGGTCACGTCGATATAGGTCTGTCCGATAAAGAGAGCCTGCATGAAGGTGTCCGTCGTTGCTGTTGGGTGTTGCGGTGCGGCGGCTTTGTGGCGTGCAGCATACATTAGCACCGCTTATCGCTTTGTATTCGCAGAAATTATTCGCAGCGAATTGCGGTAATTGCTTGAGATCGCGGCAGGGCGGGCCTACCAACTTGGGCTGCGACGATGCGTGAACGCCGGCTGATGGTCGGCGCGGCGGCGCCATAGGGAGGCAACGATGACGGTCTATTCCGGTCCGGTTTTCGATATGGCCGTCAACCAGTTCGGCGTCATTGCCGACCATCTGGCGATCCCCGCCGATGAGCGCGACCGCATCCTGATGCCGAAGCGCGCCATCACGGTATCCTGTCCGATCCATCGCGACGACGGCACCATCGCGGTCTATGAGGGTTATCGTGTCCAGCATCACCTGACGCTGGGACCGACCAAGGGCGGCACCCGCTTTGCACCCAGCGTCGACCTCGGCGAGGTCGCGGCACTGGCGATCTGGATGAGCTGGAAGTGCGCGCTGGTCGGGCTGCCCTATGGCGGCGCCAAGGGCGGCATCGCCGTCGATCCCACGGCGATTTCCAAGCGCGAACTGGAGGCGCTGTCGCGCCGCTACATGATGGAGATGATTCCCTTCGTCGGCCCGCACACCGACGTGATGGCACCGGACATGGGCACCAACGAACAGGTGATGGCGTGGTTCATGGATACGTATTCCATGTATCAGGGCCGCACCGTCACCGAGATCGTCACCGGCAAGCCGGTCGCCTCGGGTGGGACGCTGGGCCGCCGCGAGGCCACCGGCCGCGGTGTCGCCCATCTCGCCAGGCGCGTGCTCAAGGAACTGGCGATCGCCCTCGACGGCGCGACCGCAGTGGTGCAGGGCTTCGGCAATGTCGGCTCCTACGCCGCGCTCGAGCTGCATCGCTTCGGCCTCAAGGTGATCGCGGTCAGCGACCACACCGGCGCGCTGTACAGCACCGCCGGTCTCGATATTCCCGCGCTGGTCCGTCACGCCAGCCACCATGGCAGCATCAAGGGCTATTCTACGGAAATGCAGTGCGATCCCGCCGGCATCCTGACTATGCCCTGCGACGTGCTGGTGCCGGCGGCGATGGAGCGGGTGATCGACGGCAAGGTCGCGCAGCAACTGAAATGCCGGGTGCTGGCGGAAGGCGCCAACGGCCCGACCACGCCGGATGCCGACCTCGTGCTGGAGCAGCGCCAGGACGAGGTGTTCCTGATCCCGGACATCCTGTGCAATTCCGGCGGCGTCGTGGTCAGCTATTTCGAATGGGTGCAGGATCTGCAGCAGCTGTTCTGGGAGGAAGAGGAAGTGATGCGGCGCGAGTACCAGATCCTCGACCGCGCCTTCGACCAGATGCTGATGCGCGCCAAGGTCGACAAGGTCTCGCACCGTACTGCCGCGATGGCGATCGGTGTCGAGAAGGTCCGCGCCGCCAAGAACACACGTGGCCTGTTTCCATGATGGGATACAAAAGATGATCACCGGACTGGATCATGTCGTCATTCTGCTCAACGATATCAACTCAGGCGCTGCCGCCTATGAATTGTTGCTCGGGCGGGCGCCGTCGTGGCGCGGTCGGAGCGACGGCACCGAGACGGTGCTGTTCACCCTCGACAACACGACGCTGGAGTTGATGGCGCCGGTGGGCGACAGCGCCAATGCGGGGCGAGTGCGCACCGTGCTGAAGATCTGGGGCGAGGGTCTCGCCAGCCTGTGCTTCCGCGTCGGCGATATCGCCAAGATGCATCGGCGGCTGGAGCGGGTGGCGCTGCAGCCCGACGCGATCGCCGAGGTCGAGAGCCGCGATATGCTATCCGGCGGCAGGCTGTCCTGGAAACGCACGCGCGCGGCGACCGATGCCACGCGGGGCGTGCGCATGTTCTTTCTCGAACTGGCGAAGGAACGCCCGCTGTCGCAGCCGGTCGCGCCGGCGCCGATCACCGCGCTCGACCACGTCGTGATCTCCACCGAGGATCCGGAGCGCGCCGCGGCGCTGTACGGCGCCCGGCTCGGCCTCGACATGGCGCTCGATCGCTCACGGCCGGACTGGGGGCAGCTGATGTTCTTCCGCTGCGGCGATCTGATCGTCGAAGTGGTGCGCCGCCCGGTGGCCGGAGCCGACGAGACCCATGACAAGCTGTGGGGCCTGAGCTGGCGCGTCGACGATATCGACGCCACGCGGGCGCGGCTGGTGGCCGCCGGCATCGACGTCTCCGAGGTGCGCCAGGGCCGCAAGCCCGGCACCCGCGTCCTCAGCGTCCGCGACGGCGCCTGCGGCATCCACACGCTGCTGGTGGAGCGCGCGGCGAAGGTGGAGGCGTAGCGCCTTTCACCCTCCTTCAAGGATGGTGAAGCAAGGCGTCGCTATTTTGCTACTTCTGAACCAGATCCGACACGCCTTGCCACAGCAGCGCCAGCGAGATCGCCAGCAGCAGCACGTAGGCGATGCGGTAGAACAGGCCGGTGGGCATGTGCTTGACAAGCCAGATACCGCCAAAATTTCCGGCGATCGCGATCGGCAGCAGCGCGACCGAGGTCGCCAGATTGACCGGGGTGAATTGCCCCAGCAGGAAATAGGGCACGATCTTCAGCGCATTGATCACGGCGAAGAAAATCGTGGTGGTGCCGACCAGCACCAGCTTCGGCAGCCGCTGCGGCAGCACGTAGACCTGGAACGGCGGCCCGCCGGCCTGGGTCATGAAGGACGTGAAGCCGGTGACGCCGCCCCAGAACAGGCCGCCGGCCGTACCCATCCGCCGCGGCTCGACCGACGCGCGCTTCAACCAGACGTCGAGCACGAAGATGAGGCCGATGGCGCCGACCGCGATGCGCACGGCGTTGTCGGAGACGCTGGAGGCGATCAACCAGCCCAGCCCCATGCCGACCACGGCGCCCGGCAGCATCACCTTCAGGTTCGAGGCATCCCAATGGCGGCGGTAGACATAGAGCGAGATCAGATCCTGGGTGATCAGCAAGGGCAGGGTCAGCGCCGCGGCCTCGAGCGGCGGCAGGTAGAGCGCGAGCATCGGCGTGGCGGCGGTCCCGATCCCTGCGAAGCCGCCCTTGGAGAGGCCGAGGATGATCACCGCGGGTATCGCGACGACATAGAAGACGGGGTCGGTGATAATGGCGGGCACGGGCGGCTCCGATCAGGGAGGCGCAGTCATACGCAGGCCCGCGCTAAAAGGCGACCCGCGTCTGCGCATAGGGCTGAATGCCGCGTAGCCGCCCTTTCCCGGTCTTGATATTCATCATGGCGGCCCGGATCTGGCGATCCGCATCGTTCCGATTCCGGCCTGTCAGATCCCCACACCTCGCGGCGTGGCGAAGGTGCTGCGGACCAACTGGCCGGAACTGATGGCTCGGGGGTGACCGATCACCTTGCCACCGGGGTCGGCTTTTGCTGCCGGCGTTTGTCCCGCATTCCGGTGGTTACGCGCGAGCGCCGGAGGGTTGTTTGATGCCGCAGTATTGGCATAGTGGCAGTCTGGTGCATCGCATCATTTTGTTGACTTTTGCTCAGGTGAGTGGTTACTCACAAGAATGAGCAGTTTGCGCATGACCCATGACCTCCGGCGGGAGCTGATCCTGAGCGCGGCGAAGCGTTGCTTCGCCCGTAATGGATTCGCCGGTACCACCACCAAGAGCGTCGCCGCGGCGGCAAAGATTTCGGAAGGGCTGCTGTTCAAGCATTTCCCGACCAAATCGGCGCTGTACGCGGAAATTCTCGCCGAGGAGTGCGACGCCGATCCGGAGCTGAACAAGCTGCTGGGCCTGCCGCCATCGACGGCCACCCTTGTGGTGCTGATTCGCGGCATGGTCGAACATTTCCTCGAGATCTCCCAGTCTCCGGACCAGGAAGAAGCGCAGCGCATGCGGCTGATGATCATCAGCCACCTCGACGACGGCGAGTTCGCCCGCCTGCTGTTCAACAAGGTCAACGAGCTGATCGGGCCGGCCTTTGCCGCGGCGCTGGAGCAGGCCATCCTGGCTGGCGACGCGGTGCGCGCAACTGGCGAGCCGATCAACCTGTTCTGGTTCGCGCATCACACGGTGACGATGGCGGCGCTGTCGCGGCTGCCTGCGGTGCCCTGCCTGTCCTATGCCCATGCGGCGGATCTCGATCGGCAGCTGTGTGAATTCATCCTTCGCGGAATTGGTCTTAAAGAAACAGCAATTGCAGCACATCTGGACCGCGCGCTAGCGGCGGATCTGGCGCAGCAGGCAACGACAGAAAGCGCATGATATGACGATCACCACACAAGCCAGTGCGGCGCCGCGCGCCACCGTCGAGAAGCCGCGCCCGCGTCCGGTGCGGATGATCAGATGGTTCATCATCGTCGGCTTGCTGCTGGTGCTGCTGGTCGGCGCGCTGGTCGGCTTCAATTCGTTCCGCGCCATGAAGATTGCGGAGTTCTTCGCCAACAACAAGCCGCCGCCGACCGTGGTCACCGCGGCCGAGGCGAAATCCGAAGTGATTCCGAACCTGCTCAACGCCGTCGGCGATCTCGCCGCCGTGCATCAGGTCAACGTCACCTCCGACGTCAACGGTCGCATCACCGAGATCATGTTCAAGGCGGGCTCCACGGTGAAGGCCGGCACGCCGCTGGTGCAACTGTTCGACGGGCCGGACCAGGGCGATCTCGCCAGCTTCAAGGCCCAGGCCAAGGTGGCGGAGCTGAACCTCGACCGCGCCAAGCAGCTCGCCGCGCGCCAGTTCGGCCCGCAGGCCACGGTGGACACCGCGCAGGCGGCCTACGACCAGGCCCAGGCCGGCATCGCCAAAACCGAAGCGGTGATCTCGCAGAAGCTGGTGCGCGCGGCATTCGACGGCGTGCTGGGCACCCGTCGCGTCGAGGTCGGGCAGTATCTCACCGCCGGCACCCAGATCGTATCCTTGACCGACCTGTCGGCGGTCTATGCCAACTTCACGGTGACCGAAAAGGATTCGGGCACGCTGAAGGTCGGCCAGACCGTGCGCATCGTCGTCGATGCCTATCCGGGCCGCAAGTTCGAGGGGACGCTCACCACCATCGAACCGCAGATCAGTTCCGACACCCGCAACATCCGCGTGCAGGCGACGATCCAGAATCCCGAAGGCATTCTGAAGCCCGGCATGTTCGCCACCACCACGGTGGTGCTGCCGGACAAGCCGGCCGTGATCACGGTGCCGGAAACCGCGGTCGACTACACGCTGTATGGCGACTCGGTCTACCTGATCACCGAGAAGAAAACCGACGACGGCAAGACCAGCCTCAACGCCATCCGCACCTTCGTGCAGACCGGTGATCGCATCGATGGTCGCGCCGTGATTGTCCGCGGCCTGAAGGCCGGCGACAAGGTGGTGCAGGTCGGCCAGCTCAAGCTGCAGTCCGGCGCCGCGGTATCGATTTCGAGCGACCCCGCGCCGCAGATTCCGGCCAAGGCGCCGCTGAACTGAGTGCAGGCGAGCGGATCGCGCCGTGCGCGATCCGCTCCTGACAATTTGTTGAATCAATTCTCGCATCGACGCGCGGCCTGCGGGGCCGGCGTGGGGTGCCGGTGACGGAGCGTCGCAATGGTTTTCACGGATATCTTCATCAAGCGCCCGGTGCTGGCGCTGGTGGTCAGCCTGCTGATCCTGCTGATCGGCTTCAAAGCCGCCACCAGCCTGCCGATCCGGCAGTATCCCAAACTGTCGAACACCGTGATCACCGTGACCACGGCGTATCCCGGTGCGTCGCCCGACCTGATGCAGGGCTTCATCACCACGCCGATCGAACAGGCGGTGGCCGCCGCCGAAGGCGTCGACTACATGACCTCGGCCTCGACCCAGGGCCAGAGCCTGATCTCGGTCTACATCAAGCTCAACAACGACCCCAATGCCGCGCTGACCGAAGTGCTGTCGAAGGTCAATTCTGTCAAGTACTTGATCCCGAAGGAAGCCAATGATCCGGTGATCGTGAAGTCGACGGGGTCGACCACCGCGGTGATGTATCTCGGCTTCTCCAGCGACGAATTGTCCGGCTCGGCGATTTCCGACTACCTGACGCGCGCGGTGCAGCCGGTGCTGTCGACGGTCGATGGCGTGGCGTCGGCAGACATCCTCGGCGGCCAGACCTTCGCGATGCGGCTGTGGCTCGACCCGGTGCGCATGCAGGGGCGCGGCGTTTCGCCGGATGATGTCGCGGCGGCGATCCGTGCCAACAACTTCCAGTCGGCGGCCGGCCAGACCAAGGGCTACTACATCGTCTCCAACGTGACCGCGAACACCGACCTGCAGAACGTCGAGCAGTTCAAGCGGATGACCATCAAGGCCAAGGACGGCGGCTTCGTCCGCATGGAGGACGTCGCCACCGTCGAACTGGCAGCGCAAACCTCCGACGCCAGCGTCGCCTTCAACGGCGAGCGCGCGATCTTCATCGGCGTGCAATCGACACCCCAGGGCAATCCGCTCAACATCGTGGCGGGCGTGCGCAAGCTGTTCCCCGAGCTGGAGCGCAACCTGCCGCCGTCGCTGAAGATGAAGGTGGCCTACGACTCCACCAAGTTCATCACCTCGTCGATCAACGAGGTCGAGCACACGCTGATCGAGGCGGTCGGCATCGTGATCGTGGTGATCTTCCTGTTCCTGGCTTCGTTCCGTTCGGTCATCATCCCGGTGGTGACCATCCCGCTGTCGCTGATCGGCGTCTGCAGCCTGATGCTGGTGATGGGCTTTTCCATCAACATGCTGACCCTGCTGGCCATGGTGCTGGCGATCGGCCTGGTGGTCGACGACGCCATCGTGGTGGTGGAGAACATCCATCGCCATCTGGAGGAGGGCAAGTCGCCGGTCCAGGCCTCGCTGGAGGGCGCCCGCGAAATCGTCGGCCCGGTGATCTCCATGACCATCACGCTGGCGGCGGTCTACGCGCCGATCGGCTTCCTCGGCGGCCTCACCGGCGCGCTGTTCCGCGAATTCGCCTTCACGCTGGCGGGGTCGGTGATCGTCTCCGGCGTGGTCGCGCTCACGTTGTCACCGATGATGTGCTCGGTGCTGCTGAAGCAGGAAGAGCCGAGCTGGTTCGCCAAGAAGGTCGATCTGGTGTTCGGCGCCACCACCCGCTGGTACGGCCGCCAGCTCGACCGCTCGCTCGACTACCGCCCGATCACCGCTTTGTTCGCGGTGGTGATCCTCGGCCTCGTGGTGTTCATGTATCAGCACACCTCCAAGGAACTGGCGCCCGAGGAAGATCAGGGCATCCTGTTCGCGGTGACCAAGGGGCCGAAATACGCCAACATCGACTACGCCAATTTCTACAGCGACAAGATGGACAAGGTTTTCCAGAAATTCCCGGAAACCGACCTGCGCTTCATCATCAACGGCACCAACGGTCCGAGCAACGGCATTGCCGGCATGGCGCTCACGCCGTGGGATGAGCGGACCCGCTCGACCACCAAGCTGAAGCCGCTGGTGCAGGCCGAACTCAGCAAGATCGAGGGCGTCAATGCCTTCGCCTTCAACCTGCCGGCGCTGCCCGGCGGGCCCGGCGGTCTGCCGATCCAGATGGTGATCAACTCGACCAACGGCTTCCAGTCGGTCTATGAGGAGATGGACAAGCTGAAGGTCGCCGCGCGCAAAAGCGGTCTGTTCATCGTCGCCGACAGCGATCTCGACTACAACCAGCCCGTGGTGAAGGTGAAGGTCAACCGCAACAAGGCCAACGACCTCGGCGTCACCATGGCAAGCATCGGCAGTACGCTGTCGACGCTGCTCGGCGGCAACTACACCAACCGCTTCAACCTCGAGGGGCGCTCCTATCAGGTCATTCCGCAGGTGCCTCGCGCGTTGCGGATTTCGCCGGATTCGCTGGCAAATTACTATGTTGCGAGCACGTCAGGTCAGCAGATCCCGCTGTCGACGCTGGTCACCGTGGAATCCGGAACCAACCCCAACGCATTGTCGCACTATAACCAGTTGAATTCGGCGACCTTCCAGGCCGTGCCGATGCCCGGCGTCACCGTCGGGCAGGCGGTCGACTTCCTCGAGACCGCCGCCAAGCAGCTGCCGGCCGGCTTCAACCATGACTACCTCGCCGACAGCAGGCAGTACGTGCAGGAAGGCAACCAGCTCGCCATCGCCTTCGGCTTCGCGCTGATCATCATCTTCCTGGTGCTGGCGGCGCAATTCGAGAGCCTGCGCGATCCCCTCGTCATCATGATCTCGGTGCCGATGGCGATCTCCGGCGCGCTGATCCCGCTGTTCTTCGGCGTGGCGACCATCAACATCTACACCCAGGTCGGCCTGCTGACCCTGGTCGGGCTGATCAGCAAGCACGGCATCCTGATGGTGGAATTCGCCAACGAGCTGCAGCTCAAGGAAGGTCTCGACAAGCGCTCGGCCATCGAGATGGCGGCCCGGGTTCGTCTGCGGCCGATCCTGATGACGACGGCGGCGATGGTCACCGGCCTGCTGCCGCTGCTTACGGCAGCGGGCGCAGGCGCTGCGAGCCGGTTCTCGATCGGGCTCGTGGTGGTCTCGGGCATGATGATCGGCACGCTGTTCACCCTGTTCGTGCTGCCGGCAGTCTATGTGGCGATCGCCACCGATCACCGTGCCGCCAGCGAGTCGGAGCGCGCCCGGGAGATCGAGGAATTCGACATGGCCCATGCCGGGCCGTCGCCGTCGCTGCGGCCGACCTGAGCTTGCGAGCGCACGGTCTTTGAGGTCTGATGGCGGATCGAACATCGTTCGATCCGCCATTTCTCCTTGTACTGCTTCGTACCCGACAGGAATCCCTCATGACGCGCGACTTTCCGGCCGGCAGCTACAGCTACATTCCCGCCGTGTTCCAGTATTCCAGCGGCGTCAAGGCCCACCCGGATTTCGAGATCGAGCGTGTCCGCTTTGACAAGCCTGTACCGCTGGCGGACGGGTTTTCAATGATCGCCGATTACATCGAAGCGGCCGATCGTCCGCTGACGTCGTTCTGCGCCTGCGAGTTGCGCTCGCCTGCGGTTGTCGACGAGGCCGGCTTTCGCGCCTTCAACGAACACTACGTCAGGACGCTCGCCGACTGGGGTATCTTCGACGGCACCAACAACCCGGTGGCGCGCAGCAATGTCTGCCCCGCGATCGACCCGCCGGCCGAGCCGTCATTCTACGCCTTCTGCTTCACGCGTCCGATGCTTGGCGCCCAGCCCAGCTTCGTGATCGCCGGTGGTGCCGAGTCGCGCGGCGGTCCCGGCAGCTATCCGGAGCGGATCGTGCGCTATCGCGATCTCAGTCCGGCGGCGTGGCAGGAGAAGGTCCGGTTCACGGTCGGCGAAATGGAAAACCGCCTCGGCGCCTTCGGCCACGGCTGGAAGGATACCACGGCGACGCAGGTCTACACCGTGCACGATTTTCATGCGGTCACTGCGGACGACCTGGTGCGCCGCGGCGCGGCGCGCTCCGGCCTGACCTGGCACTATGCCCGGCCGCCCGTGCTCGACCTGGAATTCGAGATGGATACGCGCCGGGTGATGCGGGAGATGGTGATCTGAGAGGGATGGGCCGCAAGCGTTGAACATGCACCCTTCGAGGCTCGCCGTTACGGCGGAGCAAGAGCTCCGCCTGAGGCGGGCACCTCAGGATGACGGTGAGCTTGTGGCGGCAATCGCTGGGCCAACCCTAACCCCGTTCACCGCGTGGCACGCGACGCCGTCGATCAGCTCCGGCGCCGCGGCGCGGCAGAGGTCGAACACTTCCGGGCAGCGCGGATGAAACGGACAGCCGGACGGCGGGTCGATCGGGTTGGGGATCTCGCCCTTCACCGCGATGCGGGCGCGGCCGGACATCGCCAGATCCGGCACCGCGCCGAGCAGCATGCGGGTGTAGGGCATGCGCGGATGGCTGAACAATTCGCGACCTTCGGCGATCTCGACGATGCGGCCGAGATACATCACACCGATCCGGCTGGCCATGTGGCGCACCACTGCGAGGTTGTGGCTGATGAACAGATAGGTCAGGCCGAACTTGTCCTGCAGGTCGCGCATCAGGTTGAGAATCTGCGCCTGCACCGAGACGTCGAGCGCCGAGGTCGGCTCATCGCAGACCAGGAATTCGGCTTCCGAGGCCAGCGCGCGGGCGATGGCGACGCGCTGGCGCTGGCCGCCGGAGAATTCGTGGGGAAACTTCTGCCCGTCGTCGGGATGCAGCCCGACCAGCGTCAGCAACTCGCCGACCCGGCCGCGGATCTCGCGCTCGCCCTGGATCAGGTCGAAGGCGCGGATCGGCTCGGAGACGATGGCATCGATGCGTTGCCGCGGGTTGAGGCTGGCATAGGGATCCTGAAAAATCATCTGGATGCGCTTGCGCAGCTTCTGCCGCGCTTGCGCGTGGCGCGGATCGCTCATCGACACGCCGTCGATGATCACGTCGCCGGAGGAGGGCGGCAGCAGCCCCACCACCATTCGCGCCACCGTGGTCTTGCCGGAGCCGGATTCGCCGACCAGTGCGAAGGTCTCGCCGCGGGCGATGTCGAACGACACGCCGTCCACCGCGCGCAGGAATTCCATCGGGCTGCGCTCGATGACGCGGTTGAGCCACGGCTTCGAGACGTCGAACACCCGGCGCAGCTTGCGCACTTGCACCAGCGCCGTCATGCCGCGGACTCCGTGGCGGCGCGGTCGTAGAGATGGCAGGCGACGTTCTGGGCGCCGACGGGGATCGGCTCGGGCCGCTCGACCCGGCAACGGTCGAAGGCAAACGCGCAGCGCGGGTTGAAGGCGCAGCCCTGCGGGATGTTTGACAGTCGCGGCATCGAGCCGGGAATTTGCACGAGGCGCTTGCTGGCATCGCCGGCGAGCGTCGGGATCGCGCCCATCAGCCCTTTGGCGTAGGGATGTAGCGGGTTCTGCACGACGTCGCGTACCGGGCCGATTTCGGCGATGCGGCCGGAATACATCACCGCGACGCGGTCGGAGGTTTCGGCGATCACGCCCATGTCGTGGGTCACCAGCATCACCGCGGTGCCGTGATCGCGGCCGAGCCGCTTGATCAGCGCGATGATCTGCGCCTGCACGGAAACGTCGAGCGCGGTGGTCGGCTCATCCGCGATGATCAACTCCGGTTCGGCTGATATCGCGAGCGCGATCACCACGCGCTGGCGCATGCCGCCGGAAAATTCATGCGGATAGGCATCGATGCGTTTCTCCGGCGCCGGGATGCCGACCTCGGCGAGCAGGTCGATGGCGCGTTTTCGCGCGGCCGATTCATTGAGGTTGAGATGGGTGCGGATGGTCTCGACCAGCTGGTCGCCGATCCGGTACAGCGGGTTGAGGCTGGTCAGCGGATCCTGGAAGATCATGCCGATGCGCTTGCCGCGAATGCGGCGCATCTCCTCCGGCGGCAGGTTGTCGATGCGCAGGCCGGACAGCCAGATTTCACCGCCGGCAATGCGTCCGGGCGGGTCGATCAGGCCGATGGCGGCGAGGCCGGTGACGGACTTGCCGGCGCCGGATTCGCCGACCACGCCCAGCACCTCGCCCTTGGCGATGTCGAAGGAGACGCCGTCGATGGCGCGCAGCGCGGCGCGGCGGTTGACGAACTCGACCCGGAGATCGCGGACGGAGAGGACGGGTTCGACCATGCGTGGAGATACCTGAACGGGTTTGGACGTCATCGCAGCTTCGGATTCAGTGCGTCGCGCAGCCAGTCGCCGAGCAGGTTGATCGACAGGATCAGCGAGGCCAGCGCCAGGCCGGGGAAGATCACCACCCACCATTCGCCGGAGAACAGGTAGTTGTTGCCGATCCGGATCAGGGTGCCCAGCGACGGCATGGTGTCGGGCATGCCGGAGCCGAGGAACGACAGCGTCGCCTCGGTGATGATGGCCAGCGCCAGGTTGATGGTGGCGATCACGAGGATCGGGCCCATGGTGTTGGGCAGCACGTGGCGGATCATGATGACCCGCGCCGGCAGGCCGATCAGCTGCGCCGCGGCGACATAGTCCCTGTTCTTCTCCACCATCACCGAGCCCCTGACGGTGCGGGCATATTGCACCCAGAAGCTCAGTCCGATGGCCACCACCAGCACCAGCAGCGTGGTGGTGGAATCCAGATGGTTTCCGAGCACCGACTTGACCACGCCGTCGATCAGCAACGCGATCAGGATGGCGGGAAAGGTGAGCTGCACGTCGGCGATGCGCATGATCAGCGTGTCGATCCAGCCGCCGAAATAGCCGGCGATCAGGCCGAGCGAGATGCCGAGCACGGCCGCGAAGGCCACGCCGAGCACGCCGACCGTCAACGACACCCGCAGGCCGTAGAGGATGGCGGAGAGCACGTCGCGCCCCTGTTCGTCGGTGCCGAGCAGGAACGGGCTCTGGCCGTCGGCGGTCCACAACGGCGCAATGCGCGAATTAATCAGTTCGAGCTGGGCGGGATCGAACGGATTCTGCACGGCCAGCCAGGTGGCGAAGATCGCCAGCAGGAAGAACACCACGGTGACGAAGGCGGCCACCATGGTCATCTTCGAGCGGCGGAACGAGTAGAAGATGTCGCTGTCGATGGCGCGCGCGATCAGCGAGCGCTGGCGCGGGGCGGGAATGTCGGTCATGTCGCTGTCCCGCTCATGCCGGCCGGCCGACGGTGGCGCGCAGGCGCGGATCGACGATGGTGTAGAGGATGTCGACGATCAGGTTGATGGCGACGAAGATCAGCGACACCACCAGGAGGTAGGCGGCCATGATCGGGATGTCGACGTTCTGCACCGCCTGCACGAACAGCAGCCCCATACCGGGCCACTGGAACACGGTCTCGGTGATGATGGCGAAGGCGATCACCGAGCCGAACTGCAGGCCGGCGACGGTGATCACCGGCACCAGCGTGTTCTTCAAGGCGTGGCCGAAGTGGATCGCGCGCGTCGTCAGCCCGCGGGCGCGGGCAAAACGGATGTAGTCGGTGCGCAGCACCTCGAGCATTTCCGCCCGCACCAGCCGCATGATCAGCGTCATCTGGAACAGGCCGAGGGTGATCGACGGCATGATCAGTGCCTTGAGGCCGGACGCCGTGAGCAGGCCGGTGGTCCACCAGCCGAAATGCACGACGTCGCCACGCCCGAACGACGGCAGCCAGCCCAGCACCACCGCGAACAGATAGATCAGCAGGATGCCGATCAGGAAGGTCGGCAGCGAGATGCCGATCAGCGACACCGCCTGGAACAGCTTGGCGAGCAGCGAGTCCCGCCGCAGCGCGCAGTAGACACCCATCAGGATGCCGGACAGCATCGCCAGGATGGTGGCGCAGGTGGCGAGCTCCAGCGTCGCCGGCATGCGCTCCTTCAGCAGGGCCGAGACCGGCTGGCGGAACTGGTAGGAAACGCCGAACTTGAACTGTGCGGCGTCGGCGAAATAGCGCACGAACTGCAGCGGCACGGGATCGTCGAGCCCGAGCGACTTGCGGATCTGCAGGCGCTGCTCATACGGCGTATCGATCGACACGATCTGGTTCACCGGATCGCCGGCGAAGCGGAACATGGAGAACGAGATGATTCCCACCGCGATCATCACGCCGACAGATTGCAGCGCCCGGCGAAGAATGAAAGCGAGCATGGAGTCCTTTCGCTTTCTGTCGATATCGAACGCGCTGAGGTGACGCGTTGTTGAGGCGAGCCATGACCCTCATGGTGAGGAGGCGCCGCTTGGCGCCGTCTCGAACCATGAGATGTGCTGCCCATCCTTCGAGACGCCGCGCCAGGGCGCAGCTCCTCAGGATGAGGGAGTGCTTATGGCCTGCAAGCACTCCTCGCAGCGAATCCTGTGCAGGTCCCGATTATTCCTGCTTGGTGGCCCAGTACAGCAGCACCTGGTTGTCTGCCCGCTGCACCAGCTTCACCTTCTTCGATACGCCCCAGGCCAGTGCCTGCTGGTGCAGCGGGATGTAGGCGAAGTCCTTGATGCTGATTTCGTAGGCCTGCTTGATCAGCAGGTCGCGCTTGGATGGATCGGTCTCCTGCAGCACCTTGTCGGTGAGCGCATCGAAGTCCTTGTTGCAGTAGCCGCCGACATTGGTATCGCCCCGCGAGCTGGCCGGGTTGTCGCGGCAGCCCATGATTTCGTACAGCACGTTGTGGGAATCGAGCGTGTTCGGCGTCCAGCCCAGCATGTAGAACGACGAGCTGAAGCCGCCCGATTTCAGGATCTTGGCGAAATACAGCGCCTTCGGCTGCGCCATCAGGTTCACCTTGATGCCGATCCGCGCCAGCATGCCGACCACGGCCTGACAGATGGCGGCGTCGTTGACGTAGCGGTCGTTCGGGCAATCCATGCCGACCTCGAAGCCGTCGGGATAGCCGGCCTCGACGAGCAGCTTCTTGGCGCCGTCGGCGTCGTATTTCGGCCGGGTGAACTCGCCCGACAGCTTGAACAGTTGCGGCGCAATCATCAAGGCCGAGGGGGTCGCCAGGCCGCGCATGACGCGGGTCTTGATCAGCTCGATGTCGATGGCCTTGTAGAAGGCTTCGCGAACGCGAATGTCCTTGAACGGATTCTTGCCCTTGATGTTGGAGAACAGCAGTTCGTCGCGGACCTGATCCATGCCGAGAAAGATGGTGCGCAGCTCGGGACCCGCCATCACCGTGGCATTGGGGCTGGCGTTGACGCGTGCGATGTCCTGGATCGGCACCGGCTCCATCAGGTCGATTTCGCCGGACAGCAGCGCCGCGACGCGGGTGGCGTCGGATGCGATCGGCGTGAAGATGATTTCTTTCAGATTGTGTTCGGGCTTGCGCCACCAGTCCGGATTGGCCTTGAACACGGTCTTGACGCCGGGCTGATGGCTTTCGATGGTGAAGGCGCCGGTGCCGTTGGCATGCAGCGAGGCGTAGCTCGGCGTGGTTGCGGCGGCAGGCGTCGGCGCCACGGCGTTGTTTTCCTCGCACCACTTCTTGTCCATGATGTACCAGGAATCGAACAGCGACAGCAAAGTGGGATTGGGCGCGGTCAGGACGAAGTCGACGGTGTAGTCGTCGATCTTGACCACCTTGGCATCGCTGGGCACCCGGGTCGCGAAATTGGAGCCCTTGGCGCGGACGCGCTCGGCGGAGAACACCACATCGTCCGCGGTGAAGTCGTCGCCGTTCTGGAATTTGACGCCCTTGCGCAGATGAAAGCGCCAGCGGGTCGGCTCCGGCGTTTCCCAGCTCTCGGCGAGGCCGGGAATGATCGTGAGGTCCTTGTCGCGCGCGGTGAGGCCTTCAAAGACATGGCCGTGATGGGCGATGGTGGTGGATTCGTTCAGCGTATAGGGATCCAGCGACTTCAGATCGCCCTGGTTGGCGTAGCGCAGGGTCTGCGCCTGGCCTGATGACGCCGCGAACATGGCGATCGATGCGGCTGCTGCCAGGCAAATCGTGCGAATCAACATACGTCGTCTCTCCACCCGGCGACTGCCGCCGGCATCGCGTTACCTTGCAACCGCCGTGCCATGTTGGCAGAGTTTCGAGGCGGCGCAAGCGCGATCTGCCGGGCCGTCACACGGCGATGGCGCGATCCTTGCTAGACCTTGTTCCACAGTCGTTTGCGCATCTGCGGTGCGCATTCTAAACCCCTCCGCAAGGCGCTGAACGAGTCGTTACGCGATTCTCAGGCCGGTCAATCCCTGGAGCTAGAATGGCGGAACTCAAGGCTGATGTGCTTGTGCTTGGCGCAGGCATGGTCGGTGTTTCGGCCGCATTGCATCTGCAGCAGCGCGGCCGGAACGTGGTGCTGATCGACAAGCACGAACGTGCGGGCGAGGAGACCAGCTACGGCAATGCCGGGCTGATCGAATGCGCCTCGGTTTTCCCCTATATGTTTCCGCGCGATTTCGGGCAGATCCTGAAATATGGGCTGAACCGCTCACCGGACGTGCACTACCATCTCAACGCGCTGCCGGGCTTCCTGCCGTGGATGATGCGCTATTTCCTCAATTCGTCGCCGGCGGGCGCGCTGCGCAGCGCCATGGCGGCGCTGCCGCTGATCCAGCGCAGCCTGCCTGAGCATGAGGCGCTGATCGCCGAGGCGGGGGTGCCCGAACTGCTGCGCCGCACCGGCTGGATCAAGCTGTTTCGCTCCGAAGACACCATGGCCAAGAGCATCAGGGAGCTCGAGCGCGACCGCGCCTATGGCATCACCGGCGACGTGCTCGACGCTGCGGCCATCGCCGCGCGTGAGCCGAACCTGTCCGGCGATTTCGCCGGCGCCATCCACTGGCCGGCGCCGGGCTTCATTCCCGATCCCGGCGGCCTCGCCAAGGCCTATGCCGCGCTGTTCATCCGAAAGGGGGGCCGCTTCATCGCTGCCGATGCCCGCACGCTGGCGCAAAGCGACGGCGGCTGGCGCGTCGCCGGACCCAACGGGGCCATTGTCGGCCGCGATGCGGTGGTGGCGCTGGGGCCATGGTCGGACCAGGTGTTTCGCCCGCTCGGCTACGACATTCCACTGAAGACCAAGCGCGGCTATCACATCCATCTGTCACCATCAGGCAATGCGGTGCTGCATCATCCGGTGCTTGATGCGGACCACGGCTACCTGCTGGCGCCGATGAACCGGGGCATCCGCCTCACCACCGGCGCCGAATTCGCCCGCCGCGACGCGCCGCCGACGCCGGTCCAGATCGAGCGCACGCTGCCGATGGCCCGCGCCATGTTTCCGCTCGGCGATACGATCGAGGACAGGCCGTGGATGGGCTCGCGGCCGTGCCTGCCGGACATGCTGCCAGTGATCGGCAAGGCGCCGCGCCACAGGGGCCTTTGGTTCGACTTCGGCCACCAGCATCACGGCCTGACGCTCGGCCCGGTCAGCGGCCGGCTGCTGGCGGACATGGTCACCGGCGTCGCGCCGTTCACCGATCCCAGGGCCTACAGCGTCGAGCGCTTCGGCTGAGGTCTGCGCTGCACTGCATCAGCCGGACCGCTTGCATTGTGACTGACCGCGGCGATACTAAAGCGGCGTCGTCATGCGTGTCGGCATGACGACCAGAGTCAGGAGCCTGTGATGAAAGTTACCGTTGTCGTGGACTGCACCCCGGAAGAGGCGCGCGCGTTCTTTGGCCTTCCCGACGTGCAGCCGATGCAGGCCGCGATGATGGACCAGATGCAGGGTAAGATGATGGCCAACATCGACAAGTTCTCGCCGGAATCCATCATGCAGAGCTGGTTCACCTTCGATCCCAAGATGGGTGAGCGCTTTACGGAAATGTTCTCCAACATGGCCTCGCTCGCCACCGGCCGGACGCCGGAGAAGAAGTAACTTGTAGGGTGGGCAAAGCCTCGGCCGCGCAAAGCGCGGCGAGGCGTGCCCACCACCGCGGTTCAATGATCGCGCGACGATGGTGGGCACGGCGCAACGCGCCTTTGCCCACCCTACGGTATCTCGTTTTTTGCCATTGCATATCCGCTACCGGAACAGGCACAATCCCCGTCAGAGCGCCGCAAAGGCGCCGGCATGGTTGCGGGGAGGGAGATCATGGCGGACGCCGGCAAGAAGCTGTCCTCGATGGACGCGTCGTTTCTGTATCTCGAGACGCCGGAGATGCCGATGCATGTCGGCAGCATGGCGATCTTCCGGCTGCCCGAGGGCCATGCCGGCAGCTTCTTCGAAGAGTTCAAGGCGATGATCGCGTCGCGCCTGCACCTCGCGCCCATCCTCAAGGCGCGGCTGGAAAAGACGCCGCTCGACATCGATCATCCCTCCTGGGTCGAGGACGACCAGTTCGACATCGACCGTCATATCTTCCGCGGCACCCTGCCGGCGCCGCATGACCGCGCCACGCTGGAGCGCATCGTCGGCTGGATGCATGCCAAGCTGCTGAATCGCGCGCGGCCGCTGTGGGAGTTCTACGTCTTCGAGGGCATGGAGGACAACGAGGTGGGGCTGTATTCGAAGATGCACCACGCCTGCATCGACGGCGGCGCCGGCGCGGCGCTGACCAACATGATCTATGACGTGACGCCGGTGCCGCGCGAGGTGGAGAAGCCCGCGGCCCGTGCCAAGGCCGGGCCGGAGCCGCGCGACATCGCCGCCGGCCTGATTGATTCCTACCAGCAGCTATGGCTGAATCCGTTCGACAGCGCTGCAGCCAAAGGCATCGAACTGCCGCGCAGCGGCAAGAGCGACCTCGGCTCGATCCTGTTCGATAACGCCATGTTCCAGATCGAGAGCGCTGTGAAATTTGCCGGCGCCCTTCCCACCATGCTGAAGAGCGTGGCGGATGTCGTCGGCAAGGTGGCCGATCCCAAATCGCGCGACAGCCTCACCAGCATGGTGTCGCCATCCACCGTGCTCAACAAGGCGATCTCGTCGGAGCGCAGTTTTGCCGGCGTCTCGGTGCCGCTGTCGGCGGCCAAGGCGGTGGCCAAGCAATCCGGCGGCAAGCTCAACGATGTGGTGCTGGCGCTGTCATCGGGCGTGGTCCGGCGCTATCTCAAGGAGCGCGGCGAGCTGCCGGCGAAATCCATGACCGCCGCGGTGCCGATCTCGTTGCGCGAAGAGGGCAACACCGAAGCCAACAACCAGGTGTTCGGCATGATCTGCGCCATCGCCAGCGACATTGCCGATCCCAAGGCGCGGCTGGAGGCGATCATCGCGCAATCGACCAAGTCCAAGGAGATGTCGCACCCGCTGCGGGCGCTGATGCCGCAGGTGTCGAACGTCTCGATGCTCGGCGCGCCGATCGTGGTGCAGATCCTGGCGCTGCTCTACAGCCGCTCCAGCCTGTCCGACGTGCTGCCGCCCGCGGCCAACATCACGGTGTCCAACGTGCCCGGCCCGCGCCAGACGCTGTATGCGGCGGGTGCCGAACTGCTGCACATCTTCCCGGTGTCGATCGCCACCCACGGCCTGGCGCTGAACATCACCGTGCAGAGCTACCGCGACCAGCTCGACTTCGGCTTCATCGCAGGCGCCAACATCATCCCGCATGTCCAGGTGCTGGCCGACATGCTGCCGCAGGAATTCGCAGAACTGCAGGCGGCGTTCGCGCCGCCCGGCAATCTGCAAAGCGCGGCCAGCTGACACAGGAGCGACCATGATCGAGATGCCGCCGTTGCAGTTCGCCGAGGTCAACGGCATCCGCATGGGCTACTATGAGGCCGGCCCGAAGACCGACACGCCGCCGCTGGTCCTGTGCCACGGCTGGCCCGAGCTGGCGTTCTCCTGGCGGCACCAGATCAAGGCGCTGAGCGCGGCCGGCATCCGCGTGATCGCGCCGGACCAGCGCGGCTACGGCGCCACCGACCGGCCTGAGAAGGTCGAGGACTACGACCTCGAACATCTCACCGGCGATCTGGTCGGGCTGCTCGATCACCTCAAGATCGACAAGGCGATCTTTGTCGGCCACGACTGGGGCGGCTTCGTCGTCTGGCAGATGCCGTTGCGTCACCCCGACCGCGTCGCCGGCGTGGTCGGCATCAACACACCGCACACGCCCCGGGCGCCGGTCGACCCATTGCAGATCTACCGCAAGCGGTTCGGCGACCAGATGTACATCGTCCAGTTCCAGGACCCCGCCCGCGAGCCGGACCGGATCTTCGGCAGCCGCGTCGAGCAGACGTTCGATGCCTTCATGCGCAAGCCGATGCCGCGCAAGGAAATGGCCATGGCGGAGGGGCCGACCGCCGGCATCGGCGCATCGCCCAAGACCAATCTGGCGTTCCCGCAGATGATTGCGGCTTACGATGCCTCCAAGGATCCGCGCCCGCAAATTCTGTCGGCGGAGGAGAAGAAGGTGTTTGTCGATACCTTCACCCGGACCGGTTTCACCGGCGGCATCAACTGGTATCGCAACATGACGCGCAACTGGGAGCGCTCCGCCGAGCTCGATCACACCGTGCGCGTCCCCGCGCTGATGATCATGGCCGAGAACGACGCGGTGCTGCCGCCGTCGGCCGCCGACGGCATGGAGAAGATCGTGCCGGATCTGGAGAAATACCTGGTGAAGGATAGCGGCCACTGGACCCAGCAGGAAAAGCCGGACGAGGTGAGCGCCAAGCTGATCGAATGGCGAAGGAAGAGGTTTGGGTGAGCGACAAGCTCCAACGCCGTCATCCTGAGGAGCGAGCCTCTTCGGCGAGCCTCGAAGGATGACGGTGGTGCGTATGGATAGAAAGTAAGGACTCTACGATGCCCTCCACCAACAAGCTTGCCCCGATCCCGCATCCGCCGAAGAAGCCGGTGGTCGGCAACATGCTGTCGCTGGATTCCGCGGCCCCCGTGCAGCATCTGGCGCGGCTGACCAGGGAGCTCGGGCCGATCTTCTGGCTCGACATGATGGGCGCGCCCATCGTCATCGTTGCCGGCCACGATCTGGTTGACGAGCTCAGCGACGAGAAGCGCTTCGACAAGGCGGTGCGCGGCGCGCTGCGGCGGGTGCGGGCGGTCGGCGGCGACGGGCTGTTCACCGCCGATACCAAGGAGCCGAACTGGAGCAAGGCGCATAACATCCTGCTGACGCCGTTCGGCAACCGCGCCATGCAGTCCTATCACCCGAGCATGGTGGATATCGCCGAGCAGCTGGTGAAGAAATGGGAACGGCTCAACGCCGACGACGAGATCGACGTGGTCCACGACATGACCGCGCTGACCCTGGACACCATCGGCCTGTGCGGCTTCGACTATCGCTTCAACTCGTTCTATCGCCGCGACTACCATCCTTTCGTGGAATCGCTGGTGCGCTCGCTCGAGACCATCATGATGACCCGCGGCCTGCCCCTGGAGGGGCTGTGGCTGAAGAAGCGCCGGGACACGCTGGCGCAGGACGTCGCCTTCATGAATTCCATGGTCGACGAGATCATCGCCGAGCGTCGCAAGAACGCCGAGGCTGCCGAGGCCAAGAAGGACATGCTCGGCGCCATGATGACCGGCGTCGATCGCGCCACCGGCGAGCAGCTCGACGACGTCAACATCCGCTACCAGATCAACACCTTCCTGATCGCCGGCCACGAGACCACCTCCGGCCTGCTGTCCTGCGCCGTCTACGCGCTGCTGAAAAATCCTGAAGTCCTGAACAAGGCCTATGCGGAGGTCGACCGCGTGCTCGGGCCGGATACGGCCGCGAAGCCGACCTACAGCCAGGTGACCCAACTCACCTACATCACCCAGATCCTCAAGGAGGCGCTGCGGCTGTGGCCGCCGGCGCCGGCCTATGGCATCGCGCCGCTCAAGGACGAGACCGTCGGCGGCAAGTACAATTTGAGGAAGGGCACCTTCATCACCGTGCTGGTGCTGGCGCTGCACCGCGATCCCTCGGTGTGGGGGCCGAACCCCGACGCCTTCGATCCGGAGAATTTTTCCCGTGAGGCGGAGGCCAAGCGGCCGATCAATGCCTGGAAGCCGTTCGGCAACGGTCAGCGCGCCTGCATCGGCCGCGGCTTTGCCATGCACGAGGCCGCGCTGGCGCTGGGCATGATCCTGCAACGCTTCCGGCTGATCGACCACAAGCGTTACCAGATGGCGCTGAAGGAGACGCTGACCATCAAGCCGGACGGTTTCAAGATCAAGGTGCGGCCCCGCGTCGATCACGAACGCGGCGCCTATGCCGGGCAGGCGGCGGCTGCG
>DATCUS010000157.1:0-3994 GCA_036561845.1 Tardiphaga sp. | reverse complement strand
ATGGCGGCGCGGCGTTCGGCGACGGCGCCACGGCCACCGCCACCAACAGCACCGCGCTCGGCCCCAACGCGTCGGCCACCGCTGCCAATGCGGTGGCGATCGGCGCGGGATCGACCAACGCCGTGGCCAACACCGTGTCGTTCGGATCATCCGGCAACGAGCGCCGGCTCACCAACGTCGCCGCCGGCATCAACCAGACCGACGCCGTGAATGTCGGACAGCTCGACAGCGTCGCCGCCGGGTTCTCCGCGCAGATATCAGGGCTGCAGACCCAGATCACCGTCAACCAGCGCGAGGCCCGACAGGGCATCGCCTCGGCGATGGCGATGACGCCGGCGGCGATGCCCTCGGCGTCAGGTCGCACCAGCTGGGCGATGAACACCGCCGCGTTCCGCGGCGAATTCGCCTTCGGCGGCGGCCTTGCCCATCGGCTCGATACCAACGTGCCGGTCGCCTTGACGGCGGGCTATGCGTTCGGCGGCGGCAACAATCACGGCGCGCGCGTCGGCCTTGCCGGCGAGTTCTAGGCGGATGGCGTCAGGCGGAGCGCTGGCTGCGTTCGCCGGCGCCGCGATCCTGCGCATCGAGCCTGGCCGCGGCCTCGCGCGCGCTGTCGAAGAAGTAGATGAAGGCGTTGGCGTAGAACACGCTGAGCGCGTCGGCCAGGGCCGGCGCCAGGGTGATCTCCTCGCCCTTGTCGCCGGCGCGCGTCAACAGTCCCTCGTTGGCTGCGTCGCGCAGCATCTTGGCGACATGAATGCGCGACACGTTGAAGCGCCGCGACAGCGCGGAGATCGAGATCGGGAACGGCCGCGACGGCGGCACGGTGTCGTCGTCGGCGCCCGCCGCCAGCAGGGTCGAGGCAATCATCATGCCGGCGCTGCGGTCGCCGAACAGGCCGAGCCCCGGCGTGTACATGATCAGCCGGAAACCTTCCTCATAGCGGCTGAACATCGCGGCAACGAAGGCCCGCACGAAAATGGGATCGTCGAGGCGGGCCGCGAGATCGGCGCCGTCGGGAAACACCGGAATGCCGCTGATGAAATGCGAGCGCCAGCGCGGGCGCAGCAGGTCCAGCAGCTTCGGTGTCGCCACCAGCGGGCGGCGGCGGCGATCGGCGGCGTCAGGATCTGCCGCGAGAAAACCGGCAAAGCGCATCAGCGACACCATCGCGGTGGCGCGCCCCGGGCTGCACAGATCGAACTCGCGGCACAGCTGCTTGATCCGGGTCGGCGTCAGGCCGGACGACGGATCGGCGGGGTCGCGCGCGAAATGGCAGTGCAGCACGACATGGCTGAGCACGACGCGGGCGCGATCGTCCATCAGCCAGTTCAGCAGCGGCCCGCCGCGATAGAAGCCGGTGAGACCGATCGCCATGTTGCGGGCGGCCTGCGGGAATGCTGGATGCGCGCGCAGCGCCGCGATCTTCGCCTGGAGATTCCTCGCCGCCGACGCTTCCACGGTGCACCTTCCTGTGTTGCCGGGATCGCATAGTTCGATGCCTGGCGAGATACAACCAAATTTCTGCAGTTGCCGGCGCACCACGAGCGTCTAGTTTCACCCCAAAGAGGGGTACTACTATTGACGAGGCGTCCGAAAATCCGCCGACGTGAAAGAACGGCATGTGCCGCCCGTTCGTCAAGCCGGGTGCGACTTTTCGCGGCGGCCATGGCGCTCGTCGCCGGGACCGTACTGTGCCTGCAACCGGACCCGGCGCTTGCGTTCATCTGCGACGGCACAGTCGGCCCGGCGTCGGGAACTTCGGATGCCGGCGCCTTCCAGAACACCGTCTGCGGCGTGGATGCCGTCGCGTCCGGAATCGGCATGAATAGCGTGGCGGTCGGTTACGTCGCCCACGCGACCAACAGCTTCGCCACGGCCGTCGGCGGATCGACCTTGGCGACCGGACTGCAGAGCGCGGCGTTCGGCTTCAACAGCCTCGCGCAGGGCGACTACAGCATCGCGATCAACACCGATTCAGGCACCGACACCGGCGGCAACCAGTTGTACGGGGCGACCGGAACGCTCGCCATCGCGACAGGCTATCACGCACTCGCCTCCGGCGCTTCGAGCGTAGCCTATGGCGCCAACACTATTTCGTCCAGCCTCGGCGCCAGCGCTTTCGGCGCATCGGCCAAGGCCACCGCAGCTCAAGCGACAGCGCTGGCGAGCGGCGCGGTGGCCTCGGGAATCCGCAGCACGGCCATCGGCGTTCTCAGCACAGCCACCGGACAGGAGTCGATCGCGATCGGCGCGGGAACCAACGTGACGCAGGCCGCCTATTCGTCGGGCATCGGCAGCATCGCCATCGGCAACCGCGCCTCCGCTGGCGGCACCGACGCCAACGGCTTCACAAACGCCGGCAACACCGCGATTGGCCAGCGCGCTCTGGCGGGCAGCAGCGCGAGCGGCATTGCCAACGCCACCGCGGTGGGCATCAGCGCCAGCGCCCAGGCCAACAACGCCCTCGCGCTCGGCGCCAGCGCCAGCGCGACGGCGGCCAATGCCGTGGCGCTCGGCATGGGCTCGGTCGCCGATGTCGCCAATACCGTGTCGGTCGGTTCGTTCGGCGGTGAGCGCCGGATCGTCAACGTCGCCGCCGGCACCCTCTCGTCGGGCTCCACCGACGCGGTCAACGGCGCGCAGCTGCTGACCGCCAACGAGCGCGTCGCCGCCGCCTTCGGCTCGACCCTCGATGCCAATGGCCAGCTCAATGCCCCGAGCTACACGATCCAGGGCACGGCCTACGACAATGTCGGCGGCGCGTTCGGTGCGGTCGACACATGGATGACCGCCACCGCCGCCAGCCTGAGCAGCTTGCAGACCCAGATCGGCAGCGGCGCGATCGGGCTGGTGCAGCAAAGCGCGGCCGGCCAGCCGATCACCATCGGCGCCGCGACCGACGGCACTGTCGTCGATGTCTCCGGCACGGCCGGCAACCGCAGTGTCACCGGCGTGGCGAACGGCGCCGTGACATCGACCAGCAGCGATGCCGTCAACGGCAGCCAGCTCTATGCGACCAACCAGCAGGTCGCCGCCAACACGTCCGATATCGCAAATCTCTCCGCTGTCGTGGCTGGGCTCGGCAGCGGCGGCACCGGATCCAACTACATTCGCGTCAACAGCTCCGGCGCAGCCGCCTCCGCAAGCGGCAGCAACGCCGCGGCGATCGGCTCGGGCGCAAATGCCAGCGGCGCCGACGCGCTGGCATTCGGCAGCAATGCGCAGGCGACACAGAGCGGCGCCATCGCCATGGGGCTGAACGCGTCGGCGACCGGCGTCAATGCGATCGCCATCGGCACCGGCGCATCCGCCACCGGCTCGGTCGCGGTGGGCGCCGCCGCCTCGGCGGCCAATGGCGGTGCCGCATTCGGCGACGGCGCGACGGCCACCGGATCGCTGGCCACCGCGCTCGGTCCCAACGCCAGCGCCACCGCCGCGAATTCCGTGTCGATCGGTTCGGGCTCGACCAACACCGTCGCCAATACGGTGTCGTTCGGATCATCAGGCAACGAGCGCCGACTGACCAACGTCGCCGCGGGCGTCAACCAGACCGACGCGGTGAATGTCGGACAGTTGCAGTCCACCGTGTCGGGCTTCCAGTCGCAACTCAACGGCATCCAGTCGCAGGTCGCGACCAACCAGATCGAGGCCCGCCGCGGCATCGTCGCCGCGGTCGCGGTGGCGCCGGTGCTGATGCCGTCGGCCGCCGGGCGGACCACCGTGGCCGTCAACACCGGCTTCTATCGCGGCGAGGCCGGCGTCGGCATCGGCCTGTCGCACCGGCTGAACTTCGCGCTTCCCACCGTCGTCTATGGCAGCTATTCCAACGGCGGCGGCGCCGAGCATATCGGGCGCGCCGGCATGGCCATGGAATTCTGAGATATCGGATCGCGCATGACTGATCTTCACTCCTGCAGCGCCCGCGCTCTCGTCCTGGCCGTCCTCGTCGCGGCGGCTTCGCAGCCGGCGCGCGCGCAGCAACAGCCGGCGC
>DATCUS010000156.1:0-42144 GCA_036561845.1 Tardiphaga sp. | reverse complement strand
ATCGCCAGGCACTCACTGCCGCGCGGCGCATCCTGCGCCAGGGCCGGCGCGACCAGAACACCCAGCAAAGCCGTAACAACCACAGCAAGGGATCGCAGCATGGCCAGTCTCCGGTGAAGACAAGTGCCCTGCAAGATCCGTGCACTCGCCGGCGCGGTCAAGCCTGATCCTTCAAGCCGTACACTCCCTGTCGTCGCCCGGTCGTCAGCCCTGCCGATCGATCGTGGCGGCAAGCGCCCGCGCGACCGCCGCGATGATCGCATTTTGCCGCTCCGACGCAACACTCGCCTGCGTCAGGTAGACAGCGACCATGATCGGCGCGCGCTGCGGCGGCCATATCACCGCGACATCGTTTGCCGTGCCGCGCTCCCACGTGCCGGTCTTGTCGCCGATGCGCCAGCCGGCCGGCATCCCGGCGCGTATCCGCGTGCCGCCGGTCTTGTTGCCGACCAGCCAGGCGATCAGTTGATCGCGCGACCCGGATGACAGCGCATCGCCCGCGATCAGCGATCGAAAATCGGATGCCATGGCGTTCGGCGTGGTGGTGTCGCGCGGATCGCCAACCTTGCCTTCATTCAAGGCGGGCTCGATGCGATCAAGCCGGGTGACCTGATCGCCGAGCGTGCGCACGAAGGCGGTGACCCCGGCCGGTCCGTCCAGGCTCGCCAGCAGCAGATTGGCGGCCGTATTGTCGCTGAGGGTGATCGCCGCTTCGCAGAGCTCCGCGACCGACATGCCGTCTCCGTCGATGCGCCCCTCGGTCGCCGGCGAATAGGCCACCAGATCGCTCTTGCCGAAGCGAATCCGTCGCACGAGGTTTTCCTTGCCCGCATCGACGCGCTTGAGAACGGCAGATACGGCAAGCGCCTTGAAGGTGCTGCACATCGGAAACCGCTCGTCCGCGCGATGACCGATCTGCGCGCCCGTCGCGGTATCGAGCATGGCGACGCCGAGTCGCCCGCCGCTCTCGCTTTCCAGCCTCTTCAATGTCGCGGCGATCGCGTTGTTCGGCTCGCCTGCGGCCAGAGCTTCGTTCGGCCGGCTCAGCAAACCCGTCCCGGCCAGGCTCGCGGTCGCTATCAAAAATCCACGTCTGTCGATCATTCGCATCGTCCTCCGTTGCAGCGGCAAGATGCGGAGCGCGACGGACATTGACAAACGATCATTCATGGGGCGAGACATTAGAAAAATTTGGGTCACAGGATGAAGTCATCGCATCTGCCGCTCAACGCCCTGCGGGCCTTCGAGGCTTCGGCACGGCAACTCAGCTTCACGCGCGCCGGGCTGGAACTGCGGGTCACGCAGGCGGCGGTCAGTCATCAGGTCAAGAGCCTGGAAGACACGCTGGGCGTCCAACTGTTTCGCAGGCTGCCGCGCGGACTCGCTTTGACCGACGAGGGACAGGCGCTGTTGCCGACGATTGCCGAATCCTTCGAACGCATTCGTGCGACGCTGGACCGTTTTGAGGATGGCCGCTTCCGCGAAGTCATCACCGTCGGCGTGGTCGGAACCTTCGCGACCGGCTGGCTGCTGTCGCGCCTGACGACGTTCGAACGCGCTCATCCCTATGTCGACCTTCGGCTGCTGACCAACAACAACCGCGTCGACATTGCCGGCGAAGGCCTCGACTTCGCGATTCGATTCGGCGACGGCTTGTGGCATGGCACCGAAGCCACGCGGCTTTTTGCCGCGCCGCTGACACCGGTCTGCACGCCGCACATCGCAAAAAAACTACGCAGGCCTGCCGATCTCAAGCGCCAGCCATTGCTGCGCTCCTATCGACCGGACGAGTGGCCCCGGTGGTTTGCCGAAGCCGGGATCGCCAGCCCGACGATCACCGGTGCGATTTTCGATTCCTCGATCACCATGGCGGAAGTGGCCGCGCGCGGCGCCGGTGTCGCTCTGCTGCCCGCCAGCATGTTTGCGCATGAACTGCGCGAGGGCCGGCTGACGCGGCCATTCAAGATTGAGATAACCCTGGGTGCATACTGGCTGACGTCGCTGCGATCCAAGCGCCCGACCGCGGTGATGCTGGCGTTCAAGACCTGGCTGCTCGACAATGTCGCGGCATCGAACCCGGATGG
Organism: Tardiphaga sp.; assembly: GCA_036561845.1. Classification (GTDB taxonomy): domain Bacteria; phylum Pseudomonadota; class Alphaproteobacteria; order Rhizobiales; family Xanthobacteraceae; genus Tardiphaga. The sequence continues at coordinate 40,060 of DATCUS010000156.1, read as the reverse complement.
CCAGTCATCATAGTGCGCGCTGGCAACATTCACACTCAGTGTCATCGCCCGGCCTGCGCGCACTTGCGCGCCAGGACCGGGCGACCCAGTAAACACCGGCCTGGCGTTTCTGCGAAGCTGCCAAAATCAGCCGCGAAGCCTCACGCCGCGCGCGTGCGAACAGCGTAGCTTGACCGCAATTTCCGAGTCTACTGGATCGCCCGGTCAAGCCGGGCGATGACAGTTTTTTTGGACGGGCGCGCGGACTACACTCCGACGAAGCCCACGCACCGCTGTCATCGCCCGGCCGGCGCGCACTTGCGCGCAAGGACCGGGCGACCCAGTAAACACCGGCCTGTCCGTCTCGCACTGGCGCTCACAACACCGCAATGACCGGATAGAGATCATCCCAGTTCGGGTTATCCTTCTCGATCAGCGCGATCTTCCACGCCCGTAGCCACTTCTTCAAGCGCTTCTCGCGAAGAATGGCGTGTTCGATGTGATCGAAATACTCGAAATAGACCAATCGATCGACGCCATACTTCCTGGTGAAGCCTTCCGCGACTTTTGTCTTGTGCTCGTACACACGCCGAATGAGGTCATTCGTCACGCCAATATACAGCGTGCCGCCGATCTGGCTGGCAAGGATGTAGACGTAGTAGTGATGCTCGCGCATCGCTAAAGTCTGTGTTTACTGGATCGCCCGGTCAAGCCGGGCGATGACAGTTTTTCCGGGCAGGCGCGCGGACTACACTCCGACGAAGCCCACGCACCGCTGTCATCGCCCGGCCTGCGCGCACTTGCGCGAAGGACCGGGCGAAGACAGCGGTGCGGTTGGCAAAATTGAGCAACAAGAAACAGAAAGGGCGACCTTGCGGCCGCCCTTTTGCAATCCACACCGATGAAGCGAACCCTACTCCGCCGCCAGCTTCAGATCGGGCGCCGCGGCGCGCACGTCGGCGTCCACCTGGGCTTCGAACTTGGCAAAGTTCTTCTGGAACATGCCGACCAGCGCGCGGGCGGTCTTGTCGAACTCGAGCTTGTCCTTCCAGGTGTTGACCGGATCGAGAATCTCGCTGGGCACGCCCGGCAACGCGGTCGGCACAGCGAAACCGAAATACTTGTCGGTGCGGAATTCGACATTGCGCAGCGAGCCATCAAGCGCCGCCGTCAGCAATGCACGCGTCACCTTGATCGGCATGCGACTGCCGACGCCGTATTTGCCGCCGGTCCAGCCGGTGTTGACGAGCCAGCAATCGACATTGTGCCGGGCGATCAGATCACGCAGCATGTTGCCATAGACCGAGGGATCGAGCGGCAGGAACGGCGAGCCGAAGCAGGTCGAGAATTCCGGCTGCGGCTCGTTGCCCAAGCCGCGCTCGGTGCCCGCCACCTTGGCGGTGTAGCCGGACAGGAAGTGGTACATCGCCTGCGCCGGGGTCAGCTTGGCGATCGGCGGCAACACGCCGAAGGCGTCGGCAGCGAGCATCACCACGTTCCTGGGCTGGCCGGCGCGGCCGGTGCGCGAGGCGTTCGGGATGAAGTCAAGCGGATAGGCCGAACGGGTATTCTCGGTCTTCGAGCCATCGTCGAAGTCCGGCACCCGCGTATCCTCGTCGAGCACCACGTTCTCGAGCACGGCGCCGAAGCGCTTGCTGGCGGCGTAGATCGCGGGCTCGGCTTCCCCGGACAGCTTGATGCACTTGGCGTAGCAGCCGCCCTCGAAATTGAAGACTCCATCGAGACCCCAACCGTGCTCGTCGTCGCCGATCAGCGTACGGTTCGGATCGGCGGACAGCGTGGTCTTGCCGGTGCCGGACAATCCGAAGAACACCGCGGTGTCGCCGTTCGGGCCGACATTGGCAGAGCAGTGCATCGGCAGCACGCCCTTGGCCGGCAGATAGTAGTTCAGCGTGGTGAACACGCTCTTCTTCATCTCGCCGGCATAATAAGACCCGCCGATCAGGACGATCTTGCGGGCGAAATCGATAGCCACGACGTTCTCCGAGCGCACGCCATGGCGTTTCGGATCGGCCTTGAAGCTCGGCAGATCGATGATGGTGAGTTCCGGCGCAAAGTGCGGCAGCACGGCGGCCTCGGGCCGGATCAGCAGCGTGCGGATGAACAGCGAGTGCCAGGCCAGTTCGGTGAAGACGCGGGTCTTGATCTGGAACGTCGGGTCGGCGCCGCCGAACAGATCCTGCGCGAACAGCGTCATGCCTTCGGCATGCTTCTTGAAGTCGACGTACAGCGCCTCGAACTGCTCCGACGTGATCGACTGGTTGCCGGCCCACCACATGTTTTCGGTGGACGCATCGCGCACCGTGAACTTGTCCTTCGGGCTGCGGCCGGTGAAGTCGCCGGTGTCGGCGCACAGGGCGCCGTCGGCGGACAGCACGGCCTCACCCGCTGCCAGCGAATACTGATACAGCTGCGGCGCGCCCAGATTCCAGTGCACAGCCTTGAGATTTTTCAATCCGAATTTATCGGCGCCGAAGGCACCGTTGCGTACGCCCGTCTCTTGCACAGAAAATCCTCCTTGAGCCCGCGTGCCTTGCGTTGGCGATGGTCTGACGTCGCCGATCGACCGCGGTAGCCTTCCAATATAGCGCTGGGGTCGTGGTCCGGCGACCTAATAGTGACCAACGTCCGAAATGCCAAGCCGATCCGTCATATTTGGTTTACTCTAGCGCGAGCCTTGATCCTGCTCAAAGTTCAGCCGCGCGCTTGCGCTGCAAGCTCGACGAGCACTTGTCGCAGTGCACCCGGCGTGACGATGCGCCGCGGAAAATCGAGCCGCAATGCGGTCGCGCCATCGGCGAGATCGAGCCCGTCGGGATCGCAGCCGGTGCAACGCCAGTCGCCGGGCGCAGCACCGAGCAATCGGGTGGCATACAGATTGAGCGCATCGCGGTGGTCGGTATTCATATGATCGACCGCGCTCTGCTCGGCGTCGAGCAAAGCGTCGGCATCGCTGAGATCGGTGAGAAATTGCCTTGGCGCGAGGTCATTGATGCGGCCGAACCCGGCGACCAGGTGGGCGCCTGTGGGCGCGATCCGGAAGAACGAGAAATCCGCAAAGTTTACAAACACATCGGCCGACGGATGGACGTTGAGGTAGCGCTGCCGCAGGTTCGCCGCAACGTCGCCTTCGGCCTGCTCGGCGACGCCTGCCAGCATGATCCGCGCGCCCTCCAGCGGATCGCCGGCGGCGCGCTCGTCCAGCATGACAGACACCCGGGGATCGGCCAGGATATTGCGGGTGTGCACGGCAAGCCGTGAGATCAGCAGGATCGGCGCCCCGTCGGGGGCGCTGGCGAGGTTGACCAGCGAGCAGTACGGGGCCCCGGTGCCGGCCATCAGGGTCGCCAGGGCGCCCTGCCGGCTGCGCCGCAGCAGCGAACGGGCGAGCCTGGCAGGATCGAAATCAGCGGTCGGTTGCATCGGTCAATCTCCGGCATCTCATTGCAAAACGTGCCTTTTTCTCGCCAATCCAGTGGCTATATGCAATGGAACCGACACTCTATCCAGACGTTGAGGGAACTCGGTCACATTTCGGCCCAGCTTGCATTGCTCGTTGACTGTGCTCTTAAGGCCACCTCTAACGGCAGATCGTCGAATCCTTCGCGTCTCGCCACTCCCGCTTCGGAAAGCAGGCTCATGCCCACAATCGCTTTGGTCGACGACGACCGCAACATTCTCACATCCGTCTCGATCGCGCTGGAAGCCGAAGGCTATCGCATCATGACCTACACGGATGGTGCGTCGGCCCTCGACGGCTTCCGGACCAGCCCGCCGGACCTGGCGATCCTCGACATCAAGATGCCGCGCATGGACGGCATGGAGACGCTGCGCCGCCTGCGGCAGAAGTCCGACCTGCCGGTGATCTTCCTGACTTCGAAGGACGAGGAGATCGACGAATTGTTCGGCCTCAAGATGGGCGCCGACGATTTCATCCGCAAACCGTTCTCGCAGCGGCTGCTGGTGGAGCGCGTCAAGGCCGTGCTGCGCCGCGCCGCGCCGAAGGATCCCACCGCCGCGCCGAAGGAGACCGACGCCAAGGCGCTGGATCGCGGATTGCTGCGCATGGATCCAGAACGTCACACCTGCACCTGGAAGAACGAGCCGGTCACACTCACCGTGACCGAATTTCTGATCCTGCAGGCGTTGGCGACGCGTCCGGGCGTGGTCAAGAGCCGCAATGCGCTGATGGACGCCGCCTATGACGACCAGGTCTACGTGGACGATCGCACCATCGACAGCCACATCAAGCGGCTGCGCAAGAAATTCAAGGTGGTCGACGACGACTTCGAGATGATCGAAACGCTGTACGGCGTCGGCTACCGCTTCAAGGAAACCTGATCGGACGCACCGGAAACAACAGCGGCTGGGGCCTGACGGCCCCGGCGGCTTGGCGTAGACTGCGGAAGAGGGCGCGCAGGACGCGACGTATCGCCAACAACCGGGCTTTAGCATTGCTGGATCGAACGCAGCCTGATGGAAGCCTGGACAGCGACGGCACCTCGCCGCTCGCGCCGGGCTCGACCGTCGACACCGAAACGTCTGGCTGGCGGCGGCCGCTGAGCTGGCTGCGCAGCGCGCGGCGGTTCTTCGTCGCGCTGACCTTTTCCAGCCTGACCCGCCGCATCGTCTCGCTGAACCTCGCCGGCCTGATCGCGCTGGTCGCCAGCATTCTCTATCTGTCGCAATTCCGTGCCGGCCTGATCGACGCGCGCGCCCAGAGCCTGCTGGTGCAGGCCGAGATCATCGCAGGCGCCATCGCCGCGCAGGCAACGGTGGAAACCAACACCATCACCATCGATCCCGACCGGCTGCTCGACCTCAAGCCCGGCGAAACCTATGGCGCCCCCGACGAACTCTCGGGGCTGGATTTCCCGATCAATCCCGAGCGAGTCGCGCCGGTGCTGCGGCGGCTGATCTCGCCGACCAAGACCCGCGCCCGCATCTACGACCGCGATGGCGTGCTGATCCTCGACAGCCGCAGCCTGTACGACCGCGGCGACGTGCTGCGCTTCGAACTGCCGCCGCCGTCCAGCGAGAAGCCCGGCTTTGCCGAGCGCGCCATGATCGCGGTGCGCACCTGGCTGAACCGTGGCGACCTGCCGCTGTACCGCGAACTCGGTCCGGAGAACGGCAATGGCTATCAGGAAGTCCAGCAGTCGCTGGACGGCATGAAGAGCAGCATGGTGCGCATCAACGAGCGCGGCGAGGTGATCGTCTCGGTGGCGGTACCGGTCCAGCGTTTTCGCGCGGTGCATGGCTCCCTGATGCTGTCGACGCAAGGCGACGACATCGACCAGATGGTCACCGCCGAACGCCTCGCCATCCTGAAAGTATTCGGCGTCGCGTCGGCGGTGATGATCGTGCTGTCGCTGCTGCTGGCCTCGACCATCGCCGGTCCGGTGCGCCGGCTCGCCGACTCCGCCGAGCGGGTGCGTCGCCGCATCCGTACCCGCGTCGAAATTCCCGACTTCACCAACCGCCGCGACGAGATCGGCCATCTGTCCGGCGCGCTGCGCGACATGACAGATGCGCTGTACAACCGCATCGAGGCGATCGAGAGTTTTGCCGCCGATGTGTCGCATGAATTGAAGAACCCGCTGACCTCGCTGCGCTCGGCGGTGGAAACGCTGCCGCTGGCCAAGAACGAGAACAGCCGCGGCCGGCTGCTGGCGGTGATCGAACACGACGTGAAGCGGCTCGACCGGCTGATCTCGGACATTTCCGACGCCAGCCGGCTCGATGCCGAACTGCAGCGCAACGAAGTGGCGCCGGTGGACATCCGCCGCCTGCTGAGTACGCTGACCTCGGTGGCCAACGAGACCAAGCTCGGCCACGACGTCGGCGTCGAAGTCCGCTTCGAAGGCCCCGCCACCGACACCTTCTCCGTGCCCGGCCACGACTCCCGGCTCGGCCAGGTGATCTCCAACCTGCTGGTCAATGCGCAGTCGTTCTCGACCCCGGGCGGCAAAGTGCGCATCGTCTGCCGGCGGCTGAAATCCGACATCGAAATTACCGTCGATGACGACGGCCCGGGCATCGGCGCGGACGCGCTGGAGCGGATCTTCGAACGCTTTTACACCGACCGGCCGCACCAGGGTTTCGGCCAGAATTCCGGCCTCGGCCTGTCGATCTCCAAGCAGATCATCGAGGCCCACCGCGGCAAGATATGGGCGGAGAACCGCGTCGGCCCGGTCAACGCCGACGGAGACTTTCCGGTGCTCGGCGCCCGCTTCGTGGTCCGGCTGCCGGCCACATGACACCGCCGGGCCCCAGCATCCATGCCTCCGCCGTGCTGGTCGGCGACCTCGGCGCGGTGCTGATCCGCGGACCATCGGGCTCCGGCAAGTCGCGGCTGGCTTTCGATCTGATCCTTGCCGGCCGCAGCGGCGTGCTGCCGCCTGCAACCCTGGTCGGCGACGACCGTATCCTGGCCGAGGGTCGGAACGGCGCCCTGGTGGCCCGGCCGGCACCCGAGCTCGCCGGGCTGATCGAGGTTCGCGGGCTCGGCATCCGGCGAATGGCCTTCGCCGCCGAAGCCCCGGTCCGCCTGGTGGTCGACCTCGACGCCGGCGACGCCGAACGGCTGCCGCCGCCGGAGGCGCTGCGCACCACCGTGTCCGGTATCGGATTGCCGCGCATCCCGGTCGCGCAAGGCTTTTTTGCGTTACCTTTGGTGGTCGCCGCGCTGACAACCGCCGAAGGTTACGAATTGATAAGACATATGGACGATTGCCTGAAGGGGTTTGGTAACCATATATCCCCCATTATCGCCACCGAATAGACCGGCGCCGCCTCCCCTTCCGCTCGCATTTTTCAGGGAGAATCGCGAAGAGCCCTCTTGCATAGGGGCTCTGGATGGTCAAAGTGGCCCTTTCGTGCGGTGCACCAAAAGCACCCGCGAGGAGTTTCCGATGATTGGTCTAGTACTTGTGACCCATGGGCGTCTTGCCGACGAGTTTAAGGCAGCGCTCGAACACGTGATGGGTCCGCAGAAGCAAATCGAAGCCGTCACGATCGGCGCTGAAGATGATTCCGATTTGTGTCGAAGTGACATTATCGAAGCGGTCAACCGCGTCGATACCGGTGACGGCGTCGCCATCCTCACCGACATGTTCGGCGGCACCCCGTCGAACCTCGCGATCTCCTGCATGAGCCGTCCCAAGGTGGAGGTGCTCGCAGGCATCAACCTTCCAATGCTGGTCAAGCTCGCCAAGGTGCGCGAGGAGCGCACGCTTCCCGACGCCATCGCCATGGCTCAGGAAGCCGGCCGTAAGTACGTCACCATCGCCAGCCGCGTCCTCGCCGGCAAATGAGCGACGGGACCGACCAGGCCGGCGCGCCCGCGCCCGAAACCATCGGCACCGGCTCCAGCCCGGTCTCCTGCGAACTCCCCATCATCAACAAGCGCGGCCTGCATGCGCGAGCGTCGGCGAAATTCGTGCAGATGGTCGAGCGCTTCAACGCCGAGGTCACCGTCACCCGCAACGGCGAGTCGGTTGGCGGCACCTCGATCATGGGGCTGATGATGCTGTCCGCAGGTCCCGGCACCACCATCACAGTCTCCGCCATCGGCCCCGACGCCGAAGCCGCCATCGCCGCACTGACCGAACTGGTCGGCAGCAAGTTCGGCGAAGAGTAGCTACTGTCATTCCGGGCGCGAGAGTGCGGCTCGAACGAACCTCAGCCACTCCAATTGGAGTGGCGGGGAATCTGGAGATGTTCATCCAGCTCGGGATTCCGGGTTCGCGCGCAGCTCGCGCTGCGCCCGCCCTGGCATGGCGCTGAATTTCAGTCGCCCGCCCTCCAGCCGCAGCCCGCGATACTTGATCAGGTAATGCAGCCCGACCATCGCCGCGCCTATGCCGGATGCGGCGCCGACACCCAGCGCCCAGCGCGGGCCGAACCTGTCCGCCACCCAGCCAACGATCGGCGCACCGATCGGCGTGCCGCCCAGCGCCACCGCCAGACGGATCGCGATCACCCGCCCGCGCATGCCGGGTTCGGTGGAGAGCTGCATCAGGCTGCTGGTCGAATTGGTGAAGGTCAAAGCCGATACGCCGACGATGACCAGCGCAGCGCCGAACAGCCAGATGTTCGGCGCCAGGGCGGCGAGCGTCAGGCCGCCGCCGAAAATCGCGGCGCCCACCGGCAGCAAGGCGATATGCGGCTTCTCGCGTCCTGCGGCCAGCAGCGCGCCGGCGATGGTGCCGATCGCCATGGTCGACATCAGCAATCCGTATTGCTGCGCGCCGACATGGAAGACCGTCACCGTCATGGTCGAAATGAAGATCGGAAAGTTGATCCCGAACGTGCCGATCAGGAACAGCATCAGCAGAATCGCTTTCAGGTCCGGACGCTTCCAGACGTAACGAAAACCCTCCAGCAGGCCACCCGGCGCGCGGAACCCACCGTCGCGCCGATGCAGGTCGCCGACGCGCAGCAGACAGAGCGAGCATAATACCGCGCCGAACGAGGCGGCATTGATCAGGAACGCACCGCCGGAGCCCACGGCGGCTATGATCAGGCCGGCCGCCGCCGGACCGATCATCCGCGCGGCATTGAAGGAGGTGGAATTCAGCCCGACCGCATTGGACAGGTCGGCCTCCCCCACCAGTTCGGAGACGAACGCCTGGCGCGCCGGCGAGTCGAACGCCGTGATGCAACCCTGCACGAACGCCAGCAGGTAGACCTGCCACAACTGCACGACCCCGCCGATGGTGAGCAGGCCGAGCAGCAGCGCCAGCGCGCCCATCCCGGCCTGGGTGGCGAGCAGCAGCTTGCGCCGGTCGAGACGATCGGCGACGAATCCGGTCACCGGCAGCAACAGCAGATGCGGCCCGTATTGCAGCGCCATCACCATGCCGACCGCCGTCGCGTTGTGCGGCGTCAGTTCGGTGAGCACCAGCCAGTCCAGCGCGACGCGCTGCATCCAGGTGCCGATATTGGAGACCAGCGCGCCGCCCGCCCAGACCCGATAGTTGAAGCCTTTCAGCGAGCGGAAAGTGCCGCGCAGCGGATTGCTCATTGGGCGCCGGGCGCGTTGCCGCCGTGAAAGCGGCCGAAATGCCGCGCGGCAAACAGGCTCAGCAGCAGGCCGCCGAGCATGGTCGCGACGACATCCGCGGTGTCGCGCAGATCGAAATCGCCGACGCGGCAGATCAGAACATAGCCGACCGCGAGGTTGAAAAAGCCCCACAGCACGTTGACGGTCGATGACGACAGGCCTTCGCCGCGGGGGGTGGCGAACGGGCTCTGGAACGGCCGGCCCATGGCGCCGCTGACGAGATGCGGAATCGCGTTGGCGAGAAAGGCGCCGCCGAAGAAGTACGACAGGTCGTGAAGTCCCTGCATCTCAGGCATTCCTTTGGTCGAGAAGCGCGATGATCTCAGGTGTAGTCCCCGTCTCCCCCAGGCGGGGAAACACCTGCGCTATGCTGTGGTCATGGGCCTCGGCGCGCGTGTCGGTCATGGCATCGATCGCAAGCGTGACGTTGAAGCCGAGTTCATAGGCGTGGCGCGCGGTGCTCTCGACGCCGGTGCCGGTGGCGACGCCGGTGACCACCACCTGGGTGACGCCGCGTGCCTTCAGCTGCCGGTCAAGGTCGGTGGTGGCGAATGCGCCCCAGCTCCGCTTGGTGACCACGATGTCGCCGGGCTGGCGGTCGAGTTCCGGGATCAGGTCGGCCCAGCCCGCCGGAAACGGTTCGGCGCGCCGCGGTCGTTCGGTGCGGCCCGGCGCGCCGCCCGCGACGTTGACCAGCACGACCGGCAGGCCATGCAGGCGAAACGCATCCGCCAGCCTGCGCACCCGATTCACCACCTCTGCGATGGGATGCGCGCAGGGATAGGCGACGATGCCGTTCTGCAGATCGACAATGATGAGGGCCGTCACGCGATCAAGGGCGGTAAGTGCCATGCTGTGCTCCTTCTCGGGAGGAATGAACGGTCAGGACTCGAATAGCTTCGCCAGCAACGCGACGCTGTCGGCCAGTTGCTGTTGTTCGGCTTGCGATAGCCGGGCTTCGATGGCGTGTGACAGCCAGTCCAGCCGCGCGGCCCGGCCGGCCCTGATCAGATCGCGGCAGGCCGGGGTGAGTGCCAGAATGGTCTGCCGCCCGTCCGCCGGATCCGGCGTGCCCTGCAGCAGGCCGGCGGCTTCCAGCGCGGCGACCGTGGCGCCCATCGATTGCGGGCGCACGCCCTCGGCCCGCGCCAGGGCGCTGACGGTGGCCGAGCCTTCACGGTCGAGCCGGCCGAGCACGGCAAGCTGCGACTGGGTGAAATCGCCGGCGCTGGCCTCGCGGCGTAGCCGGCGCTTCATCTGACCGATGAGGGCCCCGAGTTCGGCGGCAAGGACGGCGGGCGTGGTGGCGCGATCATCGGGCTCGGTCATGACCCTTGCTTAGGATATATGAAGGAAAACTACAAAGCCTTCCTTTGTATATCAAGCGGATGTGATCCGACTATCGCCCGGGTGCCACCACGTAGACGTTCCACACGGTCGCTGCGCCGGCATGCCCCCTGAAGAACCGCCGCGTCGTGATCACCATTCGCTCGGCATTGGCCGCATTGACCTTCATCCAAGCCTCGCACAGCTGCTCCCGCCAGGCGCCAACCTCGCAGACGCCGATGAAACCCTCACGCCTGGCCTCTTCCAGCGAGGTTAGGCCCGAGGACCACGCCTCGTTCGGCGTGAGCGGCATGGGATGATCGACGCTGTAGAAGGTCATCGGCTCGCCGACATCGGTATAGGCGGCCACCACCGGCCAGCGGCTGTGGAAGCGCTGATGCCAGACATCGGTGAGTTCGCGCGCCAGTTGCGAGTGCGAGCCGTGGGTCAGGTTGCCGGCGGCATTGCGGGGCAGGGTGGCCAGCGCAATCTGCGGTGCCGCTGCCAGCACCGCCAGATTCAGCGCCAGCCAGATCGCGGCGAGCCGCACCAAGGCGGCGCGCCGTACCCGCAGCGCCGGAATCGCCACTACCGCGAGCGGCGTCAGGAAGAACAGCGATATACCCCAGTCGGTCTTGAGATAGATCTCGAAGATCAGCGCGCCGACCGGCGGCCCGACCGCGACGATGGCCTGGATCAGCCAGATGTTGAGCGCCTGATCGATCCGCACGCCGGGATTGACGGCGCGCGACCAGGGCTGCGCGACGAAGCCCGCCGGGTCGCGCCACGCCATGATCCACCAGCGGCGGCGCCACGCGATCGCGGCCGCCGCCAGCGCCACCGGCAGAGCCAGCAGCGCAAGGTTGTGGCCGATGTAGCCGAGCACGAGCTGCACGTTCTCGCTGCGGCTGGACTGCGAGTAGGTGTCGCCGGCATAGGTGAACGGCACGAAATCGACCTCACGCAGCCAGATGAAGTGCGGGATCATCGCCGCGGCCATGGTGACGATGGCGGCCCACGGCGCCGGCGAGCGCAGGAACAGCATCCGCGCCGGATGGATCAGCGCGGCGAGGCCGACCGCACCGATCATCGTCGCCACCCAGTATTTGGTCATCAGCGCCAGCGCGCCGGCAAGGCCCAGCCAGACGCCGGAACGCAGCGTGCGCTTGTCGAAGGCGTCGAGATAGGCCAGCACCACCAGTGGCAGGGTGATCAACTGCAGCAGGTCGGGATTGTACTTGAAGCCCTTGAAGTTGAAGATCGGATAGAGCGCCAGCATCACCAGCACCAGGAACGCGCGGCGGCGATCCACGACCTTCAGCGCGATGGCCCAGCAGATCATCATGCCGGTCCCGACCGTGGTCATGGCCAGCGCATAGGTGGCCCAGTCCGCCGGCGGGAACAGCATGAACCAGGCGCCGGCGATCCAGCCGGACAGCGGCGGATGCTTGCCATACCCAAGCAGGAACTTCTGGCCCCACGCATAGGCCTCGGCGACGTCGAAATGCACGTCCTGCGCCGCCTTGAGCTGGGTCAGGATCGCAGTCCACAGCACCACATGGGCGACGGTGAAGCCGAGCGCGAGCCACAGGCTGAGGCGTTCGTCGCCAGCCCAGGCGACAAGCCGGGCGGCGCCGCGGCGGAATTGCGAGCGCAGCCGGGGCCGCGTCCGCGCAGGCAGGGAAAGGGTGCTGGTCATGGCCCCCTGCCTAGCGCGTTTCCGGCCGCGGTGGAATCAGGATGCCGTGAGGAAAAGCCGGCCTAAACCGCTGTAAAGCCGCAATAAGGTTGCCGCTTTGCGGCGCGAATGCTATCCCGCGCCCCATGACAACTGTCCCGATTTCGAACATCCGCAACTTCTCCATCGTCGCCCATATCGATCATGGCAAGTCGACCCTCGCCGACCGTCTGATCCAGACCACGGGCGGCTTGCAGGCGCGCGAGATGAAGGAGCAGGTGCTCGATTCGATGGACATCGAGCGCGAGCGCGGCATCACCATCAAGGCGCAGACGGTGCGGCTGAACTACCATGCCAAGGACGGCAAGGACTACATCTTCAACCTGATGGACACACCCGGCCACGTCGACTTCGCCTACGAGGTCTCGCGCTCGCTGGCGGCCTGCGAAGGCTCGTTGCTGGTGGTCGATGCCTCGCAGGGCGTCGAGGCGCAAACGCTCGCCAATGTTTATCACGCGCTCGACGCCGGCCACGAGATCGTGCCGGTGCTCAACAAGATCGACCTGCCCGCCGCCGAGCCCGACCAGGTCAAGCAGCAGATCGAGGACGTCATCGGCATCGACGCCTCCGACGCGGTGATGATCTCGGCCAAGACCGGTATCGGCATCGACCTGGTGCTGGAAGCCATCGTGCACCGGCTGCCGCCGCCGCAGGGCGACAAGGATGCGCCGCTGAAGGCGCTGCTGGTCGACTCCTGGTACGACGTCTATCTCGGCGTCGTCGTGCTGGTCCGCATCGTCGACGGCGTGATGAAGAAGGGCCAGCGCATCCGCATGATGGGCACCAATGCCGCCTATGACCTCGAGCGCGTCGGCTTCTTCACCCCGAAGATGACCGTGATCGACGAGCTCGGCCCCGGCGAGATCGGCTTCATCACCGCCGGCATCAAGGAAGTTGCCGACACCCGCGTCGGCGACACCATCACCGACGACAAGCGACCGATCACCGAGATGCTGCCGGGCTTCAAGCCCGCCGTCCCCGTGGTGTTCTGCGGCCTGTTCCCGGTCGATGCCGACGATTTCGAAACGCTGCGCGCCGCGATGGGCAAGCTGCGGCTGAACGACGCCAGCTTTTCGTTCGAGATGGAAACCTCGGCGGCGCTCGGCTTCGGCTTCCGCTGCGGATTTTTGGGATTGCTGCATCTGGAAATCATCCAGGAGCGCCTGTCGCGGGAGTTCGATCTCAACCTGATCGCGACCGCGCCCAGCGTGATCTACAAGATGCATCTGACAGACGGCAGCGAGATCGAGATCCACAATCCGATCGACATGCCGGACGTGGTCAAGATCGCCGAGATCGAGGAGCCGTGGATCGAGGCCACCATCCTGACCCCCGACGAATATCTCGGCAGCGTCCTGAAACTGTGCCAGGACCGCCGCGGCACGCAAAAAGAACTCACCTATATCGGCACCCGCGCCATGGTGAAGTACAATTTGCCACTCAACGAGGTGGTGTTCGACTTCTATGACCGGCTGAAGTCGATCTCCAAGGGCTATGCCTCGTTCGACTATCACGTCACCGACTACAAGGCCGCCGATCTGGTCAAGATGCAGATCCTGGTCAACAACGAGCCGGTCGACGCGCTCTCGATGCTCGTGCATCGCAACCGTGCCGAAGGCCGCGGCCGCGCCATGGTCGAGAAGATGAAGGACCTGATTCCGCCGCACATGTTCGTGATCCCGATCCAGGCCGCCATCGGCGGCAAGGTGATCGCCCGCGAAACCGTCCGCGCCATGCGCAAGGACGTCACCGCGAAATGCTACGGCGGCGACATCTCGCGCAAGCGCAAACTTCTGGAGAAGCAGAAGGAAGGCAAGAAGAAGATGCGGCAGTTCGGCAAGGTCGAAATCCCGCAGGAAGCTTTCATTGCCGCGCTGAAGGTGGATAGCTGAGCCGACGCTCTCCCGTCATTGCGGGGCGCCCGCAGCGCAGTTGCGCGCGAACCCGCAATGACAATCTGCGGACCCTACGACTTCCCCGCCTTCGGCAACGCCTTGCAATTGCTCGCCGCCTCGAGGCCCTTGAAGCGTGCGTCGATCCAGGCCAGCGCATCGGCGCCGCCCTTGCTCATCGAGCCGTCATGGTCGGCGCCGGGGACCGGCACGTAATCCAGCCGGTTGCCGCGGGCGCAGAGCTGACGCGCCAGGTCGTCGGTCGCCTCCGGCATCACCGTCACGTCATCCCTGCCCTGCACGATCATGGTCGGCGCCTTGATGCGCAACTGGCCGGGCTCGTTGCGGCGCGCCATCACCTTGAAGGCGCGCAGGTCCGGCCTTCGCACGAACTGGTCCTTGGCGATGGCCGTCGACCAGTAGCCCGTGGTCAGCGCATGCGTCATGCAGCCCTGCATCAGATCCGGCAGATGCGACAGCGCCGTCGGCGTCAGGATGTGCTTGAGGTCGACGGCCGAATTGCTGCGGGCGTAGGATTGCAGCGTGTAGAGCACATAGGGCAGCGACAGCTCGTTCTTGGCCGAGGTCGTCACCAGCTTGAGTCGGTCCATGATGTGCGAGCCCGGCGCAAAGGCGACGTTGCCCAGCAACTTGAATTCGGGAGCGTAGGACGGCCCCAATGAGGCCGCGAACAGGTCGACCTGCCCGCCCTGCGAATGTCCGACGACCGCATAATCGGTGCCGAGTTTCGGCTCGACCTCGCGCCCGGCGCGCAGCATGTCGAGCGCGTCGCGGCCGGTCGGCACGCCCTGCAGGAACGGATGATCGCCGGGCACGCCGAGGCCCTCGTAATCGGTTGCGACGATGGCATAGCCCTTCTTGACGAAGCCATCGAGCAAGGTGCGGATCGTGGCGATATAGTCGTGCTCCGGCCCGTTGTCGGTGTCGCGCGACGGCGCGCAGGCCGGCGCGAGGCCGGTGGTGCCGTGGCTCCAGACGATGACCGGCCAGCCATCCTTCGGAGGCGTGCCCCGCGGGATCGACAGCGTGCCGGACACCGCAACGGAGCCGCCTTTGGCGCCGGCTGAGCGGTACAGCAGCAGGCTGTTGGATGCGGCACTCGGCAGCGCCATGGTGCCGTCGAGCGGCCGGGTCCAGATCACCGAGCCGCGCGCGCCCGGCGGCAGCGGCGAAGGCGGGATGTAAAACGCGTCGCCGGCGGGGCCTGCGGCAATGGGCGCGGCGATCACGGGGGACGTGAACATCACGGCGGCGCAAGCTGCGGCCGCAACGAATCTGGTGACGGTGAGCATGGCTTGTCCGGGGTTCGAGGGCACGGCTACCTTGGCGCTTCAATCGTTGAGGAGCGGTGAACGGCGGCGCCGGGAAGCGGCGGCGCGTGCGC
This sequence comes from Tardiphaga sp., assembly GCA_036561845.1. Taxonomy (GTDB): domain Bacteria; phylum Pseudomonadota; class Alphaproteobacteria; order Rhizobiales; family Xanthobacteraceae; genus Tardiphaga. The sequence goes on along the minus strand of DATCUS010000156.1, from coordinate 24,632 downwards.
CGGATGGGAGGTGTTGTACCCCATATTTTTAAGGGAAGGATCGCCGAACATCGCGACCTGTCCGCCGTAGCTCGTGGAGCGAAAGGCGGAAGTGCGTGTGCAACAGGTGAGATGACAGCGCCAGCGTTCACCGTTTTCCGGGCGCGGTGCGGCGCGCTTGTGCCGCGCCGCAGGGGCGGCGCCGTGCATCGCGTCCGGGGAACGACACCGGAGACTGATCCCGCTTACGCCACCTGGGCGCGGACCGACAGTTCGGTGCCGGGGTCGGCGCTGCATTGCGCCTTGAGCAGTTCGACGATCTCGGCATTGGGCCGAGCTTTGCTGAACAGGAAGCCCTGGGCCTCGTCGCAGCCCTCGGCGCGCAGGCAGGCCAGTTCGGCTTCGGTCTCGACGCCTTCGGCGGTGATGGTAACGCCGAGGCCCGTGCCGAGGCTGATGATCGAACGCACGATGGCCTGCGCATCGCGGTTGGCCCCGAGGTCGCGCACGAACGACTGATCGATCTTGATCTTGTCGAACGGAAAGCTGCGGAGATAGCTGAGCGACGAATAGCCGGTGCCGAAATCGTCCATCGAGATGCGCACGCCGAGCGCGCGCAGCGCGTGCAGCGTCGCCAGCACCTGGCTGCTCTTTTCCAGCAGCAGGGTCTCGGTGATCTCGAGTTCGAGCCGTTTCGCCGGCAGGCCGGACTGTTTCAGCGCGTCCATCACCACCGACAGCAGGTTGCCAACGCGGAACTGGAGCGGCGACAGGTTGACGGCGACGCGGACCTCGTCGGGCCACTGCGCGGCCTCCATGCAGGCGCGGCGCAGGATCTGCGCGCCAAGCACGTTGATCAGGCCGGTGTCCTCGGCGACCGGAATGAAATCACCCGGCGAGATCATGCCGCGCTCCGGATGCTGCCAGCGCACCAGCGCCTCGAAGCCGGTGATGCGCCCGCTCTTGAGGTCGATCAGCGGCTGGTAGAACGGCCGCAGCAGGTCGCTCTGGATCGCCGCGCGCAGATCGATCTCGATCTTGCGGCGGGTCTGCGCACGAGCATCCATGCCGGTTTCGAAGAAGCTGAAGGTGCCGCGGGAATCGTTCTTGGCGCGCGACATGGCCATGTCGGCGTTCTTCAGCAGCCGTTCGGAGTCGTCGCCGTCGCCGGGCGCCATGGCGATGCCGACGCTGGCGCCGATCACCACAGAGTGACCGTCGAGCAGATAGGGCTCGCCGATCGCCTCCAGCAGCCGGCGCGCCAGCAGCACCACGTCGTCGGGCCGGCCGATGCCGCTCTGGATAATGGCAAACTCATCCGAATTCAGCCGCGCGATGGCGTCCTCCTCGCGCAGGGACGAGCGCAGCCGGCGGGCGACGCCGCGCAACAGCTTGTCGCCGACCTCGTGGCCGAGGGTGTCGTTGACCGCCTTGAAATTGTCGAGCCCGAAGAACAGCACGGCGGTCTTCTCGCCGCTGCGCCGGGTATGGGCGAGAATTTCATCGAGGCGCTGGCGCAGCAGGTTGCGGTTCGGCAAGCCCGTCAGCCCGTCATGATGCGCCATGAAGGCCAGTCGCATCTCGGCACGCTTGCGCTCGGTGATGTCGAGCAGTGCCAGCATCACCGCCGGCTCGTCGTCATAGACGAGATGCCGCGAATAGATCGCCAGGTCGATCAACGAGCCGTCCGCCTTGACATGCTTCCAGGTGCGCGCCGCCTGTTCATCGCTGCTGGGATTGCCGGCCCACGGTGCATCGGATTCGAATGCCTGCAGATGACGGATCGTCAGCCTCTCGAATTCCGGTCGCGTATAGCCGTAGTGCTCGATGGCGGCGTCGTTGACGCTGAGGATGCGCTCGTCGTCCAGCCCGCAGACGATCATCGGCACCGGGTTGCTATCGAACAGCAGCCGGAACGAGGCCTCGCGCTGCTTCAGGTCGGTAATATCGATGCGGATACCGATCACGCCGCCGTCTTCGGTGAGCCGCTCGTCGATCAGGATGCAGCGGCCATCGGCCAGGTGCTGCTCGTGCTGCTCGCCGGGCTGATAGAGTTTAGCCAGCCGCTCGGCGAGCCATTCCTCCTCGCGCCCGATGGCGTCGGGATAGTCGCCGCGGGCGACACCGATACGGATGGTGTCCTGCAGCCGTGCGCCTTCCTCGAACAGGTCCGAACTGCGGCTGTAGATTTCCGCGTACTTTTTATTCCACAGGATATAGCGGCCTTCGGCATCAAGAAACACGATGCCCTGCGGCAGGATCTCGATGGCTTCGCGCAGCCGCTCATGGGATTTGCGCGCCTGCGCGATCGCCGCCTCGGCCTCGGCGCGCTTGCGCACGATCTCGCCGATCGGGGTCGACGGCCGCTTGGTCTTGTGCGTCAGCTTCGGGGCGGGCTGTGCCGAGCGGGCAAGCCGCGGCACGCGGGCTTTCACCGCGGATTTCGTTGGCTTCTTTGCTGACGGCCGGAATTTCGGCATGAATCTTCCACTCGCACTCTGCGTGTGTCCTTTTGCAAGAAGTGTCTGAAAAAACGGTATCAATGGCCCGCGGCTGCGATGGCGCCTGGTCATCGACTGCTGGCGTGTACACAGGCTTTGCCCGTTTGACAGGCGATTTTTCTTGATCGGTATTCACGGCTTATTAACGCGCGCGGGCGTGAGCCGCGCATTGCGCGGAAATTCACTGTGCTGCGAGCGCGGCGGCCCATCTGCACAACAAATATACTGCCAAGCGAAGTTGAGCTAAAATTAGCGGCAACCTTGCACATGGCTAGCAAGGCATTAACGAATACTCCAATACCGATATGCTGCGATGGCCCACAACCGCGGTCCAGCGATTTGCCTGGCAGACGTTAACGCCTCTTGCCGGAGTCGCTGCACCCTGCTGACATCCGACTCGTGCGAGAGATGAAGTGACGCTCATGACCACAAGGCTGATTTTCGCTTTGCTGCTGATGTCGCCAATGCTGGCCCATGGCGCAATGGCGCAGGACAAGGGCAGCGTCGATCCAAAGCCGTTGCCGCCGCTGGCCAACCCCAACGATCCGCACACCGGTGCCAAGGAGCTGTTCGGCCGCAAGGTATTGCCGGCCCGGCTGCCGACCCAGGCAATCGGTTTCTATGCCAAGGGCTGCATTGCCGGTGCCGAGGCACTGCCGATCAATGGCGATACCTGGCAAGTGATGCGGCTGTCGCGCAACCGCAACTGGGCGCATCCCGACATGGTCGCGCTGCTGGAGCGGCTGTCCGCCAGGGCGCACAAGGTTGCCGGCTGGCCGGGCCTGCTGGTCGGCGACATGTCGCAGCCGCGCGGTGGACCGATGATCACCGGCCACGCCAGCCACCAGGTCGGGCTCGACGCCGATATCTGGCTGACGCCGATGCCGAACCGGAAGCTGTCGCGCAACGAGCGCGAGGAGATGTCGGCGGTGATGATGGTGCGCCGCGACCGGCTCGATATCGATCCCGCCGCGTGGACGCCGAGTCATCTGTCGGTGATCCGCGCCGCCGCCCAGGAGCCCAGCGTAGAGCGCATCTTTGTCAACGCGGCCATCAAGAAGGCGCTGTGCCGGGAGGCCAAGGGCGACCGCAGCTGGCTGTCCAAGGTCCGCCCGATGTACGGGCACGACTATCACTTTCACGTCCGCATCAAGTGCCCGCCGGGCAGCACGGCCTGCGAGCCGCAGCCGCCGCCGACCGACAGCGAAGGCTGTGCCGCCAGCGATTTCGCCTACTGGTTCAGCGACTCCGTGCTGCATCCCAGGCAGCCGGCCACGCCGCCGAAACCAAAGCCACCGATGACGCTGGCGGAATTGCCCGCCCCATGCCGGCAGGTCCTGGCGGCGCCGTGACGAAGCCCGGGCGCGATCAGTAGCCGGACAGCGACGCCCAGATCTCGGCCGCCCTGCGTTTCAGCGCGCCGCCACGCGTCAGCTTGACCATGGGTTCCTCGTCCTCTGGCAACCGCAGTCCGACGACATTGACGCGGCCGCCGCCGAGGCTGCGCGCCACCAGCACGATGGAGTCGAGCGGCAGGGTGGCGCCGACGGTGGGGGCGTGGTCGAGATGGACATCAAAATAATCCGCCAGCGTCAGCGCCGCCTGATCGGGATCCACCGAGACGCCGTAGATATTGGCGAGGTCACCCAAAGTGATGTCGCCCAGCACCATGAAATCGCCGAGCAGGTGCGGGTCTGGCGCGGTGCTCGGCGGCATGTCGACGAAGAAGCGATCCAGCGACTCCGCTTTTTCCGGCGGTGCCAGGAGATAGATGTAGTCGCCGGCTGCGACCGGCTCCGCCTCGGCGGGCGACAGGATCCGCTGGTCGCGAATCACGAGCGTCGGCTTCGACCATGACGGGATCAGCCCACGCTTCAGATACAGACTCTTCGGTCGCACCGCATAACCGACCAGCTGCTGTTCGAGCTGGCCGGGCAGATCCAGTTCAATGCGCCGCGGCCCCTTGTCGGTGCGCGGCAGCGCCACGTGAAGTCTCCGTGCGGCGAAGGCCAGCGTCCAGCCCTGCAGCAGCAGCGAAATGATCACCACGACGAAGGCGACGTCGAAATACAGATAGGCCTTGGGCAGCTCCACCAGCATCGGGATCGACGCCAGGAAGATCGCCACCGCGCCGCGCAGCCCGACCCAGGCGACGAACATCTTCTCGCGCCAGTTGAAGCGGAACGGGGCGAGGGACAGGAACACCGCAACCGGACGCGCCACCAGCATCAGCACGAACGCTACCGCGACCGCCGGCACGATGCTGCCGACCAGGCGCTGCGGCGACACCAGCAGGCCGAGCAGCACGAACATCACGATCTGCGCCAGCCAGGTGGCAGCATCGAGAAACGCCACCACCGAATTATGCGCGCGGGTCGGCCGGTTACCGATGATGATGCCAGCGAGATAGACCGCGAGAAATCCTGAGGCGTGGGCAATCTGCGCCGTCCCGAAGATCACCAGCGCCGCGGTGCAGACGAAGGGGGCATGCAGCCCCTGCGGCAGAGCGACCCGGTTCAGGGCCAGCACCACGAGGCGGCCGCCGACCACGCCGATCAGGGCGCCGAGCGCGACCTCCAGGCTGAATTCCATGGCTACCTGCCAGATCGACGAGCCGCCCACGGAAATCAGCTTCACCAGCACCAGGGTGAGGAACACCGCGAACGGATCATTGGTGCCGGATTCCACTTCCAGAATAGCGCCGACGCGGGGGCGCAGGCGCAGTCCCTGCGCATGCACCAACAGAAAAACGGCGGCAGCGTCGGTAGAGGCGACGACGGCGCCCACCAGCATCGCCTCGACCCAATTGAGATCAAGCGCATATTTGGCCACCGGCGCGGTAATCAGTGCCGTCAGCAGGACGCCGACGGTCGCCAGCAGCATCGATGGCACCAGCACTGTGCGAATGCTCTGAAACCGGGTTTTCAATCCACCGTCGAACAGGATCAGAGCCAGCGACACCGAGCCCACCAGATAGGTCAGGCGCACGTCGTCAAAACGCAACTGGCCCGGGCCGGAATCTCCGGCCAGCATGCCGATGAGCAGGAAGATCAGCAGCAGAGGTGCGCCGAAGCGCAACGCCAGCAGGCTCGACAGGATGCCAGCCATGACCAGGACCGCGCCAAGCAGGATGGAAATGCTGACTGAATCGAGTGAGGCCATGAAGCTCCATATTCATAAATACTTGCAACTGCATCCTTATCGTCGTCACGGATCGACGCCAACCGATTTCTGACAAGCGCATGAAAGCACCTGATTGGCTGCTATTCCTGTCTGCGGGACGCTACGCGGATGGCGCAGTCGCGGTGCTTGTGTGAACCTGCGGAACATTCGAATCAAATATGCGACACGGCCGCCGCCCCTGCATGAGACGAGACTTCGACGATGTTTGACCTGACCGACATCCATGAATTTCTGCTGGCGCTGGGTCGCTCGCTTGGTGCGGAGATCGCCTCACCCTGGTTCTACCTGCAGCTCGGCCTGATGCTGGCCGGTGCCGGGATCGCCTTCGCCGTGGGCGCGGGCGTGCGCGCCCGGCTCGACACGACCTCGCTGGCCATGGGGTGGCCGGCCCCGCTGCGGCTGTTCATGCGGGTATTCGTCAGCTGCGCCTCGACCGTGGTGTTCGCCCTGTTGATGACGGTGGCCCGCGTCGTGATGATCAGCGCGACCTGGCCGAGTCGCAGCTACCTGCTGGTGATCTCCGCCAAGCTGGCGCTGGCCTGGCTGATCATCCGCCTTGTCACCAGCGTGATCCGCAACGAATTCATCGTCCGCCTTGTGGCCATATCGGCCTGGCTGGTGGCTGCGCTCAGCATTGTCGGCCAGCTCGGCCCGACCATCGACGCACTGGATTCGGTGGCGATCGATCTCGGCGGCCTGCGGCTGAGCCCGCTGCTGCTGATCAAGCTCGCCGTCCTGTTGGCGGTAGCGCTGTGGCTGTCGAACCTGACCAGCAATTTTCTCGAAATCCGGATCCGGCAGTCGCGTGACCTGACGCCTTCGATCCAGGTGCTGCTGGTCAAGATGGTGCGGCTGGCATTGATGCTGCTGGCCATCACCATGGTCATGAGCGCGGTGGGCATCAACCTGTCGGCGCTGGCGATCTTCTCCGGCGCGATCGGCGTCGGCATCGGTTTCGGTCTACAGAAGATCGTCGCCAATTTCATCAGCGGGGTGATCCTTCTGGCCGACAAGTCGGTCAAACCCGGCGACCTCGTCACCATCGGCGACAGCTCAGGTCGCATCAGCGCCATGAACACGCGCTACATCTCGGTCGCCGCCGGCGACGGCCGCGAATTCCTGATACCCAACGAGGACCTCATCACCCAGAAGGTGGTGAACTGGACCTACACCGACAAGAACACGCTGGTGAAAGTCAATTTCGGCACCAACTACGACGCCGATCCGCGGCTGGTCTGCCAGCTCGCCATCGATATCGCCGCGGCATCGCCGCGCGCAACCAAGCCGAAGCCGCCGAACTGCCTGCTCACCGAATTCGCCGAGGCCGGCATGAAATTCTCGCTGACGTTCTGGATCGCCGATCCGGACGGCATGGACGGGGTGAAGAGCGACGTGATGCTGGCGCTGTGGGATGCGTTCAAGCGTGAGGGAATCCGCGTGCCCTACCCTGTGCGCGAGATCCGCATTCGCGGCGGCGCGCTGCCGGTGGAGACCACTGTCGAAGTCCAGAGCTGAGCGCATGCGGTTTGCAGCCGAACTGATCCCCGCCACGCTGCTGCGGCGTTACAAGCGTTTCCTCGCCGACGTCGAACTGGCCGACGGCACGCAGCTCACGGTGCATGTGGCCAATCCCGGCGCCATGACCGGCCTGCAGGCGCCGGGCGCGCGAGTCTGGCTGTCGAAGTCGCCGAGCGTCACGCGAAAGCTGCCGTATTCGTGGGAGCTGATCGAGGCTGATTTCGGCGGCGGCGCCGAGCTGGTCGGGGTTAACACCATGCACCCCAATGCCATCGTGGCGGAAGCGCTGGCCGAAGGCGCCATTGCCGAACTCGCCGGCTACGCCAGCGTGCGCCGCGAGGTCAAATATGGCCAGAACCTTCTCGGGAAATCCTCAAGGGTGGATTTCCTGCTCGAGGACCCGGCGCGACCGCCCTGCTACGTCGAGGTCAAGAACGTGCACCTGATGCGCCGCCCCGGCCTTGCCGAGTTCCCGGACTCGGTGACCGCCCGCGGCGCCCGCCACCTCGACGAACTGGCCAATGTCGCGGCGGCCGGCGCCCGCGCCGTGATGCTGTTCGTGATCCAGATCGGCTCGTCCACGGCCTTCGCCCTGGCCCGCGACATCGATCCGGCCTATGGCCGGGCGTTCGACGCAGCGCGCGCCGCCGGGGTCGAAGCGATCGCCTATACCTGCAGGATCGCGCAAGACGGGCTGATTCTGGCCGAATCGGTGCCGATCGAGCCGCAAAAGCCCGCTATCGGCCTGCCGGAGGGCAGCTCCGGCTTGCGCTGACCGCCCCGATCACTAAATTGGGTCCAGTCATTCATTCCCCCGGCAAGATCACCCATGAGCTACGTCGAAGCCTCCGAAACATCCCAGCGCAAGACCGGGCAGATCAAGCTGCATGGCCCGGGCGCCTTCGCCGCAATGCGCAAGGCGGGCGCGCTGGTGTCGTTATGCCTCGACGACCTGACCGATCTGGTCAAGCCGGGCATCCTGACCTCGCAGATCGACGATTTCGTCCGCGAGTTCGCCTTCAGCCACGGCGCCTACCCGGCGACGCTGATGTATCGCGGCTACCGCTATTCCACCTGCACCTCGATCAACCATGTGGTCTGCCACGGCATGCCCGGGGACCGCGTGCTGAAGGAAGGTGACATCGTCAATGTCGACGTCACCTTCATCGTCGACGGCTGGTATGGCGATTCCAGCCGCATGTACGCCATCGGCCCGCTGGCGCGAAAGGCCGAGCGGTTGATCGAGGTCACCTACGAATCGATGATGCGGGGCATTGCCGCTGTGAAGCCGGGCGCCACTACCGGCGACATCGGCCACGCCATCCAGAGTTTCGTCGAACCGCAGCAGATGAGCGTGGTGCGCGATTTCTGCGGCCATGGCCTCGGCCGCATGTTCCACGACGAGCCGAATATCATCCATGTCGGCCGTCCCGGCGAGGGCGTGCCGCTGAAGCCCGGCATGTTCTTCACCATCGAGCCGATGATCAATCTCGGCAAGCCGCATGTGAAGATCCTGTCCGACGGGTGGACCGCCGTGACCCGCGACCGCTCGCTGTCCGCCCAGTTCGAACACACCGTCGGCGTCACCCAGAGCGGCGTCGAGATCTTCACCCTGTCCAAGCGGCACAACGAACAGCCGCCGGCCACGGTCTGAATTCCGGATCAAAGACGCAACCTCCGGTAATTCATGGTTGCAAAACCCGCGCGGCGCGGCATGCTTGTGGGGTCACCTCAGAGCATGTGCGCCTGCGATGCCCGCCAACGCCAACGATCCGCTGAGCCCGTCGGGACTCGACGAAGCGCCGCATTATCACGGCCATCGCGAGCGATTGCGTGAGCGTTTTCGCGGCGCCGGCGCCGACGCGCTGAGCGATTACGAACTGATGGAGATGGTGCTGTTTCGCGCGCTGCCGCGGCGCGACGTCAAGCCGCTGGCCAAGGCGCTGATCGGCAAGTTCGGCTCGTTCGCCGAGGCGGTCCATGCACCGGAGCCGCGACTGCGTGAAGTCGCCGGTCTTGGCGAATCCACGATCGTCGAAATCAAGCTGATCGCAGCGGCAGCCAGTCGCGTCGCCAAGGGGCAGTTGAAGCAGCGCACCGTGCTGTCGTCATGGGCCAGCGTGATCGACTATTGCCGCACTGTCATGGCCTTCGCCGACAAGGAGCAGTTCCGCGTGCTGTTCCTCGACAAGCGCAACCAGCTGATATCAGACGAGGTGCAGCAGGTCGGCACCGTCGACCACACCCCGGTCTATCCGCGCGAGGTGGTGAAGCGCGCGCTCGAACTCTCCGCCACCGCGATCATCATGGTGCACAACCATCCCTCGGGCGATCCGACACCGTCGCAGGCCGACGTGCAGATGACCCGGTCGGTGATCGACGTGGCCAAACCGCTGGGGATCTCGGTGCACGATCACATCATCGTCGGCAGGAACGGGCATGCGAGCCTGAAAGGGCTGAAGCTGATCTGAGCTGATCTGTTCAGTTGTTGCGCAACAAGATCAGCGGATCGGTGCTGTCGGGGACGCGGCGCCACTGGGCGTTGTCGTCGGCCTCGAAGCGCCAGACCTCGCCGCCAGAGGACGTCATCTGCAATTCGCCGCGCTCCAGCCGCCACAGGGTCGGATTGAATTTCGCAACCACCGGATCGCAGCGCGGCTTGAGGAACACCGCAAAACTGTCCTGCGTCGCTTCGGTGTTGGTCAGGGTCAAACCGCAGATGACGCTGCCATTGCCGCGCACCATCGACCAGTCGCCGATCATCTGATCCATCGACTTGGCGAGCGAGCGGGCCGCCGCGAGGTTCTGCAGGATGTAGACGCCCTCGCCGGTGCGCAGGCCCTCGAAGATGCCGCTCTCGACTTCGGTGAAGTCGATCACCGACTCGCCGGCGGCGTCCTGCAGCCTGACAATGTCGAGGCCCTTGATGCTCCAGCCCTTGATAGCGCCGGTGAACGGCAGCGCCTTGGCGCAATCCGGTTCGAGCTCGAGCTTGAGGCCCTGCGGCGTCGCATCGGGCTTTATTGTCACCACACAGGTCTTGCTGCGCTCGGTGGTGGACAATTCCCACTGCCCGACCATGCTCTTCTTCAGACCGGCGGCGTCCTGCGCCGGCGCCGGCGATCCGGCCAGCACGGCCGCAATCGCCAGAACGACACCGAGGCAGGACGCGCCGCGCATGGTCAGCGGCCCTTCACCGGCGTTTCCGGAATCGGGGTCATCGGCGCCTTGCCGGCAAACCAGACTTTCAGATTGTCCACCACCAGTTGATCCATCGCGTTGCGCGTCACCACGGAGGCAGAGCCGATATGGGGCAGCAACACGACATTCTGCATGGCGCGCAGTTCGTCGGGCACCTTCGGTTCCTGGGCGAAAACATCGAGTCCGGCTGCCAGAATGGTTCCCGATTTCAACGCCGCAATGAGAGCCGGCTCATCGATGACCGAGCCGCGCGCCACGTTGACGATGATGCCGCGCGGACCCAGCGCGCTCATCACCTCGGCATTGATCAGATTGGCGGTGGACGGCCCGCCCGGTGTGATGACGATCAGCGTGTCCACGGCCTTCGCCATCTCGATGAGATCTGGATAGTGCTTGTAGGCGACGCCGTCAGCCGGCTTGCGCGAATGATACACCACCGGCACCAGCGAAGCGTCGAGGCGGCGCGCGATGGCCTGGCCGATGCGGCCCATGCCAACCATGCCGACCTTGCGGTCGCGCAGCGAGCCGACGCTGAGCGGATAAGGCTGCGTCAGCCACAGGCCGGAGCGGACATAACGATCCGCCTTGATGAACTCGCGCGCGGTGGCGATGAACAGGCCGAGCGCGGTGTCGGCGACTTCCTCGGTCAGCACGTCCGGCGTGTTGGTGACGACGATATTGTGGTCGGCAGCATATTTGGCGTCGATGTGGTCATAGCCGACGCCGAAGCTGGAAACGATCTCGAGCTTCGGATAGGCCGACAGCACTGCGCTGTTGACCGGCACCTGGCCGGTGACGGCGACGCCGCGGATCCGCGCAGCAACGTCCCCCGACAGCCGTTCAAGATCGTGCTGGGTTTCGGCGTTGTGCAGCACGAACTGATCGGAAAAGCCCTTGTCGACCGTGGCCTTGCTCGGCCCGTAGATCAGCAGATCAATCTTCTCCGAAGAAATACCGGTAGCCATCAATTTTCCTTTCGCAGTGCACTCTCGTGCCAGCGCCGCAACATCAGATGCGACGCCAGCGCGAGGAGCATATAAATGACAATCCCTGCCGCAGAGAGCAACAGCAACGCGGCGAACATCCGGGGAATGTTGAGGCGATAGCTGGATTCCGAGATCCGGTAGGCAAGCCCCGAGCCGGCCCCCGCAGCGCCAGCGGCGATCTCGGCGGCCACCGCACCGATCAGGGACAAACCGCCGGCAATGCGCAGGCCGCCCAGCATGAACGGCAGCGCCGCCGGCAGCTGCAGGTACAGCAGGGTCTGCACGCGGGATGCGCCATAGAGCTGAAACAGGCCGGTCAGGTTCCGGTCCACGGAATGCAGGCCCAACGTGGTGTTGGCCAGCACCGGAAAGAATGCCACGATCCAGGCGCACACCACGACGGCGGTCTGCTGCGGCAGGTAGATCAGCATCAGCGGCGCGATGGCGATCACCGGAGTGACCTGCAGCACGATGGCATAGGGCAGCAGCGAATACTCCAGCCACCTGGACTGGCTGAACAAGAACGCCAGCGCGATGCCGCCAACGGCCGCGGCGACGAAACCCTCCAGCGCAGTCAACAAGGTAATTCCGAGCGATTCCGACAGGATCGCCCAGTCGGCGATCAGCGTGCGGAACACCAGGCCGGGCCCCGGCAGCAGATAGGGCGGAATCCCGTTGAGCCGGACCACCAGATCCCACGCCGCGAGGCCGGCCACAAACACCACGACCGGCAGCACAATCTGCGGCCAGCGGCTGCGGCCATTGCCCGCGACGCCCGCCTCGGTCGGCAGATCCGGCAACCGCTCCAGCGTGCTCATGCTCCGGCTCCGGCGTCGCTGGCCTGCGCCCGCGCCAGCGCCAGCGAGACATCGCGGCAGGAGGTGGCATAGGCCACCGACGTGCGGAAATCGTCGTCGCGCACCTCCGGCGCGTCGATGCGGAATTGCGCGCTGACGCGGCCGGGGCGCGGGCTCATCACGATCACCCGCTGCGACAGATAGACCGCCTCGAACAGCGAATGGGTGACGAAGACGACGGTCTTGCGCAAGTCGCGCCACAGCGCCAGCAGGTCATTGTTCAGCTTGAAGCGGGTGATCTCGTCGAGCGCCGCGAAGGGCTCATCCATCAGCAGGATATCGGGATCGGTGACCAGCGCGCGCGCCAGCGACGCCCGCATCTTCATGCCGCCGGACAGTTCGCGCGGAAAGGCATCAGCGAAGTCGCCGAGCCCGACCTGTGCCAATGCGGCGGCGACGCGGCTGTCGGATTTGGAACGCGACTCATGCGCGAGTTTCAGCGGCAGCAGGACGTTGTCGCGTACGCTGCACCACGGCATCAAGGTCGGCTCCTGAAACACGAAGCCAATGGCGTGGCCGGTGGGGCGGGTCGACACTTGCACCGTGCCTGCGGTCGGCGCCGACAGACCGGCGATCAGCCGCAAGGCAGTGGTCTTGCCGCAGCCCGAAGCCCCCAACAGCGATACGAATTCGCCTTTGCGGACATCGAGGTCGAGCGGGCCAAGTGCGCGGAGTCCGTTATCGTAGATTTTGGTCACGCCGCGCAGGCTCACCGACACGCCGGCCGGCCCAGCCGCGAGGAGATCGGGCAAGACGGAGTCGGCCATGTAGACTATTTTTTCTTCGGCCGGAGGTTCAGGCCCACGCCCTTGTTGACGAACTGCAGCGTGTAGGCCTTGCGGAAATCGATGTCCCGCTTGACCACGCCGGCGCGTGACATCTTGTCGAAGAAGCTGGCGACGCGAGCCTCCGACATGGCGCCGATGCCGTCGCGCAGGCTGTCGCCGGAGTCCACGATGCCATATTCCTTCATCTTGGCGGTCGAATAGGCCAGCATATCGTCGGTCATTTCCGGATTGAGCTTCTTGATTAGGTCGTTGGCCGGCTTGTTGTCGCCGTAGAGATAGTTGTACCAGCCGACGATCGAAGCGTCGACGAAGCGCTGCACGAGGTCGGGCTTCTTGTCGACCAGTTCGCGCCGGGTCTCGATCAACGTGGAATAGCCATCGAAGCCATAGTCGGCGAGCAGGATCAGGGTCGGCTTGAAGCCGGCCTGCTTCTCCACCACGAAGGGTTCGGAGGTGACATACCCCTGCATGGCGCTGTTCTTGTCGGCCAGGAACGGCTGCGCATTGAAGGTGTAGGGCTTGACCTTCGCGTCGCTGAAACCGAATTCGTTCTTCATCCATTGAAAATAGCCGGCGATACCCTCCTTGGAGATGAAGATCGTCAGCGGCTTGAGGTCTTCCAGCTTCGTCACCTTGGGATTGGGATGCACCAGGAACACCTGGGGATCCTTCTGGAAGATGGCGGCAACGGTCACCAGCGGCACGTTGTTGGTGACCGCATCGAACGACTTCAGGGTGTTGGCGCTCATGTAGAAATCGAGCTTGCCGGCGACCAGCAGAATGCCGTTGTTCACGTTCGGCCCGCCAGGCACGATGGTCACATCGAGGCCGTAGCTCTTGTAGGTGCCGTCGGCGACGGCCTGAAAGAAGCCGCCATGTTCTGCCTCGGCGACCCAGTTGGTGCCGAACCTCACCTTGTCGAGCGTCTGTGCCGACGCGGGCGCCGGCGCGGCCAGCACAGCCAGCGCGCCAAGTGTTAACGCTCGCAGCAGGCAGAGCGGGTTCATGATTGGACTCCGTTGATCGTTTTGGCCCATGATGAAGCCAGCCGGGTGGTACAGGCCCCGGGGCGAATTGACCACCCGCGATGGGCAACCGCGACAAACTACCCTGCAAATTCAGGCAAAGAAACGTTTCGCACGATGACTTCTGACGTTCCTCCCCGCGACTGGACCGGGATCCACTGGCCCGACATGGCTGCGACCGACACGGCGCGATGGATCGCCGTGCTGCCGCTGGCTGCCACCGAGCAGCACGGTCCGCATTTGCCTTTGGGTACCGACGTCCTGATCGCCGAAGCTTATCTCGCCCGTGTTCGCAGCCTGCTGCCGGCCGCCCTGCCCGCCACCTTCCTGCCGCTGCAGCCGGTCGGCATCTCCACCGAACATCTGGCGTTTCCGGGCACGCTCACGCTGCCCACCGAGACAGCGCTGCAAGGCTGGATGGCCATCGGCGAAAGCCTCGCCCGCGCCGGCATCCGGAAGCTGGTGATGGTCACCAGTCACGGCGGTAACAGCGCCGCGATGACACTGGTGGCGCAGGATCTGCGCGCCCGGCACGGCATGCTCGCGGTGACCACCGGCTGGAATCGCTTCGGCGCGCCGGACGGCCTTTTCCTCGCCGACGAACTGCGTCACGGCATTCACGGCGGCGCGGTGGAAACATCGATCATGCTGGCGGCGTATCCGCAGCATGTGCGTCAAGACAAGATCGTCGATTTCCAGGCCGCGACCGCGTCCATGGACAAGGATTTCCGCTGGCTGTCCGCGCATCGCCCGGCGCCGTTCGCCTGGCAGACCGAAGACCTGAATGCGAGCGGCGCGGTCGGCGATGCCACTCAGGCTACGGCGGACAAGGGCGAAGCGCTGCTCGACCACGGCGCGCGTGCATTCTGCGAATTGCTGGCCGACGTCGATCGCTTCGACCTCGCAGCGCTGACGAACAGACCGGACGCGGGCCAATAGCGCATTGGAAACTGTGTCGTCACGGGCGCGCGACGACACGCAGCTGAAATCAAATATCCCTGACGCACCTCGAACCCGACCGGGAAACGCTTCGACCAACTGTCATGCGGACCACGATGGCCGCTTCAACAGGATGGAGTTTCCCATGTCGATCAAGTCCAAGCTTGCCGCCCTCGCCCTCGCCGCGCTCGCTGTCACCGGCACCGTCGCGTCGTCCACACAACAGGCCCAGGCCAAGGGTCCCGGCGTTGGTTTCGGCGTCGCCGCCGGCGTGCTCGGCGCGGTTGCCGTCGGCAGCGCCATCGCCGCCAGCGAGACCGGTTATTACGGTTACGGCAACGGTTACGGCTATCGCCGCTGCGGCTGGGTTCGCCAGTTCGACGCCTGGGGCAACTATGTCGGCCGCGTCCGCACCTGCAACTACTGAGCCCTGATCTGATCGATGTGGATCCGCGTCCGGCACGGGCGCCTCATCCACCCCGTGTCGCACCGACCCGCCCGGTTGTCCCCCCGGGCGGGTCTTCTTTTTGGCCGCCGTCCCCCATGGTCCCCGCGAGCCGATTGTGACCCAGCCGTCACACTCGCATGCCATTCAGGACCATCGACGCAATTGCTTGTTGCTCTTGCGAATTAGTTGCATTTATATTTAGGTATGGTCGCGAGACATTGGTTGGGTTCCGCTGGGGTTTGAGGCAATTGTGCGATGCGGCAAGCCAGACGGATCGCGCGTGCTCTCATTTGTTGCGCGGACCAAGCCCAACGCCACTGCCCAACCGACGTTTCGGGACAGGCAAAATCGGAAATGACACAGGCATGAGCCCTTTCGACCCCCTGAAACCGTTCAAGAAGTGCCTCTGGATTGGATGTGCCCTCGGCGCTGTCGCGTTCAGCGGCTCGGCAGGGGCCGCGGACGTCCCGCCGGGAATGTCCGTCAAGGCGCCCCGGCTGCAGCCGGTCGTGGACTGGACCGGATTCTACCTCGGCGCCCATGCCGGCTACGGCCGCGGTAACGCCAACGCGACCTTGCGCGATCCGGCGGCCACAGGCGTCAGCAACGGCTTCGGCGGACCGGTCGGCGGCCTGCAGGCCGGTTATAACCTTCAGTTCTCATCCGGGGTGCTGCTCGGCCTCGAGACCGACGTGACGTTTCCCAATTATATCGACGGCAATTCCATCGCCGCAAACGTGGGCTCTGCGAATTCGCAGATTCTCGATCAGGTCGATTTCTCCGGCACCCTGCGTGGACGGCTCGGCATGGTTGCCGGTCCCTGGCTGACCTATGCGACCGGCGGCCTGGCCTTCATGGGCGAGCGCTTTGTCAACACGCCGACAGTCGGTGACCGGGAAAAACAAATCGACATCCGGCTCGGCTGGAGCGCCGGCGCCGGCGTCGAATATGCCTTCGCGCCGCACTGGACCGCCCGTCTCGAATATCTTTACAGCCGCTTCGGCGATGCCGATGTGCAGTTCGCATCCGGCGCGCAGTATCACTCCGCCACGGATTTCCAGATGCTGCGCGTCGGGCTCAACCGCCGCATCGACTGGACACCCGGCAGCGCGCCGAAACTGGCCGGAATCGCCGACCCGGAATCCGACCGCTGGGAAATTCACGGCCAGACGACGTATCTGGGACAGGGCTACCCGTCATTCCGCGCGCCCTATACCGGCACCAACAGCTTCACGCCGGCGTCGCAATACCAGGCGACCTGGAGCAACAGCCTGTTCCTCAATGCGCGGCTGTGGGACGGCGGCGAGGTCTACTACAATCCCGAACTTCTGCAGGGATTTGGACTCAACAACACCGTTGGCGCTGCCGGTTTTCCCAACGGCGAGGCACAGAAATCGAACTTCCCCTATCCGCATTACAACACGTCGCGGCTGATCCTGCGCCAGACCTGGGGATTCGGCGGCGAACAGGAAGAACTCGCCAGCGGCCCGACCCAACTGGGAGGCAAGGTCGATGTCTCCCGCCTGACCGTGCAGGCCGGCAAGTTCGCGGTGATGGATATTTTCGACGGCAATTCCTACGCCAAGGACACCCGCAAGGATTTCATGAACTGGTCGATGTGGGCGCCGGGCGCCTTCGACTACTCCGCCGACAAGGTCGGTCTGACCTATGGCGCCACCGCCGAGTTCAATCAGAAGCAGTGGGCCCTGCGCGCCGGCTATTTCCTGATGGGGGACGTCTCCAACTCGAACAACTTCGACACCAAGATTTTCCAGCGCGGCAGCTATGTGCTCGAACTGGAAACGCGCTACACGCTATTCTCGCAGCCCGGAAAACTCCGCACCATTGCGTGGCTGAACAGCGCCTTTTCAGGCAGCTACCGTGACACGCTGAACAATCCGGCGTTCAATCTCGACATTGCACAGACCCGGCAAGGGCGCATCAAATATGGCTACGTTGTCAGCATCGAGCAGGCGCTCAACGATGACGTCGGCCTGTTCGCGCGCTGGAGCTGGAACGATGGCAAGACCGAGATCATGGCCTTCACCGATATCGACTCCAGCCTGTCGCTCGGCACATCGATCAAGGGCACGCGCTGGGGCCGGCCGAACGATGTCGTCGGCATCGGCGGGGCCATCAACGGGCTGTCCAACGACCATCGCGATTTCATCGCGGCCGGCGGATTGGGCGTCCTGATCGGCGATGGCCAGCTGAACTACCGACGCGAGCGCGTGCTCGAAACCTACTACGCCTACGCGCTCAGCAAGCAGCTGACCCTGACTGCCGATTACCAGCTGATCACCAATCCCGCCTACAATGCCGACCGCGGTCCGGTGTCGGTGTTTTCAGGTCGGCTGCACGGGGAATTCTGAGACTGTCATTCCGGGATGCACGTCCGTCGGCGTGGCGATGGCGAGCAGAGCTGCGCTCTCGCGCCCCGGAATGATAGCGGTCACGCCGTCGGCGCGAACGTGCCCGCCTGCGCCATATTCCACGCCTCGCGAAAGCGGACGTCGCCGGTGCCGTCGATCAACTCGCCGGGCCGCAGCGCAGGATAAAGCCGCGTGAAGGATTGCACGTCCGTGCCGGATTCGCGGTGCGAGAAATGAATCGGCCGGATGTCCTGTGGGTGATCGAGACCGGCGGCGGCGATCAACTCTGCCAGCGCATGCAACGTCGCTTGGTGATAACTTTGCACACGGTCGGTCTTTTGCGGCACCACCAGTGCGCGGGCACGGGTCGGATCCTGCGTGGTGACGCCGGTCGGGCAACGGTCGGTGTGGCAGCTCAGCGACTGGATGCAGCCCAGCGAGAACATGAAGCCGCGCGCCGAATTGCACCAGTCGGCGCCGATCGCCATGGCACGGGCAATGTCGAAGGCCGTGGCAATCTTGCCGGAGGCGCCGATCTTGATGCGGTCGCGGGCATTGATGCCGACCAGCGCGTTGTGGACGAAATTGACACCCTCGCGCATCGGCATGCCGAGATGATCCATGAACTCCAGCGGCGCCGCACCGGTGCCGCCTTCCTTGCCGTCGACGACGATGAAATCCGGATAGATGCCGGTCTGCAGCATTGCCTTGCAGATCGCGAGAAACTCCCAGGGATGGCCGATGCACAGCTTGAAGCCGGTCGGCTTTCCGCCGGACAGCCGCCTCATCTCGCCGATGAACTCCATCATGCCGACCGGGGTCGAGAACGCCTTGTGATAGGCCGGCGAGATGCAGTCCTCGCCCATGCCGACGCCGCGAATGCGCGAAATCTCCTCGGAGACCTTCGCCGCCGGAAGCACGCCGCCATGGCCTGGCTTGGCACCCTGGCTGACCTTGAGCTCGACCATCTTGATCTGGTCGCTCGCCGCGACCTTCGCAAATTTCTCGGCGTTGAACGAGCCGTCGGGATTGCGGCAACCGAAATAGCCGGAGCCGATCTCCCAGATCAGGTCGCCGCCCATTTCCTCATGGTACGGGCTGACGCCGCCTTCGCCGGTGTCGTGGGCGAAGCCGCCCTTTCTCGCACCCGCGTTCAAGGCGCGAATGGCATTGGGACTTAGCGCGCCGAAGCTCATGGCGGAAATGTTGAACACCGAAGCCGAGTAAGGTTTGGTGCAATCCGGCCCGCCGATGGTGATACGGAACGCTTCGCTGGCGTGCGGCCTGGGTGCCACCGAATGGTGCATCCACTCATAGCCTTGCTCGTAGACGTTCTTCTGCGTTCCGAACGGACGCTTGTCGAGCACCATCTTGGCGCGCTGATAGACCACCGCGCGGGTATCGCGGCTGAACGGCATGCCGTCCTTCTCACTCTCAAAGAAATACTGCCGCATCTCCGGCCGGATCTCCTCGAGCAAGAAGCGCAGATGCGCGGCAATCGGATAGTTGCGCAGCACCGCGTGATCCTTCTGCACGAGGTCGCGGATGCCGAGCGCGGTCAGACCGGCGAACACCAAGGTCGGGATCAGCACCAGATCGAACACCTTGTGATCGGCCAGCGCGATGCCGATCAGCAGCACCGTCACGACGCTGCAAATCGTCAGAACGATGAAGCGCGGCGAGAAGGGAAGCATCAGCGTTTCCATAAGACCCATCCGTGACATCATTTGCGCAGCGCGTATGGCCGCGGGTGGTCGATTGTTACACTGCTTGCGTCAGGATGCCGACCGCAAGCGGTGACAATCAATTGATCCTTACAGGGATTGCCCAACCCGCGAATGACAAAACCCGCGCCAGGGCGCGGGTTTGTTTGCGGTGCAGTGCAATTCTGTTTTGCAGAGGATCAGCGCTCGACGAAGGCCTTCTCGATCACGAAATGGCCGGGCGTATTGTGGCTGCCTTCGATGAAATCGCGCGACTCGAAGGTCTGCTTGAGATCCTCCAGCATGCCCGGGCTGCCGCACATCATGATGCGGTCGGTCGCGATGTCCAGCGGCGGCATACCGATATCGTTGAACAGCTGTTCCGAGGTAATCAGGTCGGTGATGCGGCCGCGATTGCGGAACGGCTCGCGGGTCACGGTGGGATAATAGATGAACTTGTCCTTCATCAGCTCGCCGAACAATTCATCCTTGGCCAGCTTGTTGACAAGCCGTTCGCCATAAGCGAGTTCCGAGACCTGACGGCAGCCGTGTACCAGCATGACCGTCTCGAAGCGTTCGTAGATGTCGGGATCCTTGATCAGGCTGGCGAACGGCGCGAGGCCGGTGCCGGTCGACAGCAACAGCAGACGCTTGCCGGGCAGCAGGTTGTCGGCAACCAGCGTGCCGGTCGCCTTGCGGCCGACCAGGATCTTGTCGCCTTCCTTGATCTTCTGCAGCCGCGAGGTCAGCGGACCGTCGGCGACCTTGATGCTGAAGAACTCCAGCTCTTCCTCGTGGTTGGCGCTCGCCATGCTGTAGGCGCGTAGCAGCGGGCGGCCGTCGACCTCGAGGCCGATCATGGCGAACTGCCCGTTCTGGAAGCGGAAACTCGGGCTGCGGGTGGCGGTGAAGCTGAAAAGCGTATCCGTCCAATGCTGGACAGACAGAATCGTCTCTTGATTGAACGCGCTCATGAGATTGATTTTCCACTGCGTGTCTTTTGTGGAACAAAGCTATCGTTCCACGGCCCCGAAGATCGAGAAACCGTTGCAGTAATTGAAGAATTCGGCATCTCGCACTTGCGTAACGAGACAATTAGTCAAACTTTGCTGGCGGTGCAATTGCGGATTGGGAATCGCGGTCGATTAATTTCGAAAGCAGGTTACCCATGCGTTGGGCGCGGGTGTTGCGGCATTAACTTTCCGAAATTGGCCGGTATTTGGAATTAAATTTCCGCCTGTTCTGGCGGTGGAACGACCATCCGCAATCCGGTACGGTCCGCCTTCGATCCGACCATCCAGAGCAAGCGGTCCCCAAGGGATCGCCAACGCGGTGCGCGATGCCAAGCCTGCAGGACCTCCGGGCCGGAAAACCTGGCTTCTACCCCGACCAAACGATCTATGCCGAGTTTGCCTGCGCCAGGTTCGGATTGACATTCGAGGAGCTCGACAAGGGTACAGGGCTGGTCTTCCGGGTCAGTTCCGCTGGCTTCAGCGTCTGCTTCAGCGCCGGGCGCGGCTCGTTCTATCCGCAGAATTCCGCGACAGCAGCGACGCTCGCCGGCGACAAATACTTCGCCCAGGTGGCCCTCGACCGCAGCGGACTGCCGACGCTCGGCGGCCAATATTTCTTCCTGCATGAGCGCCACCGCGCGCATCGCCCGCCCGGCCACGAGCGCGCCGATGCCATGGTCCATTTCCGACAGCTCGGCGGCGCCGCCTTCCTCAAGCCGCTGACCGGATCACGCGGCGACTTCGCGCAAACAATCGCCACGGAGAGCGCCCTCGCAGATTACCTCGACGAGGTGGCACGCTACTACGATGCGGTGCTGATGCAGCCGATCGTGTCGGGACGTGAATACCGGATCTTCGTGCTGGACGACAGGATCCTCTATTCGGCGCGAAAACTCCCGCCGTCGCTGGTCGGCGACGGCGTGCGCGCGGTCTCCCAACTGCTCGCGGACCACGATATGGCGCTGCAATCCCGTGGGCTGTCACCGGCCGCGCTGACGCAGCAGCAGTCCGGCGACACCGGCGTCGTGCTGCCGGCCGGCTCCAGGCGCGATATTCCCGGCCGCATGAATCGCAGCGCCGGCGGATCCATGCTATTCGAAGCGCCCGGCGCGGAACGCGCTGCCTTTGCCCTGGCGACGCAGGCCGTGCGGGCGCTCGGTCTGCGCGCCGCAGCCGTGGACATGTTCACCGATGTCGCGGGCGAGGCCGACAATATCAGGATCATCGAAGTGAATGCCAACCCGTCGATCCGGTTTCTCGAGGACAGCGACCGCGCCGACCTGATCCTGGCGATCTGGCGCCATACTTTTGCAGCGACGGGCCTGCTCGGTGTTTAATCTGCCGAAATACGGCTCGGGCATCTGCCTGTCGCGCCTCGCCGCGCTGCTGGCCACGCTGTGCGTCGACCGCGACCGCCTGCAGCGTCGTTCCGTGGTGGTGGCCGGCTCCAATGGCAAAGGCAGCACTGCGGCCTTCACCGCGAGCATCGGCCACGCCAGCGGGTTGCGCACCGGGCTGTTCACCTCGCCGCACCTCACGCGCTTCAACGAGCGTTTCCAGATTGACGGGATCGCCATCGGCGACGATGAGCTGGCGCCGCTGATGCTGAGGGTCGCCACCGCGATCGTCGATCTCGGCCGCAGCGGACTGCACGAAACGTTCGGCGCATTCGAAGCGCAATTCGCACTGGCCTGCCTGTACTTCCAGGAGAGCGACTGCGACTTTGCGGTGTTCGAGGCCGGCATTGGCGGACGCTACGATCCGGTCCGCCTGGTCGGCGCGACCGTCACCTGTGTGACCTCGGTGGATTTCGAACACGTCGACCTGCTCGGCCATTCGCTGGAGCTGATTGCCTCCGACAAGAGCGATGCCTGTGCCGCCGGCGGCACGATCGTCTATGGCGAGAACTGCAGGCCGCTACAGCGGCACATCAGCGAATATCTTCGCCATCGTGAGGTCACCCCGATCTACGTGCGCGAGCAGGTCGCGATCCGCAACGAGGCGGTGTCGGCGACGCGGCAGCAGTTCGACCTGTCGTTCCGCGGCCACCGCATCCACGGGCTCGAGATGAGCGTGCTCGGCGACTTCCAGTTCAACAACGCCGCCATCGCCGCCGCGCTTTTCCTGCTGTGGTCGAAGCGGATCCAGCCGGCGAACTCAAGCGAGGCTGTCGACGCCGCGATCGCCGCGGGCTTGCGCGCGGCACGCTGGCCGGGGCGGCTCGAGGTGGTGCAGGCCGATCCGCTGACGGTCATCGACGTCGGTCACACGCCGGATGGTGTGGCGCAGGCGCTGAAGAGCCTGCGCGCCATCCACGGCGAGGATCGCTGGCTTCTCGTGCTCGGCGTCTCCGGCGACAAGAGCGTCGACGGCATCGCGCGGCAGCTGGCGCCGCATTTCGACACCATCGTCTGCACCCGCGCCTATCACAAGGGCGCCGATGTGCGACTGATCGAGGCCGCGGCCCGCCGCGCCAGCCCGCAAGCGATGTTGCATGTCGCGGCGACCATTGAGGACGCGGTCGGGGTCAGCCAGCAACTGGCGCGCCGGTTGAACCGAAAAATCTACGTCGCCGGCGGATTGTTCGTGGCCATCGAATACGTCACCGTGCTGCGCGGCGGCCGAGCCGGCGACCTGAAATTTTTCTGACTGAAAACCTGCTTGTCGGACAAAACCGACAATCGACAATGGAGAAACGCCATGACCGCCACAACCAATCGCCAGGTGCTGCTGGTCGAGAAGCCAACCGGCAAGCTCGGTCCTGAACATTTCAGGATGTCGGAGAGCGCCATTCCCGAGCCCAGGGATGGCGAAGCATTGCTGCGCGTGCGCTACATTTCGCTCGATGCCGCCAATCGGGCATGGATGCATGGCGCGACCTACCGCGCTGCAGTAGAGACCAATACGGTGATGGCCGGCGGCGGCATTGCCGAGGTCGTCTCGTCGAAGGCGCCGGGGCTTGTCGCCGGCGATATCGTGTTCGGCGATACCGGCTGGCAGGATTTTGCCGCGGTGCCGGCGAAGCAGCTCAGCAAGATGCCGAAACTGGAGCCGATGACCCATCTGCTCAGCGTCTACGGCATCGCCGGGCTGACCGCCTATTTCGGCCTGCTCGATGTCGGCAAGCCCAAGGCGGGCGAGACCGTGGTGGTCTCCGCGGCCGCAGGCTCGGTGGGCTCGATTGTCGGGCAGATCGCCAAGATCAAGGGCTGCCGCGTGGTCGGCATCGCCGGCGGCAAGGACAAGTGCCACTGGCTGACATCGGAACTCGGCTTCGACGCCGCGGTGGACTACAAGGACGGCAACCTGTTCAAGGCGCTGAAGGCCGCGGCGCCCGATGGCATCGACGTGTATTTCGACAATGTCGGCGGCGAGATTCTCGAAGCCTGCCTGGCGCAGATGAATTTGCGCGGTCGCATCAGCTGCTGCGGCGCCATCTCGCAATATGACGGCGCGCCCTCAGCCTCCGGCCCGCGCGGCGTGCCCGGCCTGATCGTGGTGAAGCGCCTGATCATGCAAGGCTTCATCGTGATGGACTACATGGACCGGCGCGACGCCGCTTTGGCCGACCTGCAGTCGTGGGTCGCCGCGGGAAAACTCAAGGTCCAGGAGGACGTCATCGACGGGCTGGAGAACACCCCGGCGGCGCTGATCGGATTGCTCGCCGGCGAGAACCGCGGCAAGCGCATGATCCGGGTGTAACGGCGCGGCGCGACCGGGCTCACGTTCCCCGGACGCGGCGCAGCGCGCCGCGCCTGCGCGGCGTGGTGCGCCGCAGATCCGGAGTCCAGCTTGGTGACATCAAGAAGCTGGGTCCCGGTTCTGCGCAGCAGCGTGGCGGCAATGCTACGCATTGCCTGCGCTGCAGCGCGCCCGGGACACGAGAAGTCTGCATCCGTGCGACGCGCGGTTTCGATTTCGGATTCAATTTTCAAACAGCCATACAACTGTAGTCCCGCGACGCATCCGCGTCCGGGCTGTGCTGCATTCCATCACCCTCTCCATCGAGAAGGCGCGCGGAACGCCGGGTGCCCGATGCACCCATGGGCTTGTGCGCAAGGGTAGAAAGCGCACAAGGCTTGCCACGGTCACACCGGACTGATCCGGCGTTCCGCGCGC
>DATCUS010000155.1:0-5600 GCA_036561845.1 Tardiphaga sp. | reverse complement strand
GCCCGCGCCGCAGACCATGCCGCCGGCGCTACCATAATTTTGGGCAGAGGGACCGATGGCGCCCTCGGCGCCAAAGCCGGCGGTGCCGGTGCCGAACAGCGGGATCAGCGTCTGACCGATGCCGCCGTTGCCGCCATCGGCGCGCACCGGGCTGGTGTTGAGCAGCAGCGCTGCGAAGGCCGCGCCCGACAGTTTCTGCGGCAGGCAATGCAGAACGCCGCGGGTGGATGCCCGCAAGGTCGCGACAACACCGGGGCGCGTCGTGTCGCCGCGCACCAAAACCCGCAAATGTTCCACGTCGCTGTCCTCGGCTGGCTGTTGACGCCAGTCCGGCACATCGGCCGAGCGACGAATCCGCATCACCCTAGAGCAACTGAGGATAGTTCCGACAATTCTTTGCAGCGTTCCCCGACATTCGGCGGCAGCAGCGCATCGCCATTGGCGCTGCGACGCCGCTGCGGCGATGATGGAAGCCTCGACATCGGGGTCCGCGCGCCGCTTAAGTTATCTATCCGACAAATCTTTTACCGACGCGCGCAATCAATCAACCTGCTGGCATTACTCAGCTAATCGGCGATGGTCTGGATTTTTTACCGGCGTTTGCGCGGCTTGCGACGGTTACCGCACGACAAAGGGATTTGAGACCCCTATATGTAGCGCAACCCGCGCGGAACGTGCTCTCGGAGCGTCTTCCCATCCCCCTGCGGAATCGGCCCGACCGATCGGGCAGGACACCGCAATGCTCGCCCCCAATATCGGTACTCCGCTCGACAATGCGCTGTTGGCCGCGTTACCGCGCAACGAATTCGATCAACTGCTGCGCCCGCATCTGACCAGCCAGGCGACGCCGCAGGGCCATCTCCTGCTCGAGGCCGGCGACGAGTTCGACCACGTCTGGTTTCCCCACAGTGGCATGATCTCGCTGCTGGTGGTGCTGAGCGACGGCAAATCCATCGAGACCGCCACCGTGGGCCGCGAAGGCGTGGTCGGCGCGATGTCCGGCCTTGGCCTGTACAAGTCGCTGGTGCGCGCCGTGGTGCAGCTTCCCATGGGCGTGTCGTGGATTCCCTCGGCACAGTTCAGGAAGATTGCCGCGCAAAGCGACCCCATCCGCGAGATGTGCGTCCGCTACAACGAGGTGCTGCTATCGCAGGCGCGCATCACCGCGGCCTGCAATGCCGTGCATCCGGTGGAGGCGCGGTTCTGCCGCTGGCTGCTGCAATCGGCCGATCGCGCCGGCGGCGACACCGTGGCGCTGACCCAGGAATTCCTCGCCGAAATGCTCGGCGTGCGCCGCACCTCGGTCACCGAAGTGGCTAGCAAGCTGCAGGCGGCCGGCGTCATCTCCTATTCCCGCGGCATCATCAAGATCATCGATCGCGCCGGCCTGGAAGCCGCGGCTTGCGAGTGCTACCGGACCCTGATCGACCAGTCGGCGATCATCTACGACTTTCACTCGGCATTATGAGGCCAGGGACGGATCAGATCCTGGTCCGCTTCAGCGCGCCGGCGGCTTTGGAATGCGCTCGGCAAAGCCGTTGAAGCAGGTCAGCCGCTGGTCCTCTTCCTTGATGAACCGGCAATCCGTCACCGCCTTGGCCGCGGACGCCTTCGGCTTCGGCGGCTTCGGCGCGATCACCGCATCGAAGCAGTTCAGCCGCTCCTTGGTGCCGTCGTCGATGTCGAGGCACGCTGCCAGCCTGTCGGCGATGGGTGATGGTTTGCCAGGCGCTGCGCGCGGCTTCACCTGTACCAGCGGCTTGTCGCCGACGGTGGGCGGCGGGCTTTGCGCCAGGGCGGCTGTTGAACAAAGCATGACGGCGATGGCAATCAGTGTTTTCATGTCAGTTCGTTTCGCTTCGTCAGGAGGGTGATAGCGGCCGCGCACCGGCCAGCCGCTTTACCTCCATAAAGCCGTCCGGCATCGACCACAACCGGATTGCGTGACGAATGAGGCCGGCGGCCGTAGGGCCGAACAGCGCCGCATTCCGCCGCAGCCCAATCGTAATCCCGCGGCGGATGACAGGCTTCGGCTGATCCGCCCTATTCCGCCAGCTCCGTCGCGGCGGCTTTCGCCGGCCCCGCCAGCGCCCGCTCTTCCATCAGCAGCAGGAACAATGCGCCCGCCGCCATCATCACCGCGGCGGCGGCGAACACGTAGCGGAACGCATGCACCATGTCGGCGGCGGCAATCGCGTGGGCCGAGCCGGCATGCTCGCCGGAGATGGTGATGTCGGTGCCCAGCACCATCAGCAGGATGGTGGTGAAGGCCGCGACGGTGAACGAGGCCATCAGCGCGCGGAAGAAGTTCATGGCGCCGGTCGCAGTGCCGATCTGCGGCCGCGGCACCGCGTTCTGGATCGACACCACGCTGACCGGAAATGCGGTGCCGAGTCCGACGGCGAAGATGCCGAGGATAGTCAGCAATGCCCACAGCGGCAGCGGCGTCATGAACGCCAGCAGCGCCGCCATGACCGCCGCCATGCCGGTGCCGCCAATGGCGACGCGCTTGTAGTGCCTGGCCCGCGTCATGGTGCGGCCGGCGAACGCGGCGCCGGCCACCGAGACGGCCGCGATCGGAATCAGCGCCAGCCCGGCCTCGCCGGCGGTAAGGCGGTAGACGACTTCATAGTACAGCGGCAGGTGCACGGTGAGTCCGATCATGGCGCCCATGGCGCAGCCGCCGGCGGCCATCGCGAACGGCACCACCGTGCCGGACATCAGTTGCAGCGGCAGGAACGGCTCGTCGTGATGCAGCGCATGCCAGACGAAGGCGAAGCCCATCGCCGCCGCCGCGCCGAGCATCGCCAGGATCGTCGGCGAGGCCCACGAGAATTTCGTGCCGCCCCAGGTCAGCACCAGCATGATCGTCACCGCCGCGGCCATCAGCAGCACGCCGCCGAGCCAGTCGACCTTGCGCATGCGGTGGAATACCGGGATCTTCTTCATGTTCGGCAGCAGCAGCGCCAGCGCGGCGATGCCGAGCGGAAGATTGATCCAGAATATCATCGACCAGTGCAGGTGTTCGGCGAACAAGCCGCCAAGGATCGGACCGCCGATGCCCGCGGCGACCCACACGCTGCTGAAATAGGCCTGGTACTGGCCGCGCTCGCGCGGCGTCACCACGTCGGAAATCACCGTCTGCACGATCGGCAGGATGCCGCCGCCGCCCAACCCCTGCAGCGCGCGGCCGAGGATCAGCACCAGCATGTTCGGCGCCAGCGCGCACATCACCGAGCCGGCCATGAACAGAGCGAGTGCGGCGATGATGGTGGCGCGGCGGCCATAGATGTCGCTCAGCGTGCCGAACACCGGCGCCACCGCGGTGGAGGCCAGGAGATAGGCGGTGATCACCCAGGACAGGTTGGAGACGTCGCCGAACTGCCGGCCGATGGTCGGCAGCGCGGTGGCGACGATGGTCTGGTCGAGCGCCGCCAGGAACATCGTCAGCAGCAGGCTCATCAGGATGGTGCGAACTTCGCTCTTGGTCAGCGGCGGCTTCGGCGCGATCGACGGCGCGTCGCTGACCTCCATCACCTCGGTCGGAATGTGCGACAGTTCCGCGACCAGTTCGTCCGACAAAGGCTGATCGTCGGCCGCCGCGCGGCTGATGGGCTCGAACTTGGTCATGGAAACTTGGATCAGACGGCTTGGCAGCAAAACGCTGCGCGGACAGGATTTGGCAGCAAATTATCATGCAAATGCATGGTGCGGCAGGGGTTTGCCTGCATGGGAGCATCCCGCCCTGCTCACGTCGCAACTGCGAGAGTAGTGTACCGGGCACCGCCGCGATCGATCGACGGCCGCTGCGACCAGGTTCCGGTCGCGGGTGGCCTTGCCGGCGCACATCCTTTAAACGCGCCGTCATGGATCTCGCCCCCGACATCGTTGCCCTGCTCTGCCTCGCCGCGCTCGCGGCCGGCTTCGTCGATGCCATTGCCGGCGGCGGCGGGCTGATCGTGATCCCCGCGCTGCTGGCGGCGGGCATCAGCCCGGTAGCGGCGCTCGCCACCAACAAGGTGCAGGCCTGCGTCGGCACGGCCTCGGCCACCTACACGTTCTGGCGCGCCGGATGGATCGATTTTCGTATGCTGCGTGTGCCGCTGGTCACGACCCTGGCCGGCGCCGCCATGGGCGCGCTGGCGCTGATGGTGGTCGACACCCGCTGGCTGATGGTGCTGCTGCCGATCCTGCTGGTCGGCATCGCGCTCTACTTCCTGCTGGCGCCGGTCGCCGCCGACGTCGATTCGCACGCCCGCCTGACACCCGTGAGCTATTCCGCCGTCGCCGCCGGCATCGGATTCTACGACGGCTTCTTCGGCCCCGGCGCGGGCTCGTTCTTCGCCCTCAGCCTGGTGACGCTGATGGGCATGGGACTGACCAGGGCCACCGCGCACACCAAGGCGCTCAACCTGATGAGCAACGTGGTGTCGATGGCGGTGCTGGCATCCGGCGGCCAGGTGTTGTGGATGCTCGGCGCCATGATGGCAGTCGGCAACTTCATCGGCGGACGGCTCGGCTCGCGCACCGCAATGCGCTTCGGACCAAGAGTCATCCGCCCGCTGCTGGTGATCATCTCGCTCGGCGTCACCGCCAAGCTGCTGCTCGACCCCGCCAACCCGCTGCGCGTGCTGGTGCTGGCGATGTTCGCGCAGTGACGCTCACTTGATCTTGTTGAGCTTGCGCAGGTCGGCATCGATGCGCGACTGCCAGCCATCGCCGCCGGCCTTGTATTTGTCGATCACCTCGCCCGACAGCCGCAGCGAGATCAGCCGCTTGGTCGGTGCCTTGTTGGGACCGCGCCCTTTGCGGATCGAGGCGGCGAGTTCGGGAAAGACTTCGGCGAACGGGCGCATCTCGGCAAGTTCTTCGTCCGTCAGTTCGGGAAACTCCGTGTCGTCCCATTCCTGCTTGGTGTAACCCTGACCCGGCTTGAATTCCTTTTTAGCCATCTATCAGTCTCCTCTCTTTGCGGCTCGCCGGACGCATGCTGATGACGCTGATGCCTTCGGTCCCCAGCGTCACGAAAATTGCTGCGACAATACCGTTCATCAGTCGGCCGACCGCGATCAGACGGCCATTTTTTGCGGGGCGAACGAACGAGGTCTGAAAAAAGGCTTCATCGAGATCGACGAAGTCCATCTCGTGTCGCGCGATATTGATCAGCCGCTTGGACTCGTCCCAGACGATCCTCATTTATATATTGTATCTACGATTTAGAAATGATCAATCCTGAAATCATGGCCGCGCCTCTCAATGTCGTTCGCCGTGGCCAACACGAGCCCCTCACAGCACAAAGCCGCCAGACGCTTACGCATCCGGCGGCCCCGCTTCGTCCAACCCGCTAGCGCTGCGCGGCGGGCACCTTCTTCACCTTGACGGCCAGGCAAAGGATCGCGGCGATGATCGGCCCCGCGGCCAGCGTCAGCAGCGCCGGCGTGAAACTCTGGGTGGTGTCCTTGATCCAGCCGACCAGATACGGGCCGGCGAAGCCACCGATCTGCGCGAAGCCGTTGATCGCCGCGAGGCCGCCGGCGGCGGCCGGCCCGGTCAGGAACAACGTCGGCAGGCTCCAGAACACGCCGAGCACCGCCCACACG
>DATCUS010000154.1:0-27303 GCA_036561845.1 Tardiphaga sp. | reverse complement strand
GGCCGGCGCAGCGGCTTCCTTGGCTTCATTGTCCTTGGTGATCTTGTTATGCCGGCCGGCCTTAATGGCGAGCCAGGCGGCGCCGCCGCCCAGCGCCAGGAACGGCAGCATCGGAATGCCCGGCAGGATCGCCAGCATCAGCATCACCCCGGACGACATGCCGAGCGCCTGCGGATAGAAGGAGAGCTGCTTCATCAGCGCCTTGTCCGCGGCACCCGAGATGCCGGCCTTCGAGACCAGCAGGCCGGCCGCGGTGGAGACGATCAGCGCGGGAATTTGGGTGACGAGACCGTCGCCGACGGTCAGCAGGGTGTAGGTGCGCGCCGCCTCGCCGAATGACAGGCCCTGTTGGGCGACGCCGATGATGATGCCGCCGATGATGTTGATGAACACCACCAGCAGGCCGGCGATGGCGTCGCCGCGCACGAACTTGGAGGCGCCGTCCATGGCGCCGAAGAAGCCGCTTTCGTCCTCGAGGTCCTTGCGGCGCTTCTTGGCGGTGGCCTCGTCGATCAGGCCGGCGGACAGGTCGGCGTCGATCGCCATCTGCTTGCCGGGCATGGCGTCGAGAGTGAAGCGTGCCGCCACTTCGGCGATGCGGCCCGAACCCTTGGTGATGACCACGAAGTTCACGATCACCAGGATGGCGAACACGATGATGCCGATGACGAAGTTGCCGCCCATCACGAAATTGCCGAACGCCTCGATGACGTGGCCGGCGGCGGCGGTACCCTCGTGGCCGTGCGACAGGATCAGCCGGGTCGAGGCCATGTTCAGCGACAGCCGCAGCATGGTCGAGATCAGCAGCACGGTGGGGAAGGACGAAAATTCCAGCGGCGTCTGGATGAACAGCGCGGTCATCAGGATCAGGATCGACATGGTGATCGAGATCGCCAGGAACAGGTCGAGCACGACCGACGGCAGCGGCATGATCAGCACGACCAGGATGGTCAAGACGCCAAATGCCAGGGCCAGATCGCCGCGCAACACCATCGTGCGCAGGTCAGTGAAGGTGAAGCTCGCTTTCGGCGTCGCCAGACCCGAACCCGCTATCAAATCCGTCATCGTTGCCGCTTCCCCCCGCGCGAATCGCTTGCGGGCGCCGAACGTCTGCGCGGTGGCCGAAGGTCCACCGGTCTGAAAGTGAGGCACCGCACTGGCATCCACGGGCTTTCCCCCGATCGGCTGACGACACGCGACTCCACCCGGCAATTTTTGCCCGGTTTATGGTTATCAAAGGGTTAACGAACGGGGGTTTGGGTGTTTTGGGCGCCGAATGCGGGCGTTTTCACGCAAAGACCGGGCCCGGTTCCCGATTTAACCGGGATCGCGGGTATCAATGTTAACGGCTGAGTCTTGTTGAAGACCCGCTGCCTCGACGGTAGTTGTTCGTCACGACCATTATGGTCAACGGGGACTTAACGCCCATGAGAACAGTTTATTTGATTGTCGCGCTGGTCGTCCTGTCGGGGTCCGCCCAGGCGTGGGAGATCCGGACAGGCTGTGCCTCCAGCCGGTTCTATGGCAGTTCATCCTGCAGGATCATCGGTACTCCCGACCAGCCGCCGCCGCCGCGCGACTATGCCCAGGAAGCCGAAGACCTGAAGGCGAAGGAGGCGCGGATCCGCAAATGGGAGGCGTTTTGCCAGCCGATCCGGACCTACGACCATGTCGGTGTGGCGCGCCTGGTCTACGCCAAACGCGGCTGCGAGTTCGGCCGAAGCGAGTGACGGAGCCGCGCAATCGCCGCCACGCACGTAGGCGCGGGAATTCCAGCAGCGTCTGAAAGAAGCGCGCGAGCATCGAGGGTCGGGACCCAGCGACGCCATTGTTGCGCTGCTTCTGCATGGCCACCGGTGTATTGCCGCCGCTTGACCCAGCGGGTTCCAGCACCGAAGTTGCCGCGGTGGAAAAAGATTTCAAGATTCGGGAGATTACGCCCCCATTTGCCCCTGATTCACGTCAGGCGTGGTTCAGACTTGCCGTCGCCCTGGTGATTGGCTCGATCGGCAGCGTGGGCATGTGGTCGGTGGTAGTGGCGCTGCCGGCCGTGCAGGGGGAGTTCGCTGCCAGCCGCGGGGCGGCGTCGCTGGCTTTTACCCTGACGATGGCTGGCTTCGGGATCGGCGGCGTCGCGGCTGGCCGGTTGACCGACCGCTTCGGCATTGTCGCCGTCATCGCGCTGGCGGCGGTCCTGATGGGCCTCGGCTATGTCGCCGCGGCGCAGGCCTCGGCTCTCTGGCAATTCAACCTGATTTGCGTGGCCGTCGGCGCCGGCTCGTCGGCGACTTTCGGCCCGCTGATGGCCGAGGCGTCGCACTGGTTCGAGCGTCGCCGCGGCATCGCGGTCAGCATCGCTGCCACCGGCAGCTACATCGGCGGCACCTTCTGGCCACCGCTGGTCGGCTGGAGCATTCAGGAATTCGGCTGGCGGCCCGCCCATATCGCCATCGGTGTCGCCAGCAGCCTGACGATGCTGGCGATGCTGGCCGTGTTGCGGGTGCAGATCGGTGCCGGATCGCGCCGCAGCCACCTCGATGCGCCGCCGCCGCGGATCGACCTCCGGCTTAGCAGCAACACCCTCACGACATTGCTATGCGTAGCCGGCATTGCCTGCTGCGTGGCGATGGCGATGCCGCAGGTGCACATCGTGGCCTATTGCGGTGACCTCGGATACGGCGTGGCGCGCGGTGCCGAGATGCTGTCGCTGATGCTGGGCTTCGGCATCATCAGCCGGGTCGGCTCCGGATTTCTCGCCGACCGGATCGGCGGAATCCGCACCCTGTTGCTGGGCTCGGTGGCGCAGGGCTTTGCGCTGCTGTTCTATCTGTTCTTCGACAGCATGACTTCGCTGTACATCATCTCCGCGATGTTCGGACTGTTCCAGGGCGGCATCGTGCCCGCTTATGCAATCATCATTCGCGAAGCGATGCCGGCCTCCGAGGCTGCGACCCGCGTCGGCACGGTCATCTTCGGCACCGTGGTCGGCATGTCGCTCGGCGGCTGGGTCTCAGGCATCATCTTCGATGCCACCGGCTCCTATGCCGCAGCGTTCGTCAACGGCCTCGGATGGAATGCGCTCAACGTCACGATCATGACAGCACTGCTGCTGCGGGCGCGAAGCCGCTTGCGGCTCGCCGCAGCGGCCTGAGCGCGCGGCTCAACCCTGCAGCAACATCGCATCGGTTGTATTGCGCTGGCGCCAATAACGCGCCTGCAACCGCGGCGCCATCCACCACGATATCGGCGCCGACAGCGCGAAGCTCAGCACCACCACGGTGGGGATCAACGTGAAGGCATGGCGCGACAGCGCAGGAACCAACAGCACCGTCAGCAGTCCGATGCCGAACACCACCGCATTGACCATCAGGGATATCAGCGCAGCAATTCTCAGGCGTGTACTGAACATACGTCTCTCCTGTAAGAGTTGGCTGCACCACCAATTCCCACGCTTAAGGGATGTTCCCGCGGAACCTGTGCCGTGGTTGCGATGGATCAATGTGCACATGGCCCAGACTGATATCGGTGCAATAGATCCTGCACTTCGCGCATGCAGCATCGAGTAAGCAGGCTGCGTTCGTCGACATCGAAGGCACCGCCACGGCGGTCGTGGCTATTGCCCAATAGCTTCTGGAGGTCGCAATGAGCAAGATATTCAGGACAGCGTTATTCGTCGCCCTCGCATTGTCGCTTGGCAGTGCGATTCCGGCTCAAGCCCAGGCCCAGCGTTCGGGTCCGGAGGCCGGCGATCGTGGCTGGGGTTGGGGACACATGGGTCCCGGCATGATGATGGGGCCTGGCATGATGGGCCGCGGCGGCTTCGGCCGCATGTGCAATGCCCGCGCAGTGGGGTTTGCGGAGTGGCGCATCGACAGGCTCGAACAGACACTCAAGCTGACCGATGCGCAGCGCGCCAAGTTCGACGACTTCAAGGCCGCATCGAAAAAGGCCTCGGAGACCATGCAGGCCGCCTGTCCGACGGACGTTCCGGCGACGATGGTCGGTCACATGCAGGCGATGGAAACGCGTCTCGATGCCATGTCTGCGGCGGTCAAGGCGATTCGTCCGGCGCTTGAGGGGTTCTATGCGACCTTGAACGACGAGCAGAAAGCGAAGCTGGATTCCAGCGGCGGCCGCGGTCGGTTCTGGCGCTGGCGTGAACACTGGTAGCGTCGCGGCTCGCCGAGGCGCCCATCAGATCAGGTGAATGGCCAGCGCGCCGGCCCAGGCTGCTGCGGCGACAAGCAGCAGACCCGGGATCAGCCGCCATGCGAATGCCCGGCCGCCGCTCCGGGCGAACACCATCTTGCTGATGGTGTTCGCGGAGAGCCCGGCCAGGATCGGGAAGACGGCATCCGCGGCGGTCATCTTGCCGGAAGCGACCAGCGATGCCACCGCGATGGCAGCCGAATGGGTGTCGACGAAGCCCGAGACGAATGCAGCCATGATGACGCCGGTCTCGCCGAAACTGTCTCGCAGCGCTGCCGAGGCGATCAGCATGGCGGAGACGGTCAACGCAAACATCAGTGCTACCGGCACGCTGAACGCCTGACCCGGCTGCGGCTCGGCCGCGGTCTTCTCTTGCATCGCTCGGATCGTGAAGGCCGCGCCATAGGCGACAGCGGCAAGTCCGGCGCAAAGCAGCGGAACGGCGAGGGCGCGCAGCGCCAGCATGCTGGTGACGGCGAGCACCAGCGCCATCTGGACGACGGTGGCGACCGTCGACAGCGCGGCACCGGCGACCGTGGCCGCAAGAAGGTCCGGATTCTTGTGCGCCCGCATGCCCATGGCGCCAATGGTTGCCGTGCTGGAGATGAAGCCGGATGCGAGGCCGGCGACGGGAAGGCCGAACCGGGCGCCGAGCAGACGTACCGCGACATAACCCGCGGCGCTGATCGCCATCACCAGCAGGACGATGATCCAGATCGAGTGCGGGTTAAGGGCACCATAAGGTCCCATCGGTCGATCCGGCAGCAACGGCAGCACGACCAGGGTGGCGCTGGCGAAGATCAGCGCGTCTCTGACCTCGGCCTCGGTGAGGACCGAACTCACAAAATGATGCAGTGGCGCGCGCGCTGCCAGCAGGACCGCGACAGCGACCGCGATGCCGCCAGCCAGCGCCGGCTGCTGCGTGGCCAGACCGCCGAGCAGGGCAGTGAGGATCAACGCAATCTCGGTAGTGAGGCCGGGATCGTCCTGACGCGACCTGAAATAGGCCACGGCCGTCAATGCGGCCACGCCGGCGACGGTGACCGCCAATACCATGGCGTCCCCGACCATCGCGGCAACCGCCCCGGCCAAGGCGGCCACCGAGAAGGTGCGAATGCCTGCCGGCGCGCGCGCCGGTCCCTCGCCCTTGTGGCGTTCGCGTTCGGCGCCGATGAGAATGCCGATGCCGAGGGCAACGGCAAGGTTCACCAGTGCAGGGTCGAGAATCGGCATTTGTGTCCTGCTTCGCGAAGCCGCGGGCGGCTGCGCGGTTCGTGGCCGCCCGAGCCCGATCAGCGTGTCGCGCACCCCTTGTTGTGGAAGGAGTCTTCCTTCGACAGCTTGGTCTGACGCGAAGCGGTGCCGGTTGCAAGGGTGACCGCGGGCTGCGGTGCGCTCCTTGAGGCAAATCAATGCCGAACACAGCCGGAAGCCTAGGTTTTCCAAAAGGGAGGATGACATGGCGATCAAGCAGGTTCTTTTGCCGCTCGTAAGCTACCCCAGGGCGACGGAGGTGGCCGCGATCGCGAAGGCTGTCGCAGTCGCAAAGCGACTCGGCGCAGGCATGACGGCGATTGCCTTCGATCTCGATGTGGTGATTCCCGGATCGCTGCAAACCCGGCCGCTGAACTCGGACAGCCCTGTTGTCGAGACGCCCGAACATCAGAAGAGTCATGTGAATGCCACGCAGTTGATCAAGGCATTCGAAGCCACTGCTGACGCATCTGCGGTCAGGCACAGTCAGATCATCGGACGCTGCGTGTCGGAAGACATGCCGACGCAGGTCGCCGTGTATGCGAGAACGCATGATCTGGCGCTGGTGCCGATCGTGCCGCTCGACGATGCCTACGAAAAGATTGTCGAAGCGCTGATCTTCGAATCCGGTCGCCCGTTGCTGATCTTTCCAGCGCAGTCAGTAGGCGAACTGCCGGACGCTTTCGGGCATGTGGCAAT
This sequence comes from Tardiphaga sp., assembly GCA_036561845.1. Taxonomy (GTDB): domain Bacteria; phylum Pseudomonadota; class Alphaproteobacteria; order Rhizobiales; family Xanthobacteraceae; genus Tardiphaga. The sequence continues at coordinate 21,141 of DATCUS010000154.1, read as the reverse complement.
TGCATGGGATAACAGTCGCCAATCGGCGCGGGCGGTGGCGGATGCGATGCCACTGCTGAAGAATGCCAGGATGGTCAGCATCTTCACTGCGGCGGACAAGAATGCTGCAGCGGACATCGATTCCGGCGCGACACTGGTCCGTCATCTCGACGCCCACGGCATCAAGGCGACGTTCGAGATCGTCAGGAAGAACGGCAGCGCCACGGGCAAGGTATTTGAGTCCTTTGTGCAGCAAAACCAGATCGATCTTCTGGTGATGGGCGCCTACCGGCATTCGCGTCTGCAGGAATTCATCATGGGCGGCGCGACCTATTCGATGGTCGGCCGGCCGCCATGCTGGGTGCTGATGTCCCACTAGCCAGTGCTGGCGGTGCTTAGCCGCACACCCCGAACTGCGCTTCCACGTCTGCCAGCGAGGCCAGCGGCGCGGTCTGCCGCGGCAGCGATGGCCGGTGATCCTTGAACAGCAGGCCGAGGCTGTAGCCGTCGTCGGCAAGCGTGGCGGCCTGGGCCGCGGCGCGGTCGTCGATGACCGTGAGCGACGCGGGATGCACGCTCTCCTTCCATCCGAACGCCTCGGAACGGAATGCCATGCATGGGCTGAGCACCTCAATGAAGGCGAAGCCCGGCCAGCGAATGCCTTCGACAATCAGATTGGCAAGTTCTTCCGACCGCCCGGCAAAGCCACGCGCGACGAAATTGGCACCGGCGGCGAGCGCCAGCGCGATCGGATCGAACGGCCGCAGGCCGAGGCCGCCCGGTGCGATGTCGCTGTCCCAGTCGGCCTCGGTGGTCGGCGAGGGCTGGCCTTTGGTCATGCCGTAGACCCGATTGTCCATCACCAGATAGAGCATGTCGATGTTGCGACGGCAGGCGTGGATGAAGTGGTTGCCGCCGATCGAATAGCCGTCGCCGTCGCCGCCGACCGCGATCACTTCAAGGTCCGGCCGCGCCAGCTTGACGCCGGATGCGAAGGGCAGCGCGCGGCCATGCACGCCATGGAAGCCGTAGCAGGACGTATAGGCGGGTAGCCGCGACGAGCAGCCGATGCCCGATACCATCACCACTTCGTGCGGCGGGCGGCCATGCATGGCCAGCGCATGTTCGAGCGCCGACAGCACGCCGTAATCGCCGCAGCCCGGACACCAGATCGGCGTGGCGCCGGAATGGAAATCATGCGCGGTGAGCGCGGCGGCCGGGGCGGTCATGTCGGTGATGCTCATGGTGTCTCCGTCACGCCAGATGCGCGGTGATTTCAGCGGGCCGGAACGGCAGCGGACCCGGGCGAGCAAGGCTTTCCGCCGTCGGCGGAATGGCCTTGTGCGCGAGCAGGTGATGATAGAGCTGCGCGCCAAAGTTCTGTTCCATCACCACGATGCGGCTGGTGCCGTCCAGCGCGTCGGCCAGCGACTTCAGCGGCAGCGGCGACAGCACGCGCAGTGCGACGACGCGGATCTTCTTGCCGGCGGCTTCGAGCCTTCGTGCGGCTTCCTGGGCCGGGCCGATGCTGGAGCCGAACACCAGGATCGCGGTATCGCCGTCGCCGGTGACGCTGCCCCAAGCCGCGCCGGGATCGAACTGCTCAATCTTGCGCGCCCGCTTCTTGATCTGCGCCAGATGCGCTGCGGCGCCGCCGACCGGAATGCCGATCTCGTTATGGGTGAGGCCTTCGCCGACCCATTGGCCGTGAGGTGTGCCCGGTCGCGGCATCGCCGTGACCGGATCGGGGCCGATGGCGTAGCGCTTGAACGCCCCGTCCGGCAATTCAGTCTTGCGGGCCAGCGGCTGCGGCCGATCGGGCTTCGGATCGATCACGCTGTTGGCCTGGCCGAGCGCCATGTCGGACAGCACGATGACCGGGGTCTGCAGCGATTCCGCGAGATACACCGCCCATTCGCCGGTGTACATGCAGTCGCGCACCGACGTCGGCGCCAGCACGATGCGCGGCGCATCGCCGTGGCCGCCATAGATGGCGATGTTGATGTCGCTCTGCTCGGTCTTGGAGGGGATGCCGGTGGACGGCCCGCCGCGCATCACGTCGACGATGACCACGGGGACCTCGGCGGCGATGCCGAGGCCGATGGATTCGATCATCAGCGACAGGCCGGGGCCCGAGGTGACGGTCATCGAGGGCACGCCGCCAAACGAGCCGCCGAGCACCATGTTGATGGAGGAAAGTTCATCCTCCGCCATCACCAGGCGGCCACCCAGCTTCTGCAACTGCGGCGACATCCACTCGACGAGGTCGGTGGCCGGCGTGATCGGATAGCAGCCAACGAAGCGCACGCCGCCGCGCAGCGCGCCCATGGCGACGGCCTGATTGCCGGTCAACAGCCAGCGCGGCGCCGGATGCGGCGCGTCGAGCCGGACATCGAGATCGAGCCCGGCCGCGGCGGCGATGCCTGCGTTGAGCGACGCTGCGTTGGTGCGGGTCATGTCCTCGCCCTTGCCGCCCAGCACGACTGTGAGCGCCGCCTGGAGGCCATCAGCCGGCAGGCCGGCGAGGGCAGCGACCACGCCGGCCACGAACACGTTGATATGCTTGCCGTGCAGCGCCCGCTCCAGCGGCGTGGCGTCCGCCTGTCCCATGGTGAGGGCGATGGTTCTGCCCCTGCATTTGGCAATGCTGGCCGGCACCGGGCCCGAGCGCGGATCGGCGACAATGATAGTCTGCTCATCGAGCGGAATCTCGGCGGCAAACTGGTCGACATTGGCCCAGTCCAGCGCCACGAACAGGTCGAAGCGGTCGGGCTGGCAGGACACCGGCGCGGTGGAGATCTGCACCAGCGCCGCGGCCTCGCCGCCGCGCACCTGGGCGCCGAACAGCTTGCTCATCACGCCGTAGTAACCGGCCTGCGCCGCCGCGTTGAGCAGCAGCTCGCCCGCGCTCATGGCGCCGGCGCCGCCGCTGCCTGAAAACACCACCGCAAGGGAAGGTTTAGCCATGGATCGTTCCTTCGATCGGCGCTTGCGACATCGCAACCAGCGGGGACCCGCCGGCACGTGGAGTGAGCAGCAGCATGGCATCCATGTGCCAGGCGCCGGTCGGGCAATTCTCCGCACACAGCCCGCAATGCAGGCAGAGGTCTTCGTTCTTCACCATGATCTTGTGGCTGACCAGGCCGCCGGCGACGTAGAGCTCCTGCGACAGATTGGTTGCCGAAGACTTCAGCCGGCCACGCAGGTCGGCCTCGTCGCCGTCTTTCGTGAAGGTGATGCAGTCGGTCGGGCAGACGGTCTCGCAGGCCTTGCACTCGACGCACAGAGGCGGACTGAATACCGTCTCCAGTTCGCAATGCAGGCAGCGTGCCGCTTCGGCGATGGCATGTTCGATGTCGAAGCCGAGCTCGACCTCTTCATGGATATCGGACAGCGCCGTCGCCAGCGATTGCAACGGAACCGCATGGCGAACATTGACCGACACCGTCGGGATGTGGCGCGGCGGCAGCGGCGTGCGCTCGGTGACAAAGGACGCTGTGGCTGCTGGACGAACGCCGGGATCGGCGCCGCTCAGCAGCAGGTCGATGGTGACCGCGGCCTGATGGCCGTGTGCCACCGCGGTGATGATGTTCTTGGGACCATAGGCCGCGTCGCCGCCGAACAGCACGTGCGGCAGCGTCGACTGCAAGGTGCTAGGATCCAGCTTCGGCATGTCGCGCTCGCCGAAAGCGATGCCGAGATCGCGCTCGATCCAGCTGAAGGCGGATTCCTGACCGACCGCGATCACCACGTCGTCGCAGGGAAAGTGCTGCGGCGGGCCGGCCGATACCAGCGTGCGCTTGCCGTCCTTGAACACGCTGGTCACCGGCTCGAAGGTTACGCCGGTCAGGTGGCCGTTCTCATGGGTGATTTCCTTCGGCACCAGATCGTTGCAGATGATGACGCCTTCGCGGCGCACGTCGTCCTTCTCCCAGGCCAGCGCCTTCATGTCCTCGAAACGCGAGCGCACCACCATCTTGACGTCTTCGCCGCCGAGCCGGCGCGCGCTGCGGGCGCAATCGATCGCGGTGTTGCCGCCGCCGATCACCACGACGCGCTTGCCGATGCTCTTGACGTGCTGGAACCAGATGCTGGCCAGCCATTCGACACCGATGTGGATATTGGCTGCGGCCTCGACGCGGCCGGGGATCGCGAGATCCTGGCCGTGCGGCGCGCCGGTGCCGACGAACACGGCGTCCCAGCCCTCGGCCAGCAGCGCCTTCATGCTGTCGATGCGCGTGCCGCCGCGAAATTCGACGCCGAGCTTGAGGACGTAGCCAGTCTCTTCGTCGATGACATGCTCCGGCACCCGGAAGTGCGGAATGCGGGTGCGCATCATGCCGCCGGCTTTGGGATCGCCGTCGAAGATGGTGCATTGGTAGCCGAGTGGCGCGAGATCACGCGCTACGGTCAGCGAGGCCGGGCCGCCGCCGATCAGCGCAACGCGCTTGCCATTCTTCTTTGCCGTCGGCTCCGGCAGGAAGGCCGCGATATCGCCCTTGTGGTCGGCGGCGACGCGCTTCAGCCGGCAGATCGCCACCGGCTCTTTCTCGACGCGGGCGCGGCGGCAGGCCGGCTCGCATGGCCGGTCGCAGGTGCGGCCGAGGATGCCGGGAAACACGTTGGCGTCCCAGTTGACCATATAGGCCTCGGCATAGCGGCCCTCGGCAACCAGGCCGATATATTGCGGCACCGGCGTATGCGCCGGACAGGCCCACTGGCAATCCACCACCCGGTGGAAGTGGTCAGGCGTCGAGATGTCGGTGGGCTTCATAACGGTGCACCTGTTGAACGGAAGTGGCTACGGTTCTAGACGTAACCCAGCCAGCGCCAGTAGGTGGCGCCGAGCAGCATCACCAGCGCGAAGGCGATCACCGTCAGCACCAAACCGGTGCGGACGAAGTCCCGGGCGTTGAAGGTGTCGGTGCCGTAGGCCACCATGTTCTGCGGCGCGTTGACCACCAGGATGAAACCGAAGCTGACCACGAACTGCAGCAGCATGGTCAGGCCGACAATGTTGATGCCGGGGGTGGCGACGCTCTGCAGCACGGCGATGATGATGGGGATCATCGCCGACGCCAGTGCCGTGGCGCTGGCGAAGCCGAGATGGATGACAATCAGGAACAGGCTGAGCACGCCGAGGATGAACATCCCGGTTGCGTTGCGCAGGCCGAAGTCCGCGACCACAAGGTCGGCGACCCAGATGGCGCCCTTGGTCTGCAGCAGGGCAGTGCCAAGGCTGATGCCGATGCCGAACAGCACCACCGTGCCCCATGGAATCTTCGGCTGCGCCTCCTTCCAGGTCATGATGCCGATGCCCGGCAGGAACATGATGGCCACTGCGGCGATGGTGGTCGACGAGGTGTCGAAGCGGTGCAGGATGCCTTCGGTTGCCCAGAAGCCCAGCAGCGTCAGCGAGATGATCAGCAGCTTGATCTCGGACGTCTTCATCGGTCCGAGATCCGCCAGCGACTTGCGGATGCCTTCGCGGCCGCCCGGCACGTCCTTGATCTCCGGCGGCATCATGCGGGTCATCACGAAATACAGCGCGATCGACATCAGCACGCCGAACGGTGCCGCGGCGATCAGCCAGTCCAGCCAGGTGATGGTCTTCTGCAGCATCTTCTCGATGAAGCCGATCGCCACCATGTTCTGCGCCGCGGCGGTCTTGATGCCGACGTTCCAGATGCTTGCGGTCTGCACCGTGGTGATCATCAGCATGCCGGCAAAGGCGCTCTTCTTGCTGACGCCGTAGGCGGAGATGATGCCCAGCGTAATCGGAACGAGGCAGGCCACCCGTGCCGTGGTGGAGGGCACCAGGAAGGCGATGACGAAGCCGACGATGATGGTGCCGATGACGACATGTCGGGCTTCGGTACCGACGCGGGAAAGAATGACGAGCGCAATCCGCTTGTCGAGTCCGGTGGCGGTCATTGCGGCGGCAAGAAACAGCGCGGAGGCCACCAGCGCCAGCGCGGTGTTGGCGAAGCCGCTGAACGCCAGGCCGAGGCCGGCGCTGGTGCCCATCAGCACCTTGGGATTGGCGGGATTGGGGGACAGGCCGAGCAGGAACGCCATCAATGCGGCGATGACCACCGCGGAGACCGCGTAGTCGAGCGCTTCGGTCATCCAGACGATGACGGCAAAGACCAACACAGCGAGCATGCGCTGCCCAGCGACCGAAAGCCCTTCAGGCGTCGGCAGGACGATCACCACCACCAGCGCGGCGATGGCCAGCAACAGGCCCCAGTTGGAGCGCAGCCACGAAGGCTGGACGGGAGCAATAACGGCAACCGGTGCGGAATCTGCAGTGGACACGAAATTCTCCCCGAATGTGACGCTGGCCTGATGTCACAGCATACTGATGACGGCGCATTGAGCAGGATCAAACTGGGCGATGCCTGAAGAGGGGCACTCGTGCAAGCCATCGTGATCTCGTCGCCGAGCACCCTTCTGATAAATATGTATATGCGGGGTGGGGCACGTATTGATCCACCTCAAGTAAGACTGGTGGCTCCGGTGATTTCTTCGGTTGTGAAGCGCTTCCGACATTCTCGACGAGAGAGCCATCAGTGCCTGAAAAGTCATCCGCGAACGGCAGAAAGGTTTTCGAAGCACGGGGTCTCTCGAAGACCTATGTCATGGGCGACATAACCGTAAATGCGTTGCACGATCTCGATCTCGATATCTACGAAGGCGAATTTATTGTGCTGCTCGGCCCTTCAGGGTCCGGCAAATCGACGCTGCTGAACATTCTGGGTGGCCTGGACGCGCCGACCGGCGGACGTGCGACGTTTCGCGACCACGACCTTGTGGGCGCGGACGATGCGGAACTGACCCGCTATCGGCGCGAGCATGTTGGCTTTGTGTTCCAGTTCTACAACTTGATTCCAAGCCTCACAGTTTTAGAGAATGTCGCGCTAATCGGCGAAATCGCGACCAATCCATTTGATCCGCGGGAAGCGCTGGCACTAGTTGAGCTTTCGGACCGCCTCGATCACTTCCCCTCACAGATCTCGGGTGGCGAACAGCAGCGCGTGGCCGTTGCCCGCGCGATCGCCAAGCGACCCGACGTTCTGCTCTGCGACGAGCCGACCGGGGCGCTGGATTATGAGACGGGAAAGCTGGTTCTTGCAGCGATCGCGCGGGTCAACAGGGAATTGGGCACCACGACCGTCGTGATCACACACAACTCTGCGATCGCCGGAATGGCTGACCGTGTGTTGCGATTGCGCGGCGGCCGTATCGTCGGCAGCGACCGAAATGCGCGTCGCCTGACGCCCGAGGAGCTGAACTGGTGAGCCTGCTCGATCGAAAGCTATATCGCGACATCAAAGCCATGAGCGGCCAGGTGGTTACGATTGCGCTGCTGGTTGCTGCCGGACTTGCCGTCTTCATCGCGTCGGTCTCGACATATGACACGCTGGAAGCGGAACGAATCCGGTTTTATGACGAAGGTCGATTTCCCGACGTCTTCGCATCCGTCAAGCGAGCGCCCCTGACGATTGTTTCGCGCATCGCGGAGATACCCGGTGTGGCCGCGGTGGAGCCCCGGATCGTCCGCGATGTGATCGTGGACTGGCCATCGTCAGCCCTGCCGGTCTCCGCGCGGATGGTTTCGCTGGCGAATGGCGGGGACGAACCGCTCAACCGCATTCATCTCAGGCGGGGCGCCGTTCCGCGGCCCGGCGACGCCCGCGGGGCCGTCGTCAACGAAGCATTTGCAGAGGCGAATATTCTTTCACCAGGGGCGGATCTGCGCGTCATCCTGAATGGCCGCCTGGAGGCCTTCACCGTCGACGGCATCGCGCTGTCGCCCGAATATGTCTATGCGGTCAAGCCGGGTCTGCTGATTCCGGACGACCGCCATTATGCGGTGCTGTGGGTCGATCGCACGGCACTGGAAGCTGCGTTCGGCATGGAGGGCGCATTCAATGATGTCGTCATCAGGCTGGCTCCTGGCGCGAACAGCCGGCAAATCATCGAGGAACTGGACACGCTGCTCGAACCCTATGGCGGCGTCGGCGCGGTGGCACGACGGGATCAGCCGTCGCACCGTTTTCTCGATGATGAGCTGACTCAGCTAAAAGTAATGTCGACCACCATTCCGTACCTCTTCTTCGGGGTTGCGGCATTTTTGCTCAATGTTGCGCTGGGTCGACTGGTCACCGTTCAACGTGAGCAAATAGCGGCGCTGAAGGCGCTGGGATTTCCGGCCAGCCCTATCGTCATCCACTATCTCAAGCTGGTCGGAGTCGTCGTCGCTCTTGGTGCAGCGCTCGGAATCGTCGGCGGGGTAGCGATGGGCCGGGCCCTGATCCTTAGCTATCAGGGATTCTTTCGATTTCCAGACCTCGTTTTTGAATTGAGCCCATGGTCGGCCGTCATAGGCACCGCGATCAGCTTCGTCGCTGCGGCGCTTGGCGTTGTCACCGCACTACGAAATGTCATGACGCTGGCCCCGGCGGTCGCGATGAGGCCGGTCGCCCCCATGCGCTTCCGGCGTGCCGCGCTTGAGAGTCTGCTGCCGCGCCGGCTGCTCACACCCCGGCGCATGATGATCCTGCGCAACCTCGCCGGGCGTCCTGTCCGTGCTGTACTGACGATCGTCGGCATCAGCTTCGCTGTGCCCATGGTCGTGCTCGGATTGTTCTGGCGTGATGCGATCGACCATATGATGGATGTCCAGTTCAACCTGGTCGAGCGCGGCAATGCCACCGTGACGTTTCCGCATCCGCTCGATGCCAACGTGGTCGGAGACCTGACGCGCGAGCCCGGTGTGATGCTCGCTGAGGGGCTACGATATGTGCCGGTGCGACTGCGCGCTGGCCAGAGGAGTTACCTGACCTCGGCGATCGGGCTTTCGGTCGACGCGCAGCTTCGCCGACCGCGCGACCTTTCGCTGAAGCCGATTGAGTTACCCCCCAAGGGGCTGACGCTTGCACGCTCGCTGGCCGAAAGCCTCGGCGTCGCAACCGGTGACCTCGTGGCGGTCGAGGTGATGGAGGGGCGTCGCCGCAAGCGCGATCTTGAGGTGGTTGCGATCGTCGACGAAATCCTCGGCATGAGTGCCTATATGGAGATTTCTGCGCTCAATCAGCTCACCGGGGAGGGGAACGTGGTTTCGGCGGCGGCGCTGCTGGTGGAGCCAGCAGCGATTCTCGCCCTCGGAAAACGACTCAAGGAATTGCCGCTGATCGAATCGGTTACCATGAAGGCGAACGCCATCGCGTCGTTCCTCGACAAGATCGCCGGTCTTGTTCTGGTCAGTGCGGCGATCCTCACCGGATTTGCCGTCATTATCGCGCTTGGAGTCGTCTACAACAGCGCCCGCATTGGCCTGCAGGAGCGGGCCTGGGAGCTCGCCAGCCTTCGCGTTCTTGGATTCACGCGTTCCGAAGTATCGACAATCCTGTTTTCGGAGTTTGTACTGGAAATTGCGTTGGGTTTGCCGCTTGGCTTACTGTTGTCGCGACTGGTCGTTGACCTCATCTCGCGCCTGCACTCCAACGAAACGTTTCAGATACCGGCGGTGATCGGTCCCCGCACATTTGCTGCCGCCGCCGTCGTCATTGTCGCGTCCGCTGCGGCAAGCGCTTATGTCGTTCGACGCAGGATCGATCGCCTCGATCTCGTCGCTGTTCTCAAGACCAGGGATTGATTTGATGCGCGTGAACCCAGGGCGAATTGTCCTCATCGTCGGCGCAATCATCGCTGTCGCGGCGATTGTCTGGTCGTTGATGCCGCGACCCGTCGAGGTCGAGATTGCGAAGGTGACAGCCGGGCGGTTCACCGCGACTGTCGACGAGGACGGCAAGGCCAGGGTGAGGGAGCGCTATGTGGTGGCGGCGCCGCTGGCCGGTCGTTCGGCGCGTATCCAGCTCAAGGTCGGCGATCATGTCGCAATCGACGATGTCATCACGCTGGTTCAGCCGTCACCCGCGCCGCTCCTTGACCGCCGTGCCAGGCGGGAAGCCGAGGAACGCGTTGGCGCAGCCGAAGCCGCGCGGGAGCGCACGCGGGCGGTCGTCGAGCGGGCCAATGCCCAGGCTACCCAGGCGCGTACCGATCTGGAGCGGACCCGCACCCTGGTTCGAGGCGGTGCGTCCACCGCGCAGGCGTTGGAGCGGGCGGAGCTCGCCATGCGCGTTGCCGACCGGGATCTCCGCGCCGCCGAATTTCAGGATCATGCCACCGAACACGAAGTCAGCCAGGCGAGGGCGCTGCTCGCGCGGCACGACCAGGGCGGCGATACCACGACGGATCTGTGGAAAGTGGGCGCCCCCGTCGCAGGCGTCATCCTGAAGGTTCTGCAGGAGAGCGAAACGATCGTCACGCCTGGAACGCCGCTTGTCGAAATCGGGGATGCGAGCGATCTGGAACTGGTGGTTGACGTCCTCAGCTCCGATGCCGTCGAGATAAAACACGGCGCCGAGGTCATGATCGAGCGATGGGGTGGCCCCACAACGCTTGCCGGCAGGGTTCGGCGCGTTGAGCCGGCAGCATTTACCAAGATTTCCACGCTCGGCGTCGAGGAACAGCGCGTCAACGTTCTTATCGATGTCGTTTCGCCGCCCCCGTCTTGGGCGGGTCTGGGTGATGGCTATCGGGTCGAGGCCCGGATCGTCGTGTTCAACCAGGACGATGCGATCGTGGTGCCAACGGGCGCGCTGTTCCGGACAGGGACGCAGTGGCAGGTCTATGTCGTCAGCGACAATCGGGTGGAGCGGCGGGTGATCGAGGTGCTCCGGCGTTCGGGGCGATTGGCAGCGATTGCCAAAGGGCTTTCCGCAGGCGAAACCGTGATCATCTACCCAAGCGACCGGGTCAAACCGGGGATCAGCGTCAAGCAGCTTTAAGCGACAAGTAACGGCTCGCACCGACCATGAACCTCGTACGGATTCATTTTTCTCTGTTCAGATAGATCACGATCACCATGTTCTCCGGCTTTTCCATTCGCCCCTGGCTGATCGCTTTTCCTGCCTTGGGAATTGCCGTCGGCTTTGCATTGCGGGTCTGGGGGCTGGACGCCTGGGCGGCTGGCGTATGGGCGGTATCCACCGTTCCGGTTCTGCTGGCGCTGCTGTTCGATATCGTCGCGAGCCTGCGCCGCGGCGAGGTGGGCCTCGACATTGTCGCCGCATTGTCGATGAGCGCCGCGCTGCTGTTCGGCGAGGAGCTGGCAGCGGCAGTGGTGGCGCTGATGTATGCCGGCGGCCAGTATCTCGAGGGCTTTGCCGAGCGTCACGCGCGCCGCGAGATGACGGCACTGCTGGCGCGGGTGCCGCGCACGACGATGCGGCATCGCGACGGGCAGTTGGAGGAGATCGGCCTTGCACTGATCATGCCTGGCGATCGTCTGCTGATGCGGCGGGGCGACGTCATTCCCGTCGATGGCACGGTGGCGCTGGGCACGGCTGTGCTCGATCAGTCGGCCTTGACCGGCGAGGCCATCCCGGTTCAGCGCAAGGTCACGGAAGCCGTGCTGAGCGGATCGACGAATGTCGGCGAAGCCTTCGATCTCGTCGCCCTGCGCCGCGCCGCGGAGAGCACCTATGCGGGCATCGTGCGGCTGGTGGAGGCGGCGCAGCGCTCCAAGGCGCCGATGTCGCGGCTCGCCGATCGTTTTTCCATGGTGTTTCTCGGGGTCACGGTGGTGATTGCCGGTGCCGCGTGGCTGTGGACAGGGGACCCGATCCGTGCCGTCGCGGTGCTGGTGGTCGCCACGCCATGCCCGCTGATTCTCGCGGTGCCGGTGGCGATCGTCTCCGGCCTGTCGCGCGCGGCGAAGCACGGCATCCTGATCAAGGGCGGCAAGGCGCTGGAGATGCTGGCGCGCATTCGCGCGCTGGTGATCGACAAGACCGGCACGCTGACCGACGGCCGCGCCAGGGTCGTCTCGGTGCACGCGATGCCGGATTTTTCGGTCGACGAGATCATCCGGATCGGTGCATCGCTGGATCAGATGTCCCACCATATCATCGCCCAGACCATCGTCGCCGAGGCGCAGGCGCGCAAGCTGCAGTTGGCCTTGCCGACCGCTACGCTGGAAACTGCGGGCGAAGGAGTCGAGGGCAATGTCGAGGGACGACCGGCGGTGGTCGGCGGCGTGGCCTTCGTCGCCTCGCGCATCGCCGTCGGCAGCGGCGCCAGGCTGGAACGCTCCAAGACGCCTGGCGCCGTGCGGGTCGCAGTGGCGATCGATGGCGAACTGGCCGGTGAAATCGTGCTGGCCGACGAATTGCGCGCCGGCGCCGAAGCACTGCTCGGCGACCTGCGCAAGCTCGGCATCGAACGCATCGTGCTGGCGACCGGCGACCGCCGCGCGGTTGCGGATGCGATCACGGCCGGGCTGTCGATCGATGCGGTGCGATCCGAACTGACACCCGACCAGAAGGTCATGGTGGTCTTGTCCGAACGCAAGAATGGCCCGGTGATGATGGTCGGCGACGGCGTCAATGATGCCCCCGCGCTGGCCGCGGCGGATATCGGGCTGGCGATGGGCGCGCGCGGTGCCGCCGCGTCGGCGGAAGCCGCCGATGTCGTGCTGCTGGTCGATCAACTGGACCGCGTGGTGCCGGCCATCCGGATTGCACGGCGCGCCCGTTTCATCGCACTGGAAAGCGTCTATGCCGGCATCGGCCTGTCGATCGCCGGCATGGTCGCGGCGGCGTTCGGCTATCTCACGCCGGTGCAGGGCGCGTTGCTGCAGGAGGTCATCGATGTCGCGGTGATCCTCAATGCCCTGCGGGTGCTGAGGGACAAGGCGTGACACATGACACCTGAAAATGCAGAGAACCTGATCGAGGTTCGCGTCGACGAGATCGCGCAGCTGTTCCATACGCTCGACCCCTTTCCGTTCCGGGAAAAGGATCTCGATCGGGAAGCGGAGGACTATATCGTCGGCTGGGCACGCGAACTGCCGTCCAACCGTCCGATCCGGATTGTCATCCACTTTCCGGAGACTGAATCGCAGATCGTGGCGTCGCACGATCTCGACGAGGCATTCAACCGCTATTTCGCCGGTCGCGCGGTGGCCGTGCAGCGCGACCTGAGCGAGTTGCTGCGGGTGGGGCGCCGTTCGCTCGCCATTGGCGTCTCGCTGCTCATCACCTGTCTGGTGTCGGCGCATGTCGTGGCGGGATATTTCGCCGACACCACGTCCAAGCGGCTGGTCGAGGAAAGCTTCCTGATTCTCGGCTGGGTGGCCAACTGGCGCCCGTTGGAGATATTCCTGTACGATTGGTGGCCAGTCGCGCAACGACGCGATCTGTATCGCCGGTTGTCGGCGGCAACTGTCGAGGCCCGCCCGTATTCCTTGACGCCCTCTGCACAGAAAGAGTGACCATGAGCCGCCTTCACAAAGAAAATCACCTTGTCTCGCGCATCGGCTGGCTGCGGGCGGCAGTACTCGGCGCCAACGACGGAATCATATCGACCGCCAGCCTGATCCTCGGCGTGGCGTCGGCCTCCGCGGCCCAGAGCGATATTCTGCTTACCGGTGTAGCCGGGCTGGTCGCCGGCGCCATGTCCATGGCTGCGGGAGAATATGTTTCGGTCAGTTCGCAGTCCGACACCGAGCACGCCGACCTTGCGCGCGAAGCGCGGGAACTCGCCACCGATCCGGTTTTCGAGACCGAAGAACTCGCGCAGGCCTATGTGGTGCGCGGAGTCGAAGCCGGGCTTGCGCGCGAAGTTGCCCGGCAACTCATGGCGAAGGACGCGCTGGGCGCCCATGCGCGCGACGAACTCGGCATCTCGGCGACCACCACTGCGCGTCCGGTGCAGGCTGCGCTGGCGTCGGCAGCCACGTTCACCGTCGGTGCTGCGGCGCCGCTGCTGCTCGTTCTCGTCGCGCCAACTGCCCATCTGATCCCGGTCGTTGCCGCGGGCTCGTTGCTGTTCCTGTCGCTGCTGGGCGCCATTGGGGCGCAGGCCGGCGGAGCCGGCCTGCTGAAGCCGACGCTGCGCGTGGCGTTCTGGGGCGCTTTTGCCATGGCACTCACGGCCGGCATTGGCGCGGTGTTCGGCAAGGTAGTCTGACCCTGCTCTTCGAGAGGATGCACGCAATGCCCTCCGTCTCATCCGATCCCTACGGCCTGCAGCGCTTCGTCACCGCGCAAGATCCGGTCTACCACCGCGTCTGCGATGAATTGCGGGCAGGCGCCAAGCGCAGCCACTGGATGTGGTTCATCTTCCCGCAGATTGCCGGGCTCGGTCACAGCGCCATGGCGCAGAAATATGCGATCGCCTCGCGCGACGAGGCGGTCGCCTATCTCCGGCACCCTGTCCTTGGCCCGCGACTGAAAGAGTGCACGGAGCTGGTTCTGGCCGTGCAGGATCGCTCCATTCATGCCATCCTTGGTTCACCGGATGACGTGAAGTTTTGCTCGTCGATGACGCTGTTCGCCGAAGTCGCGGAGGACAGTGCGGTTTTTCGCGACGCCATCGCCCGGTACTACGCCGGCCGTTTCGACCCGAAGACGCTGGCTATTCTGCATGGGGCGACGTGAGGGATCGAACTATCCCAGCATCTGCGTATCGCCGCAGATCGAGATCGCCTGGCCCGAGATCGTCCTGCCGCGCGGGCTGCACATGAACAGGATCTGGTCGGCGATCTGCTCGGGCGTGACGTAGTCCTTGATGGATGTGTAGGAGAACGCCGTCCTCTCCATCTCGGTGAAGGAAATGCCGCGCTGTTGCGCCTTGGCTTCCAGCACGCGACGCTGGCGGTCGCCGGCGACGAGGCCGGGCAGAATGGCGTTGACGCGGATGTTGTCCGGGCCGAGTTCGATCGACAGCGACTTGGTGAAGCCGATCACGCCCCATTTCGCGGCCGCATAGGGCGCTCGCATGGCAAATCCGAGGCGACCCGCGGCCGACGACAGGTTGACGATGGAGGCGTTGTTGCTCTTCTTCAGCTCGGGCACCGCGCGCTGCGTGCAGTTGAACTGGCCGGTGAGGCAGATGGCGAGGCAGCGATCCCAGTCTTCCGGGTTCATGTCCTCGACCTTGGAAGTCGGTCCGGCGACGCCGGCATTGTTGACGAGCACGTCGAGGCCGCCGAGCTTTGCCTGTACGTCTGCGAACAGTGTCTTGACGGCGGCGCGGTCGGAGACGTCGCACGGCGTTTGCGTGATGGCGGGATCGCTTTTGGCGAGCGCGGCCATGGCGGTCTGATCGACGTCGCAGATATGGACCCTGGCGCCCTCGCCGGCGAAGGCGCGGGCGATGGCGAGGCCAATGCCGTTGGCGCCGGCGGTGACGAGAACGCGTAAACCCTTGATGCCGAGATCCATGGTGTCTCCGAATGGTTGATCGAAATGGTCAGTCAGCGAGGCTGCCCCGCGACAGGATGAAATCGGCGGCGCCGGTGATATCCGCGGCGATGCCGGCCCGCGCTGCATCGGCGTCGCCGGACGTGATGGCCCGCAGCACGTCGGCGTGAAAGCGGACGGCATCGCCCTTGGCGAGGCGGTCGGGATTGCCGCGCAGATCGAGATTGATCACTGGCCCGGCCTTCAGCCACAACGCGCGGATGATTTCCACCAGGATTGGCGACCGCGCCGCGTTATAGACGTCGAAATGGAAGTGCTTGTTGAGCTCGACCGCTCGCGGCAGATCCGGCATGGCCGCTTCGCTCTCGGCGCGCATGGCGGCCTCGGAGCGGGCGATGGCAACCATGTCGTCGTCGCCGCGATGGCGCGCGGCCTCCGCCGCGGCATGGCCCTCGATAGAGATGCGAACGCGCGTCAGATCGCGGAACTGGCTTGACGACATCACCGGCACGCGCACGGCCCGGTTCGCTGCCACCTCGAGCGCCTTGTCGGCGACCAGCCGCGACACCGCCTCGCGCACCGGCATGATCGACACGCCGAGCACCTCCGCCGCCGTGCGCAGCGAAAGCTTTTCGCCGGGAGCGAGCCGGCCGGAAATCAGCAGTTCCGCCAGCTGGCCATAGGCACGCTCGCCGAGCGTCTGGCGGTCGAGCGGTTCGACCAATGTGAGCGCGGCGGGTCGGTTCAACGCGGGTGCTCCTGTTTCGGGAAATTGTCTGCGGGGACTCGACAAGGCCATCGTCTTTTGTCACTCTAACTGTGATCACAGATCACGGCAAGCGACGAAGCCCTCCTGACAGAAGAGGGCGGCGCCTGGCGAGAGAGGAAGCAGCCGCCATGCGCGGCCGTATCAGGGAGACGAAACGGATGTCCAACATCAATGATTTCACACGTCGCCGGCTGTTGAAGGCCGCGGGCGGAATGGCGCTGGTCTCGGGCCTGTCGGCGCCGTCGATCCTGTCGGCGCAGACTTCCGACGTCATTCGCATCGGCCACCTCACCCCGCGCACCGGCTTTCTCGGGCCGCTGGGCGAATATGGCGTGATGGCCATCGATCTGGCGGTGGAGGAAATCAATGCCGCCGGCGGCATGATGGGTCGCAAGGTCGAACTGCTGAAGGAAGACTCGGTCAATCCGCAGACCGCCTCCACCAAGGCCGAACGGATGATCGAGCGCGACAAGGTCGCCTGCATCATCGGCGAGATCTCGTCGGCGTCATGCCTGACGATCGCGCAGGTGGCGTCGCGCAACAAGACGCTGTTCATCAACACCGGCGGCAATTCCGACGCGCTGCGCGGCAAGGACTGCCAGCGTTACATGTTCCATGTGGAGTCGCAGAACTCCATGTATGTGAAGACGGTCGGCCGCTCTTTCCTGAAAGACGGGCTGGTCAAGGGCAAGAAGTGGTACTCGCTGACGGCGGACTATGCCTTCGGCCATGACCTGCTGAAGGTGTCGAAGCGCTTCATGGAAGCCAATGGCGGCCAGTTTGCCGGCGACGACCTTGTGCCCACCGACGCCACCGACTTCTCCGCCTATCTCCTGAAGATCCGCGAGGCCAAGCCGGATCTCGTGGTGATCAATCTGGCCGGCAACCAGATCACCAACTTCCTCAAGCAATATGCCGAATTCGGCCTGACTTTCCCGGTCGGCGGTTTCGGTTTCGATACTGCTTTGGCCTGGGCGGCGGGCAAGGGCAATTTCGTCGGCACCTGGCCGGTGGTCTGGCATCATCTGCTCGACACGCCCGGCAGCAAGGCCTTCGTCGCGTCCTTCACCAAGAAGTACAACAAGCCGCCGGAGAACCAGGCCTGGGGCGACTATATTGCCACCAAGATCGTGGCGCAGGCGGTCAACGACCTGAAGTCCGCGGAGTCGCCGAAGATCATCGAGCACTTCGAGAAGGGCGCCAAGTTCGATCTCTTGAAGACGCGGCCCGGCTACTTCCGGGCTTCCGATCACCAGCTGATGCACGAGATGTATGCGGTGACCGCGCTGCCTGCCGACAAGATCAAGAACCAGTGGGACATCTTCGCGTCGAGCGCGGCGGTGCCCGGGGCGAACGAAGACCTCGAGGTGATCGCCGCCACCAGTGAAGAGAACAGCTGCAAGTTTCCGAGCTGAGGTTCTTCACCCTCCCCTTGAAGGGGAGGGTCGCTCATTGCGATGCGCAGCATCGCGATGAGCGGGGTGGGGTGACGTGTTTCGCTCCGCCCCTGCCGCTTTCACCCCACCCCGGCTGCGTCACGCTTCGCGTAACACAGCCGACCCTCCCCCTTCAGGGGAGGGTGGAGAGGACCGCATCCATGTCATCCATCCTGCTTGCGCAGCAGATCCTCAACGGGCTGCTCGACGGCGTCTATTATCTGCTGATCGCGCTTGGCCTGTCGCTGATCTTCTCGCTCGGCGGCATCGTCAATCTCGCGCACGGGGCGTTCTACGCCATCGGCGCCTATCTCACGCTGGTGCTGACGCCGTATCTCGGCTTCGGCGGCACCTTCGTCGCCGCGCCGGTTGCGGTGGCGCTGTTCGGCGTGCTCATCGAGCGCACGCTGTTTCGCCGCTTCTATCGGTCCGATCCGATCCTGTCGCTGCTGCTGACCTTTGGCCTCGCCATGGTCGCCGAGCAGGCGCTGCGGATGATCTTCGGCGCGCCGCCTTTGTCCTATTCGATACCGCAGGCGTTGCGCGGCCAGGTGGCGATCGGCAGCTTCATCTATTCGTTCTACCGCGTGGTGCTGCTCGGCGTCGCCGCCGCCTGCATCCTCGGCCTGTGGCTGCTGTTGCAGAAGACCTCGTTCGGCCGCGTGGTGCGCGCCGGGGTGCAGAACCCCGACATGGTGGGCGCGCTCGGCATTTCGCTGCAGCCCTACATGTCCGCGGTCGCCGCACTCGGCATCGGACTTGCGGGTCTCGCCGGGGTGCTGCTGGCGCCGATCTATTCGATCCATCCGGCCATGGGCCAGGAGATCATCACGCCGGCCTTCGTGGTCGTCGTGATCGGCGGGCTCGGCTCGTTCTGGGGCGTGGTGCTGGCGGCGCTGCTGGTCGGGTTGGTGAAGGGCGTGATGGTCGGCATCGGCTATTCCGCGGCCTCCACCGCGGCGATCTATCTGCTGATGTTGCTGGTGCTGCTGTTCCGGCCGCGCGGCCTGTTCGGCGAACGCATCATGCGGTTTGAGTAGGGCCGGGATCATGTGGAAGCGTCTGCCCGTTCCCCTGCTGCTCGCCGCCCTCGGCCTGCTGGTGCTGCCGCCGGTGCTGCTGGCGCTCGGCCTGACCATGACTTCCGCCACCGAGGTGGTGGTCTATGCGCTCGCCTGCATGGCGCTCAATATCCTGGTCGGCCACACCGGCCTGGTGTCGTTCGGCCACGGCGCATGGTTCGGGCTCGCCGCCTATGCCGCGGCGCTGATCCAGCGCAACCTGATGCCGGACTCGTTCTTCGGCCCGACCCTGCTCGGCATCGCCATTACCGCGATCGTCGCCGCCGCGTTCGGCTTCCTGATCCTGCGCCGGCGCGGCGTATATTTCTCGCTGCTGACGCTGGCGCTGGCGGCGATGCTGTATAGCGTGTCGTTCCGCTGGACCGACGTCACCGGCGGCGAGAACGGGTTGGGCGGTATTACCCGCCCGGTGCTGTTCGGCCTCGATCTGGAATCGTCGACCACCTATTACTGGTTCGTTTCGGCGATCGCGCTGCTGGTGCTGGCGCTGCTGTGGAAGTTCCACAATTCCACCGTCGGATCGGTGCTGGTGGCGATCCGCGAGAACGAGCAGCGCGCGCGCTTCCTCGGCTATCCCACCAACCGCTACAAGCTGGCCGCGTTCGTGCTGTCGGCGACCATCACCGGCCTGGCCGGCATCCTGCTGCTGTACAAGAACCGCATGACCTCGGCCGATCCGATCTCGGTGGCGTTCTCCGGCGACCTGCTGGCGATGGTGGTGATCGGCGGCATGCGCAGCTTCCTCGGCCCCGCGATCGGCGCGCTGTTCTTCATCCTGTTCAGGGAGTTCCTCGGCATCTACACCGAGAACTGGCTGTTCTGGTTCGGACTCGTGTTCGTCTGCTTCATCATCTTCTCGCCCACCGGCCTGATCGGCATCGGCGAGCGGCTGATCGCGCCGTTCCGCAGGAAGGTGGTGGAAGACGCCGCCATGTCGGCGCGCCGGCTGGAGGTGATGCCGCTGCCGGAATTCCTCCGCCCGGCTTCCCACGTCGACGGTCCGGTGCTGGCGGCGCGCCACATCGTCAAGAGCTTCGGCGGCATCAAGGCGGTACAGGGCGTCGACATCGCCATCGCGGACCGCACGCTGCACGCGCTGATCGGCCCCAACGGCGCCGGCAAGACCACCGCGTTCAACCTGCTGTCGGGCATGTACACGCCGGACGAGGGCGCGGTGACCCTGCTGGGCAGGCCGATCGCCGGCCAGACCCCGGAACAAATTACCGGCGCCGGCATCGGTCGCTCGTTCCAGATCACCAACCTGTTCCCGGCGCTCAGCGTGGTTGAGAACATCCGGCTGGCTGTGCAGGCGAGGCATCCCCGTCGCTTCGACCCGCTCACCAATGCGTTGTCGATCGAGGCGATCAATGTCGAGACCGACGCCACCATCCGCTATCTCGGCCTCGCTGGCATCGAGCGCGCCGAGGCGGGCACCCTGTCCTATGGCGGGCAGCGCCTCCTCGACATGGGCGTGGCGCTGGCCACCGCGCCGCGCGTGCTGCTACTCGACGAACCGCTCGCCGGCCTTGCCGCCGCCGAGCGTGAGCGCATCGGCGCCATCATCAAGCGCATTTCCGCCGACCTGCCGGTGCTGCTGGTTGAGCACGACATCGACCGCGTGTTCCAGCTCGCCGATCATGTGACGGTGATGAATGAAGGCCGCGTGCTGCTCGACGGCAGCGTCGAGGATGCGCGCGCCAGTCCTCGCGTGCAGGAAGTCTATATCGGCTCCGGCAACACGGCGGTCGCTGCGAAGCCGCGCGAGACCGCGGCCGGCGTCAGGCCGCTGCTGACGGCGACCAATGTCGATACGTTCTACGGCAAGAGCCACATCCTCAACGATGTCAATTTCGCGCTGCACGACAACGAGATCATCGCGCTGCTGGGCCGCAACGGCGCCGGCAAGTCGACGTTGCTGAAGACCCTGATCGGCATCGCGCCGGCCGCCAACGGATCGATCGAGCTCGCCGGCCATCAATTGATCGGCCTCAGCTCGGCGGAAACGGCGCGGCTCGGCGTCGGCTATGTACCGCAGGGCCGCGGCCTGTTCGCCGGCATGACCGTGGAGCAGAACCTCGAACTCGGAGGGCTGAAGCGGCAGACCGGCAACGGCGTGCATTGGACCCGCGAACGCATCTACGAGTATTTTCCGCGCATCCGCGAGCGGCTCGACAGTCCGGCGGATTACCTGTCGGGCGGCGAACAGCAGATGGTCGCGGTGGCGCGTGCGTTGTCCGGCGACGTCCGCGTGCTGCTGCTGGATGAGCCGTTCGAGGGCCTCGCGCCGGCGGTGGTGGAGCAGCTGTTCGAGACCTTTGACCGATTGCGCAAGGAAGTCGCCATCATCATCGTCGATCACAATCTTGATCTGGCGCTGGCTTTGTCGGACACCACGGTGGCGTTGGAGCGCGGCAGGGTCATTCACCGTGGACCGTCTGCGGCTCTGCGCGACGACCTCGATTTGCGCCGCAAGGTGCTCTGGCTGTGAGAGATGACATGACTGAAAACCAACGACACGTTGCCATCGTCGGCGTCGGCCTGATCGGCCGCGCCTGGGCGGCGATCTTTGCCCGTGCCGGCTGGACCGTGCGGCTGAC